>JALYIH010000160.1 GCA_030775865.1 Pseudomonadota bacterium | reverse complement strand
GGCCGGCGGCGCACGATTCGGCGCGGGAGCCGGTGTCGCGCTGGGCACGGCATTGGATGCAGCGCCCGACGCCGCCGCCATTTCCGGCGGCGGTGAGGAAGCTGCTGCAACGGTCTTGTCCGCAGTTGGCGCCGAGGCTGGCGCTGGGGCGGCAGGCTTGTCTGCGGGCGCAGCGGCTGCGGCCGGTTCGATCAGCAGGATCAAGGAGCCTTCGGATACTTTATCGCCGGTCTTGAGTTTGACCTGCGCGATCTTGCCTGCAACAGGGGACGGCACGTCCATGGCCGCCTTTTCCGTTTCAATGGTGACCAGCGGAGTTTCCTTTTCGATCTGCTGGCCATCTTTGACCAGCACGTCGATGACGTTGACGTCCTTGAAACCGCCGATGTCCGGAACCTTAACTTCGATTGGACTTGCCATGATCGTTAGACCGACACGGGATTGGATTTTTCCGGATCGATCCCGAATGATTGCATGGCCTTGTTCACCGTTTGGGCGTCGATCTTGCCCTCATCCGACAGCGCTTTGAGGGCGGCGACCACCACGTAGTGCCGATCGACTTCGAAGAAACGCCGCAGCTCCGCGCGCGAATCACTGCGACCGAAGCCGTCCGTTCCCAATGCCGTATAGGGGCCCGGCACCCACTGTCGAATCTGATCAGCCACTGTCTTCATGTAGTCGGTGGCGGCAATGAAGGGGCCCTGGCGATCCGTCAATACCTCCTGGATGTAAGTCTGCTTGCGCGGCTCGCTCGGGTGCAGCATGTTCCAGCGCTCGATGGCGAGCGCATTCTTGCGCAGCTCGCTGAAGCTCGTCACCGAATAAACATCGGCCGGCACTCCATAGCCTTGCTCCAGCAGCTCCGCCGCCGCCAGCACTTCTCGCAATATCGTGCCCGAACCGAGCAGCGTCACCCGCACCTTGCCGCGACCGCCGCTTTGCAGCAGGTACATGCCGCTCAAGATGCCCTGCGCCGCGCCGGCCGGCATCGCAGGATGCGCGTAGTTCTCATTCATGCAGGTGATGTAGTAGAAAATACTTTCCTGATCCTGGTACATACGGCGCAGGCCGTCCTGCACGATCACCGCCAACTCATAGGCGTAGGTAGGGTCATAGGCCACACAGTTCGGCACCGTGGTGGCGACCAATTGGCTGTGCCCGTCCTGATGCTGCAATCCCTCACCGGCCAGCGTCGTGCGCCCGGCGGTGCCTCCGATCAAGAATCCCCGCGCCTGGCTGTCGCCCGCCGCCCAGATAAAATCGCCGACGCGCTGGAATCCAAACATCGAGTAATAGATATAAAATGGCACCATGCTCACGCCGTGATTCGCATAAGCCGTGGCCGCGGCGATCCACGAACACATGCTGCCCGCCTCGTTGATGCCCTCTTCGAGAATCTGCCCCTGCTTATCTTCGCGATAAAACATGAGCTGATCCGCATCCTGCGGCGTGTAGAGCTGCCCAACGGACGAATAAATACCCACTTGCCGAAACATCCCTTCCATGCCGAAGGTTCGTGCCTCGTCGGGAACGATGGGCACCACATGCTTGCCGATGTTTTTGTCCTTGACCAAGGTTGTCATCATTCGCACCAACGCCATGGTCGTCGATATCTCGCGATCGCCCGTGCCTTCCAGCAGGGTGCTGAATGCTTCGAGCGGCGGTACGACCAAGGGCGGCGCCGCCGAAGTGCGGGCAGGCAGATACCCGCCTAGAGCCGAGCGTCGCTCCTGCAGGTATTGCAGCTCTTCGCTGTCCTCGGCGGGCTTTCTGAACGACAGTCCGGCGATTTCCTCATCGGTGATTTTGATATTGAAGCGATCGCGGACTTCCTTGAGATTTTCGTCGGTGAGCTTCTTTTGTTGATGGGTGGAATTGAGGCCTTCGCCCGCCTTGCCCATGCCGAATCCCTTGACGGTTTTCGCCAGAATCACCGTGGGTGCACCCGCATGCGCAACGGCCGACGCATAGGCAGCGTAGACCTTTTGCGGATCGTGACCGCCGCGATTCAAGTGCCAGATCTCCTCATCGGACATGTTGGCGACCATTTCTTTCAACTCAGGGTACTTGCCGAAGAAATGTTCGCGGGTATACGCGCCGCCTTTGGACTTGAAATTCTGGTATTCGCCGTCCACGCATTCTTCCATCACTCGCTTGAGGAATCCCTTTTGATCCCGCTCCAGCAGCGGATCCCAGCGTCCTCCCCATAAAACCTTGATGACGTTCCAACCCGCGCCCAGAAATGCCGCTTCGAGTTCTTGAATGATCTTGCCATTGCCGCGCACCGGTCCATCGAGCCGCTGCAGGTTGCAATTGATCACGAAAATGAGATTGTCGAGCTTCTCCCGCACCGGCATGGTGAGCGCACCCATCGATTCGGGTTCATCCATTTCGCCGTCGCCCAAGAAAGCCCACACCTTTCGATCGGAGGGGGTGACGATGCCGCGATGCTCCAGGTAGCGCAGAAAACGCGCCTGGAAAATCGCCATCATCGGACCCAAACCCATCGACACGGTGGGAAATTGCCAAAAGTCCGGCATCAACCAGGGATGCGGATAGGAGGACAACCCACCGCCGCGCACCTCTTGGCGAAAACGTTGCAGCTGGCTTTCGTCCAAGCGGCCTTCAAGGTAGGCACGGGCATAAATACCGGGACTGGAATGACCTTGCATAAAGATCATATCGCCGGGATGGGCCGCGCTGCGCGCGCGCCAGAAATGATTGAAGCCGACCTCATACAGCGTCGCGGCGGAGGCATAAGTCGCAATGTGGCCGCCATACTCGGAGTTCGTGCGGTTGGCCTGCACCACCATGGCCAGCGCATTCCATCGTATATAGGCTTCATTGCGCCGCTCCAACGAGCGGTCACCGGGGTATTCCGGCTCCTGCGCTTTGGATATGGTGTTCAGATATGCGGTGTTCGGCTTGAAGGGCAGGTACGTACCGGATCGGCGTGTAAAGTCCACCAGTTTTTCCAGCAAAAAATGCGCGCGTTCCGGGCCCTGCGCGCGCATGACCGAATCGATGGATTCCAGCCACTCCTGCGTTTCGGTCGGATCAATGTCTTCGAACGGCGATTGTTGCGTCATAAAATGCACACGTCCACGTGTCCTGTTAAGATGGCAGGCACGTTACAGCGCCCCTGCGCTAACTGCCACTACGTTGTTGACCCGCGCTATCTTCGGGGTTTGGTTTTTCACGGTCAAGCAAGGTCGCGATGCCTTTGCGGTTTTAAGATATGCCGACTCGCTTGCCCTTAGACCTTCTCCTCGTGCCAGTGCGCCAGATCGGCGCGCGCATTAGTGCATCGATACTCGCGCGCTACGCCAGTGCGTTGCTGTTCCTGCCGCTCGCGCCGTCGCCGGCCGATTGGAATGCGCTCCCCTATGGCGCGCTGCTGCGCGCGTTATATGAGCGCAAGGTGCGCAAGGCCGGCGACACGTTTCACCTGCGCGTCGGGCCTCGAGGGGAGACCCTCTTGGTCGTCGCCTGCGTGGCCGGCGAAGCGAGCACCTTCGAGCGCCTGCAAGCCGCCGGCAAACTCGCACGCAGCGCGTTGGACGGCGATCCGCAATCTCTGCTGGTCTGGCAACAGGGATGCGCAGCCGCGGCCGCCGAGGCGACTTTCAATACCGTCCTTGCGGCCCTCGAGGCCGCTGCGTTTCGCTTCGCAACGTTCAAGAGCAAGCCCAAGACCCGGGCGCGACTGGCACGTATTGACCTCGCGCGGCGCGAAAAGTTGCCGGGTCTGGATGTGACGCTGGCGAGCGCGGCCGGCAACAATCTGGCCCGATGGCTCACCGCCCTGCCGCCCAGCACCCTGGATGCGGCCGTCTATCGCCGACTGCTCAAACAGTTCGCGCAACGCTTTAAGATGACCTTCAAGTTCTATGGCGAAACACAGCTCAAGCGTCTGGGCGCGGGCGCGTTTCTCGCGGTGGCTCGCGGCAACGCCACTCGCGACGCCGGGATCGCCTGTCTGTCCTATCGACCGCGCGGCGCGGCGGCGCCGGCCGTCAGCTTGGTCGGGAAGGGCATTTGTTTCGACACCGGCGGCACGAACCTGAAGGCGCACAAGAGCATGCTGGACATGCACACCGACATGGAGGGCAGCGCCGTCGCATTGGGAAGTCTCCATGCCCTGCACGCTTTGCGCTCGCCGTTGGCGGTGGATTGTTGGCTGGCGATCACCGAGAACCGCATCGGTCCGCTCGCCTACAAGCCGCAGGACATCGTGCGAGCGGCGAACGGCACGACCATTCAAGTGATCCATACCGATGCTGAGGGCCGCATGGTGCTCGCGGACGCGCTCAGTCTCGCGGCTGCGAAGAAGCCGCGCGCCATCATCGACTATGCAACGCTCACCGGTGCCTGTGTATACGCTCTTACCGAACGCTACAGCGGTGCATTCACCAATCGCCCGGAGGCCCGCGCACAAATCGAATCCGCGGGGAGCTTGAGCGGCGAGCGCGTCTGGTGTTTCCCCATGGACGTGGACTACGACACGGATTTGGAAAGCAGCGTCGCCGACGTGATGCAATGTGCCGCGGATGGCAAGGGCGATCATATTCTGGCCGCGCGATTTTTGAGCCGATTCGTGCCAAATGATATTGCATGGCTGCACCTGGATCTTGCGGCAGGCACGCGGCACGGCGGCCTTGCGCACATCACGACCGAGATTACGGGATTTGGCGTGCGTTACACGCTCGAGCTGCTGCGCAGCGGCTGGCCCGCATCTCGGACGCCCGCATGAGTCGTCTCTGCATTCAGCGGCCGGACGACTGGCACGTCCACCTGCGCGACGGCGCGGCGCTGAAGGCCGTCGTCGGATTCACTGCGCAGCGATTCGGACGAGCCATTGTGATGCCGAATCTGAAACCAGCGATCACTACCACCGAGCTGGCACGCGCCTATCGGCAGCGCATCCTTGCGGCACTGCCCCCGGACAGCCGATTCGAGCCGCTGCTCACGTTGTATCTGACCAATACCACGACCGCCGATGAGATCGATCGAGCCCGCGCGGCGGCCTTTGTTCATGGGGTCAAGCTCTATCCGGCCGGCGCGACCACGCATTCGGCCGCCGGTGTCACCGACATCAAGCATGTCTACGGAGCACTCGCCCACATGGAAGAAGTCGGCATGCGGTTGCTGGTTCACGGTGAATCGCCGCAGGCCGAAGTCGACGTCTTTGATCGCGAGACCCACTTCATCGATACCGTGCTCGAGCCCCTGCTCCATCGCTTCCCGAAACTGCCTGTGGTGCTCGAGCACATCACGACGGCGCGGGCGGTGGAGTTCGTCCGCGCGGCGCGAGCGGGGGTCGCGGCCACGATCACGCCGCAACATCTGCTGCACAACCGCAATGCGATTTTCTCGGGCGGCATCAGGCCGCACTACTATTGCCTGCCGATACTCAAGCGCGAGCGCGATCGGCAAGCGCTGCTCGAGGCCGCCACCGGCGGCAGTCCGCGGTTTTTCCTCGGCACCGACAGTGCGCCCCACGAGAGGGGCACGAAGGAAAACGCTTGTGGATGCGCCGGCATGTTCACGGCCCATGCCGCAATCGAGTTGTACGCCGAAGCCTTCGAATCGGTCGGCCGGCTGGACCGGCTGGAAGCCTTTGCCAGTCATTTCGGCGCCGATTTCTACGGGCTGCCCCGCCATACCGAGCGCATCACGCTGCTGAAGGAAACCTGGATGGCGCCTGAGCAATTCGCGTTCGGCGAAGGTGATCTCATTCCCTACCGCGCCGGCGAAGCGGTCGCGTGGCGGCTCACCACACCTTAAGGAGGCTGTCCAAATCAACCCATGTCCCAACTTCCACCCATTACCTTTGCGACGCGATTCCGCGGCTTTCTGCCGGTGGTCATCGACGTCGAAACCGGCGGATTCAATTCGCAAACCGATGCACTGCTGGAGATTGCGGCCGTGCTCATCGATATGCGCAGCGACGGCACGTTGGCGCGCGGCGAAACTCATCGTTTCCACGTCATCCCGTTTCCCGGCGCCAATCTGGAACCTGCATCGATGGCAGTGACGGGTATCGACCCCCATCATCCCCTACGGCCGGGCATAGCCGAAGAAGACGCGCTGCAGCGCATTTTCAAAGAAGTTCGAACCGCGGTCAGGAATGCGGACTGCACGCGTGCGGTGCTGGTCGGCCACAATGCCTCATTCGACCTTAATTTCTTGAATGCGGCCGTGGCGCGCACCCAGGTGAAGCGCAACCCGTTTCACCCATTCTCGAGTTTCGATACCGCCACTCTCGGCGGTATCGCGTTCGGTCAAACCGTATTGATGCGAGCCACCCTGGCGGCGGGCCTCGAGTGGGACACCGCATCCGCACATTCCGCCGCCTATGACGCCGAACGCACAGCCGATCTATTTTGCATCGTGTGCAATCAATTTCAAGGCGTATTCGAAGCCGGCCGCAGGCGTCTGGCCGCCATGGGGCCGCTCGAAGTGGAGGTTGACCCGCCGGGCCCTTAGCCTTAAGCGGCTACGGCGCCGGCCTCCGCCAGCAACTGCTTCAATTCGCCGCTCTTGTACATTTCCAGCGTGATGTCGCAGCCGCCGACCAGCTCACCGTTGACGTAGAGCTGCGGAAAGGTGGGCCACTTCGAGTACGTCTTCAGCGCTTCACGCACTTCCGGGTCTTCGAAAATATTGATGTGCGCGAACTGCGCCTTGCAGGCCCGCAGAGCACCCACGGTCTGAGCGGAAAAACCGCATTGCGGGAAATCGGGGGTGCCTTTCATATAGAGCACCACCGGGGCGGCCGATAGCTGACTCTTGATTCGTTCAATTGCGTCCATAATCGATACTCCAATGATTCATTTAAGACCGGTCGCGCGCTCGCCCAAGGTGCGCAGCAGCGCCCGTTGCTCGGGATGACTCATCCTCTGCCAGCGGGCGATTTCCTCAATTGTACGATAACAGCCCCGGCAGTACCCGTTTGCGTCCAGAGTGCAAATATTGACGCACGGCGATAAGGGCGGACTTAAGTCTTCAGGCATCGTTGAATTATTGGGGTCAGTCCCCTATTCTTCCAGCCTGCCGCAACGCACGATCCGCGCAGTGGCGTGATCCGACGCACAACTTTATGGAGGGGAATCACATGAACCCGTTAACAACCGTCAAATGGCCCCTAGTCATAGGATTCGTGCTCTCGATCGTGATCGCAGCGCTGGTGGATGGCGGCCTCAATTTCAATACGCTCACCGTGGCGGCCCTGGCGCGCTGGCTCCACATCATCTCCGGGATATTCTGGATTGGTCTTTTGTACTACTTCAATGCCGTGCAGACCCCTGCCATGGCTGTGGCGGCGGCCGACAAGGGCGGCCCGGGCGGAGCCGGCATCAATAAATACGTGGCGCCGCGTGCCCTGTTGTGGTTTCGTTGGGCCGCGTTGGCCACTTGGGTCATGGGTGCCTGGTTGCTGTCGCAGACCCATGGCCGCTTCGTCGGCGCATTTACCCTAGGGTTACTCGACACGCCCGTCTCCCGGCCCAACCTGATCATGGGAATCGGCGTGTGGCTCGGCACCATCATGCTCTTCAATGTCTGGGGACTCATTTGGCCCAACCAGAAGAAGATTCTGGGAATCGTGCCGGCCACCGATGAGGAGAAGGCGAAGGCTCGTAAAGTCGCGCTGTACGCCTCCCGTACGAACTTTCTGCTGTCGATCCCGATGCTGATGTGCATGATCGGACCGACCCACGGCCTGCCGTTCTAGAATGGCGAGTTCGGCACCGCTGAGAGGCCCGGTGCGGCCGGCGGTGCCGATTCCGAAGGATTTGCCGCTCCATGTCGCCGCGGCCCTCGCCGAGGATATCGGCAGCGGTGATTTGACGGCGGCGCTCATTCCTCCGGAAAGATCCGGCCGCGCCACAGTGATTACGCGCGAGGCAGCGATTCTCTGCGGCGTCCCATACGTGGAGGCCAGTTTCAGGCAAGTCGATCCAGGCGTGACCTTCGATTGGCGCGTGGCCGAAGGCGATGCCGTGAGCGCCGATCAAGTTTTATTCGTCGTGGAGGGCCCGGCACGCGCGCTTCTCACCGCGGAGCGCTGTGCGCTCAATTTCTTGCAACTGCTCAGCGGCACAGCGACCGCTGCGCATTCCTACGCGGCGCTGCTGGAAGGCACACATTGCCGGCTGCTCGATACCCGAAAGACGATTCCCGGATTGCGCACGGCGCAAAAATACGCGGTGCGGGTCGGAGGCGGTCACAATCACCGCATGGGACTTTTTGACGGCATTCTCATCAAGGAAAACCACATCGCCGCGGCAGGATCGATTGCGCTGGCCGTTGCCGCCGCCAAACGCTCGGCTAAGCAAGTGCCCGTGGAGGTCGAGGTGGAAAATCTGGCGCAGTTGCAGCAGGCGATCGATGCCGGCGCCGCTATCGCCATGTTGGATAATTTCACGCTGCCGGCCATGCGCGAGGCAGTGACCCTAAACGTGCGCGAAGGTCGGCGCTTGAAAATCGAGGCTTCGGGTGGAATAACGGCCGACACGATTCGCGAGATCGCACAGACCGGCGTGGATTTTATCTCGGTCGGCAGCATGACCAAGCATGTGCGCGCCGTCGATCTGTCGATGCGCTTCGAATGGCGAGGGAGCGCTTAGGAGCCTGCCTCTAGTATTCGGCGTGGCCGCGACCGGTCAGGCGCTGTTGGCGGCCTTCAGCACCCGCTGCGGTTGCGACACCCCATAGCCTTGCGCGTAATCGACGCCCAGGCTTTGCAGCATGTTGATGATTTCCTGGTTCTCCGCGAACTCGGCGATGGTCTGCTTGCCTGTAAGGTGGCCGATCTCATTGATCGAACGCACCATCTCGCGGTCGATGGGATCATGCAATATTTCTTTGACGAAGCTGCCGTCGATCTTCAGGTAGTCCACCGGGAAGTGCTTCAAGTAGCCGAACGATGACAAGCCCGTGCCGAAGTCATCGAGGGCGAATTTGCAGCCCAATTCCTTCAAAGCCTGGATGAACCGATTTGCCTGCGAGAAGCTCGCGATGGCCGCCGTTTCCGTGATCTCGAAGCAGATCTTCGTGGCATCCAAGCCGCTGCGGTGAAATTGATCGATGACATAGGGCAGGAATTTATCGTCGCCCAAACTCTGCCCCGATAGATTGATCGAGCACATGGTGAGTTTTTCGCGCTCATCGGCCTCCGACACCAGCCACCGGAAGGCATTTTCAATCACCCAGCGATCGATGCTCGGGGTGATCCCATAGCGTTCGGCCGCCGTCATGAAATTATCCGGTCCGACGATCTTGCCCGCCTCGTCGCGCATGCGCAGCAGCAACTCGTAATGAGCGCCCGCTTCGGTTTTCTGCAGCGGCATGATGGTCTGCCGGAAGAGTTCGAAGCGGCCCTCTTCCAGTGCATTGTTGATGCGTGCCGCCCATTGCATCTCGCGGCGACGGCGCATGAGGTCGATGTCGTTTTCCTCGAAGCTGTGGACGCGATTGCGGCCGGCTTCCTTGGCAGCCTGACAGGCGCTGTCGGCGGCACTCAACACCGCTGCCACGTCGGCATTGTCCGCAGAGATGGGCACGACCCCGATGCTGGCACCCAAACGGAACGTGCGCTCTTCCCAGGTGAATTTGAAGTTGCGCACCGCCTCGCGCAGCGCCTCTGCCGTGCGCATCGCTTCATCCAGCGAGCAGCTCTCCAGCAGGATGCCGAATTCATCGCCGCCCAAGCGCGCCAGCGTGTCGCGCCAGCGTACCTTTGACTTCAGCAGCGCGCCGACTTGGCCGAGCAACGCATCTCCCGCACTGTGGCCGCACGTGTCATTGACGATTTTGAATTGATCCAAATCAAGGACGCACAGCGCATAAGATGTTTCGCGGGCTTTCGCGCTCTTGAGAGCACGCTCCATGCGATTTTCAAATTCGCGCCTGTTCACCAAGCCGGTCAGCACGTCGTGGCTCGCGTGATAGCTCAAGCGCCGGTTCAGTTCGCGCGCCTCGCTGACGTCGTGGAACACCAGAACGCCGCCGGAAACTGCCCCGCTGCCGTCGCGGATTGGGGATGCCGTGCTTTCCACGTAGATTTCATTGCCGTCACGCCGGATCAAGAGCATCGGGCGCACCGACTTGATCGAACGGGTGCGGCGGATGGCGACCGCCAGGGGATTTTCCAGCGGTTCGCAGGTTTCTTCGTGGAAGGCGCGGAAAATCTCTTCGATGGCGCGGCCTTGGCTATCCTCGAGCCGCCACCCGGTGAGCGCCTCGGCCACCGGATTCACATAGTCGATGACCCCTTTCGCGTCGGTGGTAATCACGCCGTCACCGATGCTCTGCAGCGTGATCTGGGCGCTTTCCTTCTCGCGAAACAGCGCCTCTTCGTAGAGTTTGCGCTCGGTGATGTCCAGTTCGACGCCGACGAGGCGCAGTAGGCGCCCTTTGTCGTCGACTTTGGCTTTGGCGCGGCTGATGACCCAGCGCCATTCGCCCGTCGCATGACGCATGCGGTGCAAGCTCTCGAAAATCGGCGTTTTGCCCGCCACGTGATCACGGATGGCGGCCTGCACCCGCGACATGTCGTCGGAGTGCACCAGCGTGCGCCAGTCGGGCGCCTCGCCCACATCACTCTCATCGTAGCCCAGCATGGCTTTCCAGCGCGGCGAGAGGTACACGCGGTTATTCAAAGTATCGAAATCCCACAGTCCGTCGTTGGCGCTGTGTATCGCTAGTTCGTTGCGCTCTTCCAAGTCCTCCAGCTGACGTTGAATCTCGATGCGTTCGAGTCCGGTGGCAAGACTGCTGCCCACCAGCTTCATCAGCAGATGCAATTGCACGTCCCAATTGTCTCGGGGACGGGCATTGGCGATGCCTAACAAACCCGCGGCTCGGCCCTTGATCGAGTAGCCGATGAGCAGCACCGAGCCTATACCGAGGTGACCCCAGAGCGCCGCGTCGATCGCCTGATCGTCGCGAGGCGCACCGGTGTCTCGTAGCTCAGAGACCCGCAGAGGCGCCAAGCGCGATTGCAGCCAGGGCATTTCGCCGAAGGAGTGACCGCGCAGCTGTTCGGGATTGCCGGTTGCCAGCATGCCCCGCGCAACCTGTACATCGCCGATCTGGCCCAGTTCGGGATCCAAGGCAATATGAAAGGCGGCATCGACGTGGGTGGCTTCACGCAGCAATTCCAGATTGACGATGAGGGTGTCGAGGGCGGTCGCCGCGGTCATACTTTGAAAATCGACCGCGATCTTGGTGCAAATGACGTCAAGACCAAGGGCGGGTCGTGCTCCACGCCTCGGCCAAGTGTGCGGGGACAATATGTCCGAGGCAGTCAAGTCTGGGTGGCGGGGATCGTTTGGAGCTATTGCCATGCGCCTTCACTGGTCCCGCGGAGAGTTACGGTTGTAGATCAATAGTTTGCCACTCAATCGCGCGCGAAACTCGAATGCGTCACACAGTTTCCCCACACCCGATAACAGGACATACGGTTGAATTCTCGCATAAGTTGTAAGGAATACAAGCTAACCGATTGTATTAATAGGGCTTCGGCTAAAATGGTTTTCCCGCACCCCTAGGGATCCGCAAGGTCACCGGGCCAGCGCTGACTTCGCCGTTTCAAACAGCTGCATAAGCCTCTGTTCCATATCGGCTTGTAGGCGCTCGAGCGCCGCCGCATCCAACCCTTTGGCCACGTACACCGGCTCGCCGACGGCAATGACCACGCGTGCGCCCATTTTAGGAATCACGAAGCGGTCCCAACTGATCTTCCATGCGCGGGACGCAAAATAGCTCAACGGAATAATGGGTCTTTGCGAGAGCTGCGCGAGCAGCAATGCGCCCGGTTTGAACTTCCATGGAGGCCCACGTGGGCCGTCCGGGGTGATGACGGGTGAAATGCCGTCGTGGACCAATGCCTGATAGAAGTCGCGCAATGCACGCGCGCCGGTGTGAGACGATGATCCACGAATCACCTCCCCCCCCAACTTGCGCACGATCATGGCGCCGAATTCCCCATCGACCGAGGGACTGACCAATACGCCTAATTTCACGCCGGCATCGCGCTGCTGGAACAGATACTTGGCGCAGAACAGCTGGTGTTGATGCCAGTACACGGGGATGAAGGAAGGCGAGCGCACGAGTGCCGCGGTAATGTGCTCGGCACCGATGACTCGCTCCACTTTGCACCAGCCCAAAACCAATCGCATCAGCCCCAAGACGATCGGCACCGTCGCCTGGTACAGCCACCGTCTTGCGGGCGTGAGCCGGCGCCCGGAGCGGGTCTGCTGCTCATAAATGGTGTTGCGTAAACCGCTCTCTTCCCGTTTCTTGTGCACGGCTGCCATTGTCGGGAAGCGCTCCGTGGTGCGCAATGCCTAAGTTACAATGACGGCATGCAAACCACGGCAATTCCGCCCGGTCCGACCGAGGGCTTCGATCTTGGCGGCAGCGATGAATCACTGACACGATTGCAGGAGTACTTCGCTCGATTCGGCGACGTTTATCGAATATTTGCGCCCGCCCGCGGCGTGTACAACTACGTCATCAACCATCCCGAGGACATCAAGCGCGTGTTGCTGACCAACCACCGCAACTACACCAAGGGCGAAGGCATGGATCGGGTCAAGATCCTGCTGGGCAACGGCATCATGACCAGCGAAGGGGCATTTTGGCGCCGGCAGAGGCGCATGATGCAGCCCTCTTTCCATCGGCGCGTCATCGATCAATTCAGCGCGCTCATCAGCGAAGTCAACGAGAAGTTTGCGCAGCGCTGGGCAGCCATGTCGGCGCGCGGCGAACCGGTGAATGTCTCGAGCGATACCAGCGAGTTGACGCTCGAAATCGTGCTCAGATCCATATTCGGCAGCGATTTGGCCCGCCTCGAACAGAAAATGGGCGCCAATCCCTTCGAAGTGGTGGCCAAACAATCCAATCGCGATTTGAAATTCGCCTTTCAATTCCGATCGCTGGGGAAACTGGTCGGCGAGTTGATCCAGCAGCGTCGCCGCGCACCGGAAGAGCATTTCGATTTCTTGGGCATGTTCATGATGACGCGTGATCGAGAGAGCGACGAGCCGATGTCCGACAAGGAATTGATCGACGAAGTGCTCACGCTGATCGTCGCCGGCCACGAAACCACGGCCGCGGCGCTGACGTGGACCTGGTACCTGGTCAGTCAGCACCCGCACGTCGCCGAGAAGCTGCACGCAGAAGCGGACCGCGCGGGCACGGATGAGGTATTGGGGCTTGGCGCCGCCGAAGCCATGTCGTTCACGCACCAAGTGTTGCAGGAATCCTTACGGCTCTATCCGCCCGGCTGGCTGATTACCCGTCGTGCCATCGAGGCGGACGAACTGGGCGGATTTGCGATTGCACCCCGCACCGATATTTTCATCAGTCCCTACATGCTGCATCGGCATCCTGGGTTTTGGAGCGAAGCGGAAGCGTTCCAGCCGCAGCGCTTTGCCGATGCCGATGCCGATGAACGCCACAAATTCGCTTATATTCCCTTCGCCGTGGGACCGCGTCACTGCATCGGCGAGAATATCGCCATGTTCGAGATGCTGGTGCACATGCGCACCATGATGCGGCGCTTTCGCCTCACGCGCGCCACGAACGAACCCATTGAATTCGAGGCGCAGATCAATCTGCGCCCTCGATCCAACCTCATGATGACGGTAGAAACGCGATGAATGATGTCAGCAATTCCCTGCCCTACACCACCTTGGTCGACATGCTCGAAAGCAATCGCGGCGTCGACCGCAGCGTCACGTATATCGGCGGCGAAAATGCCGAGAGAAGCATTCTCTACAAGGATGTTTACGCGCGCGCGCTCGGCATTTTGCACCACCTGCAGGCCGCCGGCGCCCGCCGCGGCGACAAGATGATCATTTTCCTGAACAACAACGAGCAGTTTCTCGACGGATTTTGGGCTGCGGTCTGCGGCGGCATCGCCCCCGTGCCGCTGGCCGTCGGCATCAGCGATGAGCACCGGCACAAGCTGCTGCGGGTTGCGCGCAAGCTCGACGACCCGCTGCTCTACACCGATGCGAAGAGTTTGGAGCGTTTGGAGATTCTCGCCCGCGAGGTGGGCGAGTCCGAATTGTTCGCCCGATTGAAATCGCGCGCCTTCCTGGTGGAATCGATCACAGACATCTCGAAGGCAGGAAAACTGGCGCGTCCGGCGCCGGACGATCTCGCCTTCATCCAGTTCTCATCCGGTTCGACCAGTGAACCGAAGGGCGTGATGCTGAGCCACGGGAACTTGATCGCCAACACCCAAGGCGCGACCTGGATCGGCAAATTTACCGATAAGGATATTTCCTTGAGCTGGATGCCGCTGACCCATGATATGGGCCTGATCGGCTTCTACCTGATGCAATTTGCGAATCGGGTGCACATCAATCTCATGCCCACCGAGCTGTTCGTGCGCCGGCCCTTGTTATGGTTGCAGGTAGCGGCAAAAAAGCGCGTGACCATTACCAGTTCCCCGAATTTCGGCTACCGGCATTTTCTCAAGGTGCTGGGCGATCGGCGTCTCGAGAATGTGGACCTGTCATCGATTCGCTCCATCTACAACGGCGCCGAACCGATTTCAGTCGCGCTGTGCAATGAATTCATGAACGCCCTTTCTTACACGGGATTGAAGCGCCACGCCATGTATCCGGTGTACGGCCTGGCGGAAGCCTGTCTCGCCGTGACATTCCCGCCTACTGGAACAGATTATCGCTGGATACGCGTGAACAGGCACCACCTGAGCGTGGGCACGCAGCTCGAACTGAACCCCCAAGAGGCGCGCGACACGCTCGAAGTGATGAGCGTGGGGCACGTCGTGCCCAACACCGAATTGCTCATTGCGGATGATTCACGCTCAGGTCTGCCGGACGGGAAAGTCGGACACATTTTGATTCGCGGCGCCAGCGTGACGCGCGGCTACTTCGCCGATCCACAGGCCACGGCCGCGGCGCTCGATTCGGCAGGCTGGCTCGACACGGGGGATCTGGGGGTGATTCATGAAGCGTCGTTGTACATCGTGGGTCGTGCCAAGGAAATTATTTTCGTCAACGGCCAGAACTACTACCCGTACGATCTGGAAAATATCGCGCAACGCGCGCCGGGCCTGGACTTGAACAAGGTCGTCGTCGCGGGTGTCGCGAAGCCCGGCTCGCAGGTTGAGGAGCTGGTGGTGTTCGTCCTGCATCGTGGCGATATGGCGGAATTCCTGCCCACGGCCAATGCGGTCGGCCGGCTCATCAATGAGCACACGGGCCTCGAAGTCGCCCAGGTCATTCCGACCAAGCGCATTCCAAAGACCACGAGCGGTAAGGTGCAGCGGCATCTGTTGGAGCAGGCCTATTCGGAAGGCGAGTTCGACGCGGAGCTCGCCGAACTCAAGGCCCTGCGGGAGGCCCGGGGCGGCTCGGACGCCCCAGCCGGCGCGGGCTTGGAATCGCGCCTGCAAGCGCTTTGTGAGGCGGCGTTGCCGGGAAAGAGAATCGATGTGAACGATAATCTGTTTGAGATCGGCGCGAGCTCGCTGAAATTGATCGAGATTCACGAAAGCATCGAGCGCGACTTTCCGGGTCTTATCGATCTGACCGAGCTGTTTGATTACCCCACCATCGCGCAGCTCGCTAAGCACTTGGAAAACAAGCTCAAAGCGGCACCGCCGCGCTGATCGGCGCCGCCTGGGAACCGGGTCAATCGCCGCCGTATAGCGGTTTCTTCAAGCGCCACCGCCGGTAGGACCACAACCAGTCGGCCGGGCTGGCGAGCACATCGACTTCGCAAGCGCGCGCATATCGCTCGGTCACCTCATTGGACTCGATGGCCTCTCGGCCGTCCCATAGGGGGAGAAACTCCACTTCGTAGAAACCGCGCCGCACGCGCCGGACATGCGCATACAGGATCGGCAGGCGCGTGGCGCGCGCAATTTGCTCCGCACCGACATAGAACGCCGTGTCCTGTCCCAAGAATTTCGTCCAGTAGCGCTGGTCTGTCGACACAGGCGCTTGGTCGGCATTCATGCCGACTGCACGCACGGTGCCGCGGCGGCGAAAGAAATCCGCCAGCAGCTCCTTGGCAGGCACCAGGCGCGCGCCGAAACGCGAGCGCACCTTGAGCATCAATCGTTCCGCCCACGGATCGTGCAAAGGCTTGTAGGCGGCGTCCACCGGGTAGCCGAGCTGCAGAGTCACCCCGTGCAGCAGCCACTCCCAGTTGCCAAGATGGGAGGTCATGAACATGATCGTCTGGCCGGCATCCAAATATTGACGCGCCAGCTCCCCGTTCGTGACGAACATGCGGCGATGCATGTCGGCCTCGCTCATCGACACCGACTTCAGAACTTCCACCAATACGTCGCAGTAATTCCTCAGGAACTGCTTGTGAATGTCCTCGCGCTGCGCGGCGGTCAGCGTGGGAAACACTTTTTCCAGCTGCTCGCGAATCACATGTTGGCGATGTCGAACGACGTAGTAAGCCAGGAAGTACAGAAACGCGGAAAATGCGTATAGCGCGGCCCAAGGTAGGCGTGACAAGAGTTTGATCATGGGTACCCGCGGACGACGTCGTTCGCAAATTCTAACATACTGTTTTTAAACGGTTTCGCAGCCCATAAAAGAGAACAGCTGTATTATAGGCAACGTGAGCACAGCAGAATTTATCGCGCCCGGCCAACAGCCGCCCGTGGCGAGCGGCACCATGAACGTCCGCATACTCCGCGTGGGCTCGGATTCCCACGTCGAGAAGGCCGATCGCGTTGCGGTTGAAGCGCCTCTTGAGTACCTGCTGCATCATCCGGCGCTTGGGCTTGAACCGGTATCTTTCGGCACGACCATGAGAACGCCGGGCGACGACGAAAACCTGGCAGTCGGCTTGCTCTACGGTGAGGGCATCGTCAACCACCCAAGCGACATTGACGCCGTCGAATCGAGCACACGCCGGCCGAACGTGGTCAATGTGCGCCTGCGTCCCGATGTGCAAATGGAAATACAAACCGCAACGCGGCGCTTTTCGGCAGGCTCGAGCTGCGGCGTATGCGGCACGACGGGGCTCGATGCCGCCATCGCCCGGGCAGCGGCCACCCGGATTGCCGACACCGGTGCGATCGAATTGGCGCTGTTGTTGAGTTTGCCTGAGCGCATGCGCGCGGCTCAGTCCAAGTTCGGAGATACGGGCGGTATACATGCTGCCGCCCTATTTGATTTTTCTGGGAATCTCATCACCGTGGCCGAAGACGTCGGGCGTCACAACGCCTTCGATAAGCTGGTCGGTGAAACATTGTTGGCGGGGGGCTTACCGCTCAAGGAACACATCATACTGTTGAGCGGACGTGCGAGTTTTGAGCTCACTCAAAAAGCGCTGCGCACCGGTGTCGCCATACTCGCGGCGATTGGCGCACCTTCGAGCCTTGCGGTCAATCTTGCCGTCGCCTCGGGTCTGACCTTGGTCGGATTTTTGCGAGAGAAGCATTGCAACGTGTACTCAAGCCCGCAGCGGTTCACTGCGAATGCCGAGTGGTCTCAGAAAAAGTAGTGTCTTTCTGGCAGCGGCGGGCAACGGCTACGCCAATCGCTCGGGCACCATGGCGGTGCTCGACAGAGCAGCGGCCGGTTTCGGCTGTTTCGGCTTGGATTTGATCTTGGGCCACCACGGCAGCGCCTCGGTCATGACCAGCACCTTTCCCGGTGCAGGCGCCGCGCGGTAACCGGGTAGATTCGCCAGAATATCGCGCCAACCGGAACCGGCGAGCGCCGCGCACAGACGCTGCACCGCCGGGTGTCCAAGGTTTGTCTTCAGACACGCCAGGAAATAGTTTTCCTCTACCAAGGGCGCGAAATGCAGTCCGAACTCCAGCGCAGCGGCTTCGACCCCCACGCCCGCGTCTGCTAAACCGCTCGCCACGCACAACGCCACCGCGACGTGGGTTTCCTCGGTAAGCCCGTTGTAGCCAGGCACATCGCTCGGTCCTATTGAGTGCTCGTGCAGCAGATGATCAATGAGCATGCGCGTGCCGGAGCCGGGCTGGCGATTCACGAATCGCAAGCGGTGACGGATCACGTCGGGAAAGGTGCGAATCAGGGCGGCGTGTTCGCGTCGCACCATGAGTCCCTGCATGCGCCGCGAACAGCCGATCACCTTGTGCCGTCCTGGTTTGAGCAGGGGCTTCAGCGCCTTGGCAAACACCGGGGCGGCGCCACGCAAGGCCGGCACATGAAAACCCGCGACCAGGCACTGTCGATCACCCAAGCCGCGCAGCGCCTCCGCGCTTCCTTGAAATCGAATATCCAAGTGCAGATCCGCGGTCTCAGCGACGTGCTGCCGCAGCACCGACAGCGCCATATCGTGGCTCGCTTGTACGGTGAGAAGTTGGTGGCGTTG
>JALYIH010000159.1 GCA_030775865.1 Pseudomonadota bacterium | reverse complement strand
GCGTTGGATCATCGATTTAGCGAGACAAAAGACGCTGGCGTTGCGCGCACAAGTCGAACAGCGCGCCAAATCGGGTGACACGCAGTTTTCCGATGCGCTGGAGTTGATGGCCTTCCTCGCCAACTTGGTCGGATCCGAACACATTGAACGCTTCATCCCGGTGGCAGAAGCGCGAAACGAGCGCGACCTGTCCTCGAAATCGGCTGAGGATGCCGACGACGACACTTCCCAACAACCGACCGTGAGCGTGAGCGTCACCGCCACCCGGGAAATGCCGAAGTTCTTGGGTACCAAGCGCGTACCGCAGCCTCAAGGTACGACTCAGGTCGCGCGCAACGAACGCAAACCCGCGGCGGCGATTGCCAAGCCGGCGCCGAAGGCGCCCGTCAAGCAGCCGCCAAAGAAGCCCGCCGCTCAGCCCGAGCGCACGGGGCCATCGGAGTCTGCCAAGGAACAGGTGATCGCCGATGCCGCTCGCTTGGTACAATGGGGCCGAAAATGGTTTGAGCTGCCCGAACTCATCGCGCGCATGGCGGACCGTCCCGCTTTGCCGGATGTTCGGCGTATACTGAAGGAAAATAAAGTGGCCATTGAAAAGAAGGTCGGAAACGTCTAGCCGACCCTGCGGACCGAGCGTACATCGTTCCTCCGCGCATCAAAAATTTAGGGAACCCCAGAGAAAATCAACGCTCAAAGGCGCTCATGATTACGACCAATAATTTATCCAAACGGTATGGCGACAAGCTGGCCGTCGATGACCTGACTTTCTCGGTGGCGCCGGGCGAGGTGCTCGGCTTCCTAGGCGCCAATGGTGCGGGCAAGTCCACCACCATGCGCATGATTGCGGGCTTCATTTCGCCCTCCGCGGGGCAAGTCTCGGTCTGCGGACACGACATCGAAAAATCGCCCGTGCAGGCGAAATCCTGCATGGGGTACTTGCCCGAGGGCGCGCCCTGCTACGGCGAAATGACGGTCGCTGAGTTTCTGGACTTCGTCTCCGATGTGCGTGGATTGAGCGGGGAGCGCCGGCGGCAAAGGCGCGCGGTGGTGATCGACAGGCTGGGATTGGCACCCGTTGTCGATCAGGTGGTCGAGACGCTGTCCAAGGGATTTCGCCGCCGCGTCGGTTTGGCCCAGGCGTTGATCCATGACCCGCAGGTGTTGATCCTGGATGAACCCACGGACGGCCTCGATCCGAATCAAAAGCATGAGGTGCGGCGGCTCATCAATGAGCTGAGCAAGGACAAGCTGGTGATCGTCTCCACCCATATTTTGGAAGAGGTGCATGAGGTCTGTACGCGCGCCATCATCATCGCCCACGGTCGCATCGTGGCCGATGAAACGCCGACCGCACTGGAATCCCGCTCGCGCTATCACCACGCGGTGAGCCTGCGATTTGAAAAAGCGGACGAACTGGCGGCGGCACGCCGGGAAATCGCGCTGCTGCCGGAAGTGTCCGCGATCGAATCGGATGCGCGTGAATTGAGGCTTACGGCGATACCGAAGCCCGGCGCGAACGTTCTGACCGCCGTCGGCGCGATGATCGCCCAATACGATTGGGATGTGCCGGAGTTGCACCTCGAGTCCGGGCGGCTCGATGAAGTGTTCCGCTCCTTGACGGAACCCACGGGGGCCGGCACGGGCGTCGAGGTGTCGAGTGCGGCGGAGCTTGGCGCATGAACAAAGTATTCGTGATATTCCGGCGTGAATTGCGCAGCTATTTCGCAACGCCTTTGGCGTATGTCTTTATCGTCATTTTCCTGGTGCTTGCCGCCGTCTTCACCTTTCAAGTGGGTGGATTCTTGGAACGCAACCAGGCGGACCTGCAATCATTTTTTCGGTGGCATCCGTGGTTGTACCTGGTGTTGATACCGGCCATCTCGATGCGGCTCTGGGCGGAAGAGCGCAACAGCGGCAGCATTGAATTGCTCATGACGTTTCCCATCACGCTGTGGCAAGCGGTGGTGGGCAAGTTCCTGGCCGCCTGGTGCTTCGCGGGCATTGCGCTCGCCCTGACATTTCCGGTGTGGATCACGGTCAACTATCTGGGTTCTCCGGACAACGGCGCGATTCTGGCGGCTTACGTGGGCAGCTTTTTGATGGCCGGCGGATTCCTGTCCATCGGGATGTGTCTTTCCGCGGCGACTCGCAATCAAGTCGTGGCATTCATCACCGCAGCCTTGGTCGGTTTCATATTCTTGCTCGCAGGCTTTCCTCTGGTGCTGGATTTCGTGCGCGGCGTGCTGCCGCAGGCGATTGTCGATGCGATTGCATCCTTGAGTTTTTTCACCCACTTCGATGCGATCTCCAAGGGCGTGATTGATTTGCGCGATCTGACGTATTTCGCCGCCCTCATCGGCTTCTGGTTGGCCGCCACGGCCTTGGTACTCGACATGAAGAAGGCGGAATAGTGAACGGTAATCGTTGGCGAAGGGTCGGCCTTGGGGTCGGCGGGCTGGTCGCACTGGTGGTGCTATTTCTGGCCGTCGTGATGTTGTCGAACGTGGGCCTGCGCGGCATGCGCGCGGATCTCACCCAGAACAAGCTCTACACCTTGAGCAAGGGCACGCAGCAGGTACTGCGGGAATTGAAGGAACCGGTCAATTTGTACTTTTACTTTTCGCGGGACGCCGCGGCGAAGCAGTCGCCGTTGATCATGCCGTATGCCGCCCGAGTGCGTGAATTTCTCGAAGAGATCAGCGCGCGAGCGGGCGGCAAGATTCATTTGCAGGTCATCGACCCGCAGCCCTTCTCCGACGATGAGGATCGGGCCGCGGAATACGGTCTGCAGTCGCTGCAACACGGCGGTGTCGGCGAGCCGCTGTATTTTGGTTTGGCGGGCACCAACTCGACCGACGGCCGCTCCGCCATCCCGACCTTTACGCCGGACCGCGAAGAATTTCTGGAATACGACGTGGCGAAACTCATTCAAGAGTTGGGTACGCCGAAGAAACCCGTGGTCGGCCTCTTGAGTTCAATCGGCATACAGGGACAGTTCAACCCCCAGAACGGGCAAGTGGGTGACCCGTGGCCGATCTACACCCAGATCCAGCAACTGTTTACGGTGCGCACGCTGACTGCGGATCTCGACCATATCGACAAAGATGTCGATGTGCTGATGTTGATCCATCCGAAACAGCCGGCGCCCAAGACCTTGTATGCCATCGATCAATTCGTCATGCGCGGCGGCAGGCTGTTGCTGCTGCTCGATCCGAATGCCGGCGCCGACTTGAGCGGACAGGATCCCTCGAATCCGCTGGCGGCCGCGATGGCCAATCACGCCTCGGACTTGCAGCCGTTGCTTGCCACCTGGGGCGTTGACTACGATGCCACCAAGGTCATCGGCGACTTGGGCCGTGGGTTGGAAGTGCGCACCAATACATCCTCGGCTCCCGTTCGCCATATCGGCATTTTAGGATTGCGCCATGGCGACATGAACCAGAAGGACGTCGTCACGGCCTCTCTGGAGTCCATCAATCTTGCCACCGTCGGTGCACTCGCGCCGCACGCCGGCGCCAAGACCACGTTCGAGCCCTTGCTGCAGAGTTCCACGAGCGCCGAGCCCCTGCCCGCGCAGCGCTTCAACGCGCTCGTCGATCCTGCGGTCCTGCGCGATGGGTTCAAATCGACCGGCGTGAGCTACGCCATCGCAGCGCGCATCACCGGCCCGGTGGATTCGGCATATCCCAATGGACCGCCCGGGGATCAGAAGCTCAAGCCCGGTCCGCCGATCGCGCACCTGGCCAAATCCACGACGCCCGCCAACATCGTGGTGATCGCCGACACGGACCTTTTGATGGATTATCTGTGGGTGCAAACGCGCGAAATATTCGGTCAACGGATCGCGCAGCCTTTCGCCAACAACGGCGACTTGATCGCCAACATTCTGGACAACTTGAGCGGCAGCAGTGCACTGATCAGCGTGCGCGGCCGCGCCTCTTTCTCGCGGCCCTTCGAGCGGATCGAGGCGCTCAGGCATCAGGCTGACGACAGGCTGCGTGCCAAGGCCTTGGAGCTGCAATCAGAGTTGCAACAGACCGAGAGAAAGCTGACCGAGCTGCAGGCTAAGCGAAACGATCAGAGTTCGCTGGCGCTGTCGCCGGAACAAGAAGCGGAGCTGAAACGTTTCACCGCGGAAAAGACCCGCGTTCGCAAGGAATTGCGCGAAACCGAGCGTGGCTTGGATGTCGATATCAATCGCCTGGGTTCTTGGCTGAAAGTGATCAACATCGCCATCGCACCGCTGATCGTCGCCGTGTGCGGGGTGATCATTCTGTCGTTGCGTCGCCGTCGCCGAGCGGTCTCGAAGGTTGCGCCCGCGGCGGGTCCGACATGAACCGGCAACGATTCGTCGCATTGATGGTCGCGGCACTGGTGGCCATCTCCGGCGCCTTGTACTTGAGCACTCAGCGCAATCTGCCGCGCGACCCGCACGGCTTGCCCCTGTTGCCGTCGCTGGCGGGCGAAATGAACACGGTGACCTCCTTGAGCGTGCTCAAGGGCGGTGCCACTCCCACGGTCACGGTTCACAAGCAGGGCGAACAATGGACCGTGGCCGAACGCGCTGAGTACCCGGCGGACGTGCCCAAGCTGCGTAAACTGCTGCTTAGCTTGAGCGATGCCAAGATCCGCGAAGAGAAAACATCGAATCCTGAGAACTATTCCATCATCGGCGTCGAGGATCCGGCGCAACCGGGCGCCACCGGTGCGCAAATCGAACTGACCGCGCAGGACGGGAAACACGCCTTGATCGTCGGCAAATCCGTCGGCGAGGGCAGCTTTGTCAGGCGCGCCGAAGAGAAAACCAGCTACGTCGTCGAGCCGGGAATTTCTTTCGAAGCCGAACCGCGCTATTGGATCGATACTCATCTGCTCGACGTCGCCGCAGACAAGATTCAGAGCATCGAAACCAAGCCGGTAACGGGTGCTGCGTATTCGGTGCATAGGGTTGCAGCAAGCGAGTCCAAGCCGAGCGATGGGAAATCCGGCAGCCCGAGTTCAGCCGCATCTGCGGCACCGGCCGCGACTACGCCTGCGGCGCCCGCGACGCCGGCCGCGAGGAATTTCGTGCTCGATGGCGTGCCGAGCGGACGACAGGCGGCTGATCCGCAGACCCTGGCGCCCTCGCCCACCATGTTCAGCAATCTCACGGCCGAGGATGTGGCTCAAGCCGGCGACATCGATTTCAGCAAGCCCTCGACGGTCACCGTGACGCTGGACGATGGCAGCGTGATTACCCTGACGGGGGCCGTCATCGGCGACAAACGCTGGATCCAAGTAGCTGCGCCCAAGGATGCAAGATTGAGCGCGAAGACCAATGGCCGCGCTTTCGAGATCGCCGCCTATCGCTACGATGGTATGTTCAGGCCACTGGAGCAATTGCTGGTGCCCAAGGCACCGCCCCCCAACGCGAAAAAGCCCGCACCCGCGCCGAAGCCGTGATCAGCGGCGCGAATGCCGGGTTCGGGCGCCGGCTGGCGGCGCTGGTCTACGACCTGCTGCTGTTGGCCGCGCTGCTGATGATATTCACCGGCGGCGTTCTGTTCTTTACCCACGGCGCTGCGGTGGTCCCCGCCACGGCCGGCGCGTGGGTCTATCTTTACCGCGCGGGCCTCGTTCTGGTGATCGGCGGCTACTACTTGATCAACTGGCTGCGAAGCGGCCAAACGTTGGGCATGCGAGCATGGCGTCTGCGTGTGGTGACGGATTCAGGCGAGCCGCTGGCATTCAAAGCAGCGGCCTCGAGGGCCGTCTTTGGGGCGCTGGCCTGGATACCCGCGGGATTGGGCGTGCTGTGGCTGTACGTCGATCCCGATCACCTGGCGCTGCATGACCGGCTGTCCAAGACACGAGTTGTCCACCTAGCGCGTTCTTGAGATCGCGACCAGGGTGCAGAAGCCGATGAACGCCGTCGGCAACCAGCCGACCAGCGCCGGGTTGAGATTGAAGAGCTGTCCGCCATTCTCAACCGTGCGCGTGATGAGGAAAAACAGCACGCCCAGCAACACGCCGATCACCGTGCGCGTCCCGGCTCCCGTCGTCCGCAAGGGGCCGAACACAAAGGGCAGCGCCAGCAAGGTCACGACCACCACGGCAAACAGCCTCGCGATTCGCGACCAGTAGCCAATTTCGTAGACGGCGGTGTCGAGATTGTTCCGCCGCAGATGATCAATGTAAGAAGCCAGACCGCGCAGCGTCAGCATTCCCGGATCGGTGGCCGCCAACCCCAGGAATTCTCGGTTCACGCTTGATTGCATCGTCAATTCAGGGACCGTGTCGCCCTCGATCTTGTCCTTCTCAAAGCGCGAAGTCGCGACGTTGTGCAAGCTCCACCGCTCTGGATCGGCCACCGATATCCGAGCCGCCCGCTGGATCGAGCGCAGACGCGTCGGCCCATCCAGTTCGAACACGTAGACGCCGCCGAATGCTCTGTCCACCTCGCCGGTCTGTACGCGCAAGATTCGGTTGCCGTCCTTGACCCATGCGCTGCTCGTGCCCGCGAAACTGACATCGGCCAGTTTGCTGGTGGTCTTTTCGCGCTTCGCAAACTGCGCCATCGAAGGCGCAGCGTAGTCACCGATGCCGAACATGATCAGCGCGAGCGTGACGCCTGCAAGACCCACAGGCCACGCGATGCGCCAAACGGATACGCCTGACGCTCTCGTGACCACCAACTCGCTGCCCGATGCGAGATTGCCGAGCCCCATCAGCGCGCCGATCATTGCACCGATCGGCAGAAGCTCGAACGCCTGTTGCGGCATGTTGAGGAGCGTGAATAAAAACGCATCGGCCGCGCTATAGCTGCCGACGCCGATGTCACCTTGCTGGCTGATGAATAGCACCAGTGCGCCCAAGGCGAGCAGCACCGCCATGGCCATCACCGTATAGAGCAGCACGGTGCGATACAGATAGCGATCGAGAATGTTCACGCCTTCCTCGCTTCGCGCATCACCAGATACAGCCCCAACGCCAGCGCTGCAGCATGCACCCACCACACCCCGATCGCGGGCGGTAAATCACTCTTCTCCACCCAGATCTTGGAGGCTGACAATAAATTGGAATAGACGAAGTAGACGACGATGGCGAAACCCACCCGCGCATACCGGCCTTGCCGGGGGCGCAGCTTGCTCAAAGGCACAGCCACCAAGGTGAGCACAAGGGCCATCAGCGGTGTAGAGGCCCTGAATTGCAGTTGCGCGATGTCAGACGGGTCCTTCGACCCCCACAGCAATCGGGTTGGCTTGGTATCCGGATCCAAAGGACCGCGAACATCTTCCGGTGTCGCAATGGGAATGCCGTGCTCCCGGAATTCAATGACGCGAAAATCGTCCTTGCCGGGCACGCCTTCGTAACGCCGGCCATTGAACAGCGTCACCAAGTGCATGGCCCCGGAGCTCGTTTTGGTGTAGGTGGCAGTGTCGGCCAGCGCGACCTCGATTCGTCCCGCCGACTCGCGTTGCACGAAGACATTGTGCAACACGCCCTCCTGGTCGACGCGTTCTGCGTAAAAAACGGCATCGCCGCCGCTGAATCCGCGGAATCTGCCGGCATCCAGTTGGCCGAATTGGGCTTCTTTTATTGCGGATTGGCGCAGCAATTGCACCTGGCTGTCGGCTCGCGGCACCTGCACAAACGCGAGCCACCCCAACCCTAAGGCAATGACCACAGCGAAGCAAAACAGGGGGGCGAGCAAGCGCGCCGGGCCAAAGCCGCAGGCCTGCAGGGCCGCCATCTCACTGTCGTGGTACATGCGGCCCAGCGTCAGCACCACTGACAGCAGCAGGCCAACCGGCACGATGACCGACAGATTCATGATCGCGCCGAGCGCGATCAAGTCGAACACCACACCTCTGCCGTACTGGTTGTCGGCCGCCTGGCCGAGCACCCTGGAGAGTTGGTTGGACACCAGGATGGCGACCAGGACACCGGTCACGGCAAGCCAAGTCTGCACCACTTCGCGCAGCACATATCTTTGCACTGTCCATTTCATGCTGTCAGCTTAGAGCCTTACTAATAATCTAGTAAACTATTTGTACAACCCTGCGCACCCGACTTTGGACAAAATGGAGCTTGAGATATGGAATTCATGGCAATTGTTGATGCAAAAGCGCGCGTCCCGGCAGGATGCGCGGTGGTGGGTATCTATGAGAATGGGGAGCTTGGCCTTGCGGCCAGGCAGGTCGACAAACAGTTGGCAGGATTGATTACAAATCTGGTCGTCGGCGGCGACTTCGCCGCCAAGCTCGGCGACACGCTCATGCTGCCCTTGCCTGCCGGAGCGGCTGCCTCCCGCCTGTTGCTGATTGGCCTGGGAAATCGCGCAGGCTTCGGCCGCAAGCAGTATCGCAAGGCGTTGCAGTCCAGTGCTCAGGCGCTGGCCAAGACCGGGGCCGGCGACGCGGTCGTCTACCTCGCCATGGAACCGGTACCTGAACTCGACATGCAGTACCGCGCGCGCATCATTTCCGAAGTGTTTTCATCGCACGCATACAAGATTCCGGATCTGAAGACCGCGCCGAAGCCAAAGGCGCGGCGCCTGGCGACGATCAACGTCGCGACCGCGGATGCTCGCGCGGCCAAGGCGGCGACGGAAGGGTTGCGCATCGGGGCTGCGATCGGCAGCGGTCTGGCCCTGGCGCGCGACCTCGCCAACCTGCCGCCCAACGTCTGCACGCCGACCTACATCGGAAATCGCGCGCTGCAGTTGGCCAAAGAGTTCTCGAGCATCAAGACCAAGGTGCTCGATGAAAGCGGCATCAAGGCGTTGAAAATGGGGGCCTTCCTCGCGGTGACTCAAGGTTCGGAAGAACCTCCGCGTCTCATCGTGTGCGAGTATCGGGGCGGCCGGAAAAACGTCGCGCCCATATGTCTCATCGGCAAAGGCATTACGTTTGATTCGGGCGGCATCTCGCTCAAGGATCCGCCCGCCATGGACGAAATGAAGTTTGACATGAGCGGCGGCGCCACAGTGTTGGGCACCGTGCGCGCCATCGCCGAACTGAAACTGCCGATCAACGTCGTGGCTATCGTCGCGGCCTGCGAAAACATGCCGAGCGGCACAGCGGTGAAGCCCGCCGACATCGTGACGACCATGTCGGGCCAGACCGTCGAGATTCTCAACACCGACGCCGAAGGTCGCTTGGTGTTGTGCGATGCCATCACCTACAGCCGCCGCTACAAGCCGGCGGCGGTGATCGATGTCGCCACCCTGACCGGTGCGTGCATCGTCGCCCTGGGCAACCACATCAGCGGCTTGATGAGCAACACGCCCGAATTGGCGCAAGAGTTGGAGTCTGCCGGCCTGCGCGCCGACGACCGCGCCTGGCGCCTGCCGATCGGCGAGGAATACGTCGATCAGCTCAAGAGCAACTTCGCGGATATCGCCAATGTCGGCGGACGCGAAGGAGGCGCCTGCACCGCCGGCTCGTTCCTCGGCAAATTCGCCAAGGATCTGGCGTGGGCACACCTTGATGTGGCCGGAACGGCGTGGGTCAGCGGTGCTCAGAAGGGAAGCACGGGCCGGCCGGTTCCCCTGTTGGTGGATTTCTTGATCCATCGCACCAACGCCGCATGACCGAGCGCGTCGACTTCTATGTCCTGAAGAGCGCCGCCGCACAACAGCGCTGGGCCTTTGCCTGCCGTCTGACGGAAAAGGCCTATCTGCTCGACTTAAAAATCGTCATCGTCAACGACACGCTGGCCGATGCGCAGGCGCTGGATGAATTGCTTTGGACTTTCAACGAGCGGTCGTTCATTCCACATAGGGTGAGTCTCGATGAACACTCGGTGGACCCGGCAACGCCGGTTCACTTGACGCTGGAATCGGCGGCAATACCCGCGGCGGACTTGCTCGTCAATTTGGCGCCTCGGCTTCCCGCGCAACTGCAACGCTACACGCGCATCGCTGAAATCATCGACGCCGACGAGGAGCGCAGACGCCAAGGCCGCGAACGCTTCAAGGCTTATCGCGACTTGAAACTCACGATGGAGACGCATCAGATTGACGAAGCCGCGGAAATTTGACACCTCGCATCATGGATAAGGCCTACTCACCTGCGGATATCGAAACGCGCCTCTACGCGCACTGGGAAGCTTCCGGGTATTTCGCACCCAGCGGCAAAGGATCCGCTTATTCGATCGTCATACCCCCGCCGAACGTCACGGGCACGCTGCACATGGGGCACGCATTCCAAGACACCATCATGGATGCGCTCAGCCGCTTTCATCGCATGCGCGGCTTCAATACGCTGTGGCAGCCTGGCACCGATCACGCCGGCATCGCGACCCAGATGGTGGTCGAGCGCCAACTGAACGCCGCGGGCCAAAGCCGGGTGGACTTGGGACGCGAGGCATTCATCGAGCGAGTGTGGCAATGGAAGGAGACTTCCGGCGGCATGATCGCGAAGCAGATGCGCCGACTGGGCGCATCCGTCGATTGGCAACGCGACGTATTCACGCTGGACCCCGCCCTGTCGCAGGCGGTCACGGAAGTGTTCGTGCGGTTGTACGAAGAAGGCCTGATCTATCGCGGCAAGCGCCTGGTGAATTGGGATCCGGTGCTCAAGACCGCACTCTCAGACCTTGAAGTGGTGGCCGAGGAAGAATCGGGAAGCCTCTGGCATTTGCGCTACCCTTTAAGCGAGGGCCCGGGATATCTGGTGGTCGCGACCACTCGCCCGGAGACGATGCTGGGCGATGCCGCCGTTGCCGTGCATCCGGACGATGAGCGATACCGGCATTTGATCGGCCGCAAGGTCCGATTGCCCCTGGCGGATCGCGAATTGCCCATCATCGCCGATGCCTATGTCGACCCGGCTTTTGGCAGCGGCTGCGTCAAGATCACACCGGCGCATGATTTCAACGACTACGATGTGGGCCAGAGGCATGCTCTGCCCTTGATCAACATCATGACCCTGGACGCAACGCTCAATGACAGCGTGCCGCGCGCCTACCGTGGTCTCGAGCGCTTTGCGGCTCGGGAAAGAATCGTCGCCGACCTTGACGGCATGGGCCTCATCGAGCGCATCGAGCCTCACAAGCTCACCGTGCCGCGGGGCGACCGCAGCAACGCGATTCTCGAACCGCTGTTGACGGACCAGTGGTTCGTCGACATCAAGCCGTTGGCGGCGCCTGCGATTCGCGCGGTCGAACAAGGTCGCGTGCGATTCGTGCCCGAGACCTGGACCGGCGTTTATTACGAATGGATGCATAAGATCCGCGACTGGTGCATCAGCCGGCAATTGTGGTGGGGCCACCGAATTCCGGCCTGGTACGACCCGGACGGCCGCTGGTATGTCGCGCGCAGCGAGGCCGAAGCACGCAGCGCGCACGGCATCGACCCTGCGATACCGCTGCGCCAAGACGACGATGTGTTGGACACCTGGTTCTCCTCCGCGCTATGGCCGTTCTCGACGCAAGGTTGGCCGGCGAACACCCCTGCGCTGCAAACCTACTATCCGACCGCGGTGCTCGTGACGGGATTCGACATCATCTTCTTCTGGGTCGCCCGCATGATCATGATGGGGCTCAAATTCACCGCTGATGTGCCGTTCCGCACCGTGTACATCCACGGACTGATTCGCGATCAAGACGGCCAGAAGATGTCCAAATCCAAGGGCAACGTCATCGACCCGCTCGACATCGTCGACGGCATTTCCTTGCAGGCGCTGCTCGACAAGCGCACGACGGGTCTGATGCAGCCGCAAATGAAATCGGCCATTGAAAAAGCGACGCGTAAGCAATTCCCCGAAGGCATCGCGGCTTACGGCACGGATGCGCTGCGCCTGTGCTTTGCGCGGCTCGCCACGCAAAGCCGCGACTTGCGCTTCGACATGGCGAAGGTCGAAGAGTATCGAAATTTTTGCAACAAGCTGTGGAATGCGGCGCGCTACGTGCTGATGAATGTCGAGGATAAGGATCTCAACGCGCAAGGAGCCGAATACAGCCTCGCAGACCGGTGGATTCGCTCGCGGCTCGCCGACATGCTGACGCGGGTCGAGTCCGGCTTCACCGATTATCGGCTCGACAATGTCGCCAATGCGCTGTACGAATTCACCTGGCATGAATTCTGCGACTGGTATCTGGAACTCTCGAAAGCGGTGCTGCAATCGGAATCGGCCTCTCCGGCGGCGAAACGCGGCACGCGCTTTACATTGATCCATACGCTCGAAACATTGCTGCGCGCCCTGCATCCGCTCGCACCTTTTATTTCGGAGGAGATATGGCAACGGGTGCGCGTGAGCGCCGGGGTCAAGGGCGAGACCATCATGCGTGCGAACTTTCCCACGGCAGCGGCCGTGCCCACCGACACTCAGGCGGAGCCGGAAATGCGCTGGGTCATGGACTTCATTCTCGGCGTGCGCCAGATCCGCGGCGAAATGGATATCGCACCGAGCCGCAAGCTGGAAGTGTTGCTGCAGAATGCGGGCGCAAAGGATGCGGAATATCTTGGACGCAACCTGCATTACCTGATGCGGCTCGCCGGGGTCGAGAGGCCGCGCCTGTTGGCGGCCACCGAAGCTGCGCCCATTGCCGCGGTCGCATTGCTGGGAAACCTGGAAATATTGGTGCCCATGAAGGGATTGATCGATCCGACGGCCGAACTCGACCGCCTGGCGAAACGTTTGCGCAAGGCGGAGGTTGACTTGATTAAATTGGAGGCCAAGCTGGGCAACAGTCAGTTCGCCAAAAATGCTCCGCCCGATATCGTGGCCAAGGATCAGCAGCGCCTTGAGGAATTGCGCACGGAAATCGGCCAATTATCGGCCCAAACTGCGCGGGTGACTAAGCTCAAAAATCAATGAACCCGCTGCACTCGCAGATCGAGGCGATCCTTGCCCAGCTGAATCAGGTAATCCTCGGCAAGGATTCGCAGATCCGCCTTTGCGTGGCCTGCCTCCTGGCGCGCGGCCATCTGCTGATCGAGGATATCCCCGGCGTGGGCAAGACCACTCTCGCGCACGGCATTGCGCAGACCTTGGGGTTGTCTTTCCAGCGTGTGCAGTTCACCAGCGATCTGCTGCCCGCGGACGTGCTCGGCGTCTCGATCTTTGACCGCGAAACCGGCAAGTTCCGTTTCCAGCGGGGACCGATCTTTGCCCAATTGGTGCTCGCCGATGAAATCAATCGCGCCTCGCCGAAGGCGCAAAGCGCATTGCTGGAAGCGATGGAAGAGCACCAGGTGACGCTCGACGGCCAGACGATGGCCTTGCCGGAACCGTTCTTCGTCATCGCCACCCAAAATCCTCAGGATCAGGTGGGCACCTTTCCGCTGCCCGAATCGCAATTGGATCGGTTTTTGATGCGCGTGCACTTGGGCTATCCCGCGGCCGCCGCCGAGCGTGAATTATTGAGCGGCATCGATCGGCGCGATCTGGTGAAAACGCTCAAAACCATTACCACAGCCGACAGCCTACGCCAGCTGCAAGACAGCGTCCTCGAGATTCACGTCTCACCTGCGCTGCTCGACTATGTCCAGGCACTGGTGGCGCATACCCGGCGCGCGCCGGGCTTGAACGCAGGCCTGTCGCCGCGAGCGGCCATCGGCCTGTTGCGTGCCGCGCGCGCCTGGGCCTTGATCTGCGGACGCAGTGCGGTCATACCTGAACACGTGCAAGCGATATTCCCGGCTGTGGTGGAACATCGCGTTCGCCAGCGCGGCAGCGACGCCGTCGCGGTGACCCGGCTGCTCGAGGCCGTTCCGGTTCCTTAACGCCCCAAGGATTAACTCGTGAGCAGCTTGCGCCAGGCAGCGACCAATCGATTGCGGGCCTGGGCCATCCGCCGCCACGGCCGCGACAGCTTGCCCATCAGCATCCACCGGCGCCGGATTTATCTGCTTCCCACGCGCTTCGGCGTGATGTTGGGGGTGATTCTCACCGCCATGATGATCGCGGGCCTGAACTACAACAGCAATCTCGCGCTGGGGTTCGCGTTCCTGATGTCCAGCATGGCAGTGGTCATCATGCATCACTGCAATCGCAACTTGCAGCGCCTGTCGGTGGATGTGACCCCGGAGGTCGACGCGTTCGTCGGGCGCGAAGCAACATTCGAGTTCGAGCTGCGCAATGGCTCCAATCTGGATCGGCGCGATATCGAAGTGCGCTGCCTGACGGCTGCCGGGATGGGGAGCGTTTCGGCACAAGAGAGTGGAACCATCGAGGTCATCGCCCCTGTGGCGCAGCGCGGCGTGACACGCGTCAATCAGTTCGAGCTGCGCACGCGCTATCCCTTCGGTTGGTTCTATGCTTGGACCTACGTGCAGGGACTGATCACCATTTACGTGGCGCCCTCGCCCGCCGGAACCAAAACCTTGCCGTCGGCGGGGGCCAAGGGCGCCGGCACGCACTCCGAGGCGCGGGGCGACGAGGATTTTTCAGGCTTGCGTGCCTATGAGCCCGGCGTGCCTTTGAAACACATGGCTTGGAAGGTGCTGGCGCGCGGCGGCGAGGCTGCTGTGCGCAACTATTCGAGTTTGGCGGCACAACCTGAGTGGCTTGAATGGTCCGCGCTCGAGGGCATGGAGCTGGAGGCGCGTCTTTCGCAGCTCTGTCTCTGGGTATTGGAAAGCGATAGCGCGCAAAGGCCCTACGGGCTGCGCCTTCCCGGCCGGGAGATCGCACCGTCCGGCGGTGCGGCCCACCGATTCGCGTGCTTAAGAGCGCTCGCTGCCTTCGGCGCCGGCGAGTCCCCAGAGCCTGTCCTGTGATCAGCGAACGCGTCTCCTACGAACAACTGCTGGGCATTTCAGGCTGCCTCGCGCTGGCCTTGCTGGCGCATGTCACGACGTTGCCGCTCTGGGTGCTCGCCATCATCGTTGCCTGCGGCTCCATTCGCTTGCTGTTGGCGCGCAGCGGCCGCAGCGCACCGCCGCGCGGCGTCCTCATCGCGTTCGCCGTCCTGATCATGCCGCTGTTGTTTCTGCGTTTCCATACTTTCAACGGCTTGCTTGCCGGCACGGCGCTGCTGAGCGTGACCGCGGGTTTGAAATTACTGGAGACGAAAACTCAGCGCGATATCTACATCATCACACTGATCATTTATTTCGTGAGCCTCGCGGCGCTGCTGGAAGGCGACTCCTTTTGGCTGCTGGCCTATCTGATCGGCGTCTGCTGGCTCACCACCGCCACCCTGCTGCGGGCTACCAGCAGCGGGCCGGCGCCCGGTTGGCGGCGCAGCCTGCGCTATGGCGGCCGAGTCCTGGCACAGGCGCTGCCTCTGGCACTCGTTTTCTGGCTGTTCTTCCCGCGATTTGCGGCGCCGCTGTGGCAGATCCCCAATGACTCGAAAACCGCCGCCTCGGGATTGAGCGATACCATGAGTCCCGGCGATATCACCCAATTGGCCCTGTCGGATGAGGTGGCCTTTCGCGTGCGGTTTGACTCCGCCGCGCCGCCCGCCAATGAGCGCTACTGGCGGGGTCCCGTGCTGGATCACTTCGATGGCCACACCTGGACGCGATCGTCTTCCGGCATCGGCGCCCCACCGCCGCCGCTGCAGCCGCAGGGTCCCGCGTATCGCTACACCGTGATGATGGAGCCGCATCAACATCGCTGGTTGTTCATGCTGGATTGGCCGTCCAGTTGGAATCAGCCGCGCGCGGAGCTGGCCAATGATTACACCTTGATTCAGCCCGAACCGCTGTCGCGGCCCGTCGATGTCGCGGGCACTTCCTATACGCGCGTTCAATATTCGGAACCCTTGAAGCCGGGAACACGAAAGCGCGAATTGGTTCAACCGCCAAACCGAAACCCGCGCACGCAGCAACTGGCGCGGGAGATGCGCAGCGCTCACGCCGACGATATGGAACTGGTCGGCGCCGTGCTCACCATGTTCCACCAGCAACCGTTTTACTACACGCTCAATCCGCCAAAGCTCGCCGATGACTCGGTGGATGAATTCCTGTTCGACACGAAGCGCGGATTCTGCGGCCACTATGCCTCGGCCTTCGCCGCACTGATGCGCGCCGCCGGCATTCCCGCGCGAGTGGTGACGGGATATCAGGGCGGAACGCTCAATCCGTACGGGGACTATTGGATCCTGAGGCAAAGCGACGCACACGCCTGGACCGAGGTCTGGATCGACGGACGCGGCTGGACGCGCATCGATCCCACCGCAGCGATCGCCCCCGAACGCGTGGAGCGCGGACTGGCGGATGCCGTCAGCGCCGACGACCCCTTGGCCAGCCGTTGGCAACGAAAGACGCCCTGGTTCGCCGGCACGCGGCTGCAGCTCGACCTGCTGCGCGAAATCTGGCGCGAGCGCATCTTGGATTTCGATCAGGACTCGCAGCGCAAATTGCTCGAGATGCTCAAGATCCCGGAGCCGGACGGCCAGAAACTCGTGATGGTCCTGGGCGCTGCAATGGCGCTGGCATTTGCCTGGCTCACCTGGCAGGTGCACCGCGGACTGGCTCCGCCATCCAAGGATGTCGCGGCCCGCACCTACGCGCGGCTGTGCGCGAAACTCGCCGCCGCGGGGATCGCGCGCAGGGCCCATGAGGGCGCGGAGGCCTACGCCATTCGCGTGGCGCATGAGCGCCCGGATCTTGCGGCTACCGTCACGGCGCTGTGCCGCCACTATTCCGCCTTACGCTACGCCGCACCCTCGGCGCGCATCACCCTGGGTCAGTTCCAGGCAGGCGTACGCGCCTTCAGGCCCAAGCGAATGGCTCAGGTGCTTTGATCCAATCACTGTTGAAGTTAGCATGGCGGTTTGCGCCACCGCATCGAGGGAGAAAGCATGTCGATAAGAAGAATGATCTACGCCGCGTGCGTGCTGTGCGCCACTTGCGGCCGCCTGGTGGCTGCCGAGCCGACGCCATTCTTTACACTGCAGCAGCTCGGCACCGGCGTGTGGGCGGCGATTTCGCCCGCGCAGGGCAAGGCAGGCAGCAATGCCGGCTTTATCATCGGATCGGACGGCGTTCTGGTGGTCGATAGCTTCGTGGAGCCGGCAGCGGCGCAGGCGTTGCTGGAAGAAATCCATGCCAAGACGAAGCTCCCGGTGCGTTACGTGGTCAACACCCACTATCACCTGGATCACGTGGCCGGTAATGGCGTGTACAAGGAATCGGGGGCCCTGATCCTTGCCCAGGCCAATGTACGGGCTTGGGAGCATACCGAGAACTTGAAATTTTTCGGCGACAAGATCACGCCACAGCAGAAACAAATGGTCGAAACGCTGGTGCTGCCCTCGATCGTCTACCGCGACGGAATTGATCTTTACTTGGGCGACCGCAAGGTCGTGGTGCGCGTACTGCCCGGGCATACGGGCGGCGATTCCATCGTGGTGGTGCCCGACGCGGACGTAGTCTTCACCGGTGACATGTTCTGGAATCACTCCCTGCCGAACCTGATCGATGCAGATACTCAGGCGCAAATCGCCAGCAACGATACCTTCCTTAAAGACTACTCCCGGGCCTCCTTCGTACCTGGGCACGGTGAAGTCGGTAAGGCTACCGAGGTCCGCGCCTTCAGGGATTATCTGGCGGCCCTGCGCAGCGCCGTCGCAGCCTCACGCAGTACGGGCGGATCCGTCGCCGCCGTGGTGAAGACCGTGCTGCCGCAATTGAAAACAACCTACGGCGGGTGGAATTATTTCGACTACTTCGCGCAGCACAACATCGAGCAGACCGCAGACGAATTGGCGGCCCGCAAGCGGGTGCCCGCCCCGATGCCGTAAGCGTCGACGCCGTAGGCGCCAGGTCAGGCGGCGAGGTTTTCGCGGGTCTTCAAGAATCTGATTTCCGGCCAGCGCTCCTCGGTCAGCCCAAGATTCACGCGGGTCGGGGCGAGATACACCAGTTCTCCGGCGTGATCGATGGCGAGATTGTCGTAGGCCTTGGTGCGAAATTCCGCCAATCGTTTTTCGTCCTGAATGCTCACCCAACGCGCCACCGCGACATTGATCGGTTCGAAAACGCATTGCACGTTGTATTCGTCTTGCAGGCGAAAGGCCACGACTTCAAATTGCAGCTGTCCGATGGCACCCAGAATCAAATCATTGTTGCGTAACGGCTTGAACAACTGCGTCGCGCCCTCCTCGCACAGCTGCGACAGACCCTTCTGCAGCGCCTTCATACGCAACGGATCCTTGAGGACCGCGCGCCGGAAGATCTCCGGTGCGAAGTTCGGCACACCGGTGAAAGTAAGCTCTTCCCCCTCGCTGAAGGTGTCGCCGATGTTGATGGTGCCGTGATTGTGCAGGCCGATGATATCGCCCGCGAATGCCTCTTCGGCTTGACTGCGATCGGCAGCCAGAAAGGTCAGCGCATCCGCAATGCGTACATCCTTGTGGAGCCGCACATGGTGCAAGCGCATGCCGCGCGCATAACGTCCCGAACAAAGCCGCATGAACGCGATTCGATCGCGGTGCCCCGGATCCATATTGGCCTGGATCTTGAACACGAAACCGGTGAGCTTGGGCTCATCCGCCTTGACGGGGCGCTGCAATGTCGGGCGCGGCAGGGGCGCGGGTGAGTGAGCGACGAACGATGAGAGCAGCTCCCGCACGCCGAAATTGTTGACCGCGGAGCCAAAGAAAACCGGGGTCTGCTTGGCTGCCAGGTAACGCTGCAAGTCGAATTGCGGACTCGCGCCCCGCACCAGGTCAACCTCTTCGAGGAATTTTTCGTATCGGTCGCCGAGAAACTCCCGCGCCTCATCGCTGGCGATGCCGACGATGGTCTCGTGGGTTCCGACCCGCCCCTTCTCCACGGGCACGTAGACGTAAATCGTGTCTTCGATCAAATGATAGACGCCGAGCAGATCGCGCCCCATGCCGATCGGCCAGGTAATCGGCGCGCACTGGATCTTCAAGACGCTTTCGATTTCGTCGAGCAGTTCGATCGGCGACCTGCCGTCGCGATCCAGTTTATTCACGAAAGTCATGATCGGCGTGTCGCGCAGCCGGCATACGTCCATGAGCTTGATGGTGCGCTCCTCGACGCCCTTGGCGCAGTCGATGACCATCAAGGCCGAATCCACGGCGGTCAGTGTTCGATACGTGTCCTCGGAGAAGTCCTCGTGGCCGGGCGTGTCCAACAGATTGACGATGCAATCATCGAACGGAAATTGCATCACCGAGGAGGTGACGGAGATGCCGCGCTGCTGTTCCAAGCGCATCCAGTCGGAAGTTGCGTGACGCGTGGCCTTGCGGCCCTTGACGGTGCCGGCCATTTGAATGGCGCCCCCGAACAACAACAGCTTTTCCGTGAGCGTGGTCTTGCCCGCGTCGGGGTGGGAGATGATGGCAAAAGTTCTTCTTTTCTTTATGTTCTCTGCAATTGCATCGCTCAACATCGGCGTCATTCCTTAAGCTCGCATCAAGGCAATCGACTGTCCGCCGCTGGAGGGACAGCCCAAAAAAGATCAATAAATCAGGGATCTAGCCCGCTAATGGTGGTGCTGGCGGGCGCAGATTATAGCGTATTCCCAATCACTCGCTCTGCATCGAAGGCCATATCCGGCGCTCGATGCATTCGCCGCCGCGAGCCGAAGCTTGGGCTTGGGCTTGGGCTTGGGCTTGGGCTTGGGCTTGCGCCATGCGCCATCGTTTAGATTATTTCGGGTGCGTCAGCACCCGGCGCAGCACCGCCGCATCTTCGCGGCCGACCGTCGCTTGGTAGTATCCGCGTCGGATGCCCACTTGCTCGAAGCCCAAGGAATGATACAGGCGGGCAGCGGCCACATTTGAGGGTCTGACCTCCAGAAACGCTTCGCTCATGCCGGCACCGCGCGCGCGATCGAGCAGGTAAAGCATGACTTTGCGGGCAAATCCACGTGAGCGATATTCCTCCCGAATGCACACATTCAATATGTGCGCCTCGCCCGCTCCCACCGACATGATGCCGTAGCCTCCCAAATCGCCGGCCACATCGATGACGTGGCATACATAACCGACGCGTAGACAGTCGCGGAAAATCCCTTCGCTCCACGGGAATTGATAGGCCGCCTTTTCGATGGCCGAAATGACCGGGATGTCGAATTCATGCATGGGCCTTATATCGACCCTTGCAAACTCGACGTCCAGCTTGACGCTAGACACGGGAGCAAACCTCGCGCGCGAATTTCAAATCCTCCCACGCCTTGCGCTTGTCCGTCGGTGTGCGCAGCAAATAAGCCGGGTGATAGGTGACGATCAAAGGCACTTCAAGCGCGCCGAATCGATGCACCTGCTGGCGCAAGCTGCCCAGCGTCTTGTCGGTGTGAAGCAGGTTTTGCGCGGCGATTCGCCCTACTGCCAACATGATCTTTGGTTTCAATAGTGCAATCTGCCGTTCCAAGTAGGGCAAACACTCCGCAGCTTCGCTCGCCCCTGGGTCGCGGTTGCCCGGAGGCCGGCATTTCAAAACATTTGCAATGTATACCTGTTCGCGCGCCAATCCCACCGCATGCAGCATGGCGTTCAGAAGCTGCCCTGCCCGGCCTACGAAGGGCTCGCCCTTGCGGTCCTCATCGGCGCCGGGCGCCTCGCCGACGATCAGCCAGTCAGCGTGGAGATTCCCCACGCCAAACACCGTCTGGGTCCGGCTCGCGCTCTAGCCGCAGCGAGCACAGGCAGCCACGCGCGCGCGCAACTCGGT
>JALYIH010000158.1 GCA_030775865.1 Pseudomonadota bacterium | reverse complement strand
GGGGTAAGCTGAAGCCTCGTTAAGGAGAATCAAGGAAAATTCGGGTGAGCCGCCCAAAGCGCTCGTCGCATTGTCCATCAGAGCTGCGATGTCCGCTGTGCTCATGTCTTTAGCCACTTGGGCATGAACCTGGCGGAGCGCCTCGATGGTAACGTCGTTGGCCAATTGCAACAGTGCCAGTTCCGCCGGAGACTTGATCAGCCTGCACGCCCTCACGAGAGGATCGGCAGGGATGATGTCATACGCACCGCCGGCTTGGCGGATTCCCGCGACGATGAAAAAACGAATGGTCGATTCCGCGGCGAGCACGCCGGAGTTGATGCCCCGGTCCTTCAGACCCTGAACGATCTTCTCGAAAGGGCTCTCGTGTTCATCCCATGGCCGCACCTCGCCGCCGACCTGCAGCGTTTCGCGCACCGAGGGTTCTTCGAAGGCCGGCGTTACGACGAGGATCTCGCCGCTCGCCGGTATGATGGCCAGCGTCGTTCGCTCCGAGCGACGCCAGCGGATTCCGGTGAAGTAATCCAGGCTGGAACCCGGTTCCACCAATAGGGCTGCGATTTTCCGTTGCGCCATCAGAGTCTGCATTCTGGCGATACGGCCGCGCCGCTCTTCGACAGAAATCGGCTTTGCATCGCCGGTCAATGACTTGAGCCTTGGCATCGGCGGGGTTCCGGCAAACCCTGCACTGGCGACCAATGAGGTGGCGGCAGCGCTTTGTATTAAAGCCCGTCGAGAAAGCATGGACATCCCTTATTGCGGCGGTCGGCCAAGGATACTGCATTTTCCGACATCGCATCCCTTCGTGATCCTACAGAGCCGCAGACCGCCCTGCGTAACATGTGAGCAGACGAACGTGTCGGCCGTTTGCCGGCGATCAGTGTAGGAGCTAGCTCATGGGCATTAACAAAGATCAAGTCGAGGGACGAGCCAAAGAAGCCGCCGGAAAGGTTCAAGAAGTCGCCGGCAAAGCGGTTGGCAGCACCACGCAGCAAGTGAAAGGCGCTATGAATAAAGCAGCCGGGACTGCGCAGGCCAAGTACGGCGACGTCAAGAACGAAATGACCAAGGATTCCAAGCAGGGCCGCTAAGCAAGAACGGCCATGCGCCGCTGCTGCCGATGAGCGGCGCATGGCTCGTCACCCCGCTACGCCTGCAGCGGGGGCGATTTCCGAATACTTCATCTCTTCCAGCGTGCCGATCGTCGACCAGTCGCAACGCTGGGCATAGCCATCGTTTGCGTATACCTCGGACCAACCTTGCAATCCGCCGGCCGACTGACCCTGGCGCATCGCGCGTGCGGCCGCGCCGCCGTGGCGCGCGAAGAAATCTCGTAGTCGCTCATCGTGGTCAGGAGATGCGTCTTTCATCGTGGGTACGCTAAGTGCGCGCAGCCCGCGGCGCAAGTGGGCGGGTCAGCGTGCTCGAGGTCAGAAACGTCCTTCACGCGATTGGGCCTGCGGCTATGTAACCCCGATGGCCGATAGCGCAAGCTGGAACGGGCCCGTCAATTTGGAGGATATGGCATGCATGCGTCGCTAGCTTTTGTGAACGGTGCGGGGGATAAACGGCGTACCCCTCTCACTGCGGCCGACCCCGAAGGGCTGCGCCTGCTCAATGCGCTACTGTCGACGGCCACCGCTGAATCGCCGCGTCCCGCTGCCGATAAGGGCAAATCCAAAGATGAGCGTCAAGCAGAGGATGAGGGCAGGGAGGAAACCGCATCCAAGCCCGGCGCATTCCCCAATCACCCCGACGATCCCAGGAATCCCAACGAAGTGCGGGAGAGGCATCTAAAGAAAATCAAGCCGTGAAGGGCGGTCATCGCCGCCCGGCACATCAGGGCATCGACCCGGTGTGAGCTAGTCTCCCGCGATGCCGCTGCGGATTGAGAACTACGCCTTGATCGGCGACTGTCACACGGCTGCCCTGGTCGGCACCGACGGCTCGATGGATTGGCTTTGTTTTCCCAGATTCGACTCGGCCGCCTGTTTTGCGGCGTTGCTGGGCGGCCCGGAGCAGGGGCGCTGGCTGCTCGCGCCCGCGGGCAAGGTCACTAGTGTCCAGCGCTGCTACCTCGGAGACTCCTTGATTCTGCAGACCGATTTCCACACGCACCGGGGCAGTGTTCGGGTGCTCGACTTCATGACCTTGTCGGATGAGCGCTGGGATGTCGTACGCATCGTGCGGGGACTGAGTGGTCAGGTACGGCTGCGCATGGAACTCGTTGTCAGGTTTGACTATGGGTCCATCATCCCTTGGGTAAGGCGCTCCGGTGAGCTCTTGCTCATAACCGCGGGACCGGACACCCTCGAACTGGCCTCTTCGGTGGCGGTGGAAGGGGAGAACATGAAAACCGTGGCGGAATTTTCAGTCCGCAAGGGACAACACGAATCCTTCGTGCTGAATTATCGGCCGTCCCATTTCGCGACGCGGCCGGCCATCGACGCCCGCAAGGCGCTGAAGGATACCGCGGCCCACTGGCATCAGTGGTCTGCTCGCTGCTGCTACAAGGGGCGCTGGCAAAAGCCTGTGATGCGCTCACTGATCACCTTGAAAGCCCTGACGTACAAGCCCACGGGGGGCCTGGTCGCCGCGCCGACGACCTCGTTACCCGAGCGCCCCGGCAGCGTTCGCAATTGGGACTACCGATATTGTTGGCTGCGCGACGCCACCTTTACCCTGAATGCCCTACTGCTTGCCGGCTATGACGAAGAAGCCACGGCGTGGCGGGAGTGGCTGCTGCGCGCCGTGGCCGGATCTCCCGATGACCTGCAGATTGTGTACGGGGTGACCGGCCAGCGTCGTCTCGACGAGATTGAATTGCCCTGGCTAGCCGGTTACGAGGACTCCAAGCCCGTGCGGGTGGGCAACGCCGCGTCGAGGCAATTTCAACTTGATGTGTACGGCGAGGTGATGGACTCCTTGCATCTGGCGCGAGCCGCTGATATCGAGCCGCACCCTGAGGCCTGGAGAGTGCAAATCGCGCTGCTGCGGTTTCTCGAGTCCCATTGGGACCGTCCGGATGAAGGGATGTGGGAGGTACGTGGCCCGCGACAGCATTTTACGCACTCCAAAATCATGGCCTGGGTGGCATTCGATCGGGCCGTCAAAGACGCCGAGGAAGAGGGGCTGGAGGGGCCGGTGGAAAAATGGCGCCAACTGCGCGACACCATTCATGCCCAAGTGTGTGAAAAGGGATTCGATGCCGTCAACAACACCTTCGTTCAGTCATACGAGACGAAGTTTCTCGATGCAAGCCTGTTGCTCATACCCCAAGTTGGATTTTTACCGGCCGATGATTCGCGCGTGATCGGCACCATCGCAGCCATCGAGCGTGACTTGATGGTCGATGGCCTCGTCTTGCGCTATTCCACGGCTACCAAGGTCGATGCCTTGCCGACGGGCGAAGGCGCTTTTTTAGCTTGCTCTTTCTGGCTGGCGGACAGTTATCTTGTCACCGGACGGCGCAAGGAAGCGCAGACTTTGTTCGAGCGGCTGCTGGCACTCGGCAATGATGTGGGGCTGTTCGCCGAGGAGTACGACCCCCGCGCGAAGCGAATGCTTGGGAATTTCCCCCAGGCGTTGACCCATATGGCGCTGATCAATACGGCGCGCCTGTTGTCGATGCCGGAGCACAAGGCGCAGCAGGCGAGCGTTCGCGGCGGCGAGCGGCTTGCCGCGAAGAGCTGATTTGGGCGCCCAGCCGGCGCGTTGTGGGATATGGCCGTCAGGCAGTCCCTTGCGCCACCTACATATCTCGCACCCCCGATCCGCCAGGATAGATGCGAGAAAATGCAAAGCCGACAGGCTTATAAACCTTGCAGGAGGAAAAGATGAAGAAACACATTATTTTGTGCGGCATGATTGCCTTGGGCGTGGCTTGCGCGCCACTTGCCATGGCCGATGAGGGTTCCACGGAGTCACATCACTATGTCAAGGATTCGGCGATCACCACCAAGGTGAAGGCGAAGTTGGCGGCCAAGCATCTGTCGACGCTGACCCGGGTCAAGGTCGACACGGATGAAAACGGCGTGGTGTGGCTGAGTGGCAGGGCACCGACCAAGGATGCCAAAGACTTGGCGGCCATGATTGCCAAGAACACGGAAGGCGTGAACGAAGTTCACAACGACATCACCGTCGAGCCGTAACAGTTGAATTCATGAGATTGAGGCAATGGGTGAACAGGCGGGCGTTCCGGCAACGGGGCGCCCGCCTGCGTTTTCAATCACCTGCACAGTGAAGGGCTAGGGGGCAGGGATTTCCCGCACCAACCGCTCCGCCAACAGACCGATACACGAACTCAACGCCGCTGCCACATCCGTATAACTCTGCGGGCGCTGGGTACTGGCAAACGCGTCGCGGCCGATCGACACCTTGCCGGTGCGGGTATCCGTCACGCGCCAGTGAGTCGCGATCGCGACTTGATCGCCGAGACGCGCCGTCACCTGATCGATCTCGACCCCTATTTTGACGAGCGGGATACCGGTCTGATCCTGCCCTCTGGGCAGCACCACCACATCGCCGCGGCGGCGCTCAATGTCCTGACCCAATGTCGCGGTCACGAGGTCGGCGAGCGGTGCCGCCCAACGCTCATGGTCCAACACGGTCACGCCGCCGGTGGTCGTCAGCACCATCTCCCCGCGATCGACGAGCGAGGGTACGCTGACGCGTAAGACTATTTGCCGATCGAACTGCGTTCGCGAGTCGTTGCCGCCTGCCGGCTGGGCGTCGAGCACGTAAAAATGATCGCGCTGCCGCGCCGCGCAGCCGCTGACCAGGGCGATGCAGACGAGGAGCGGGAGCGATTTCATGGTGCACCTGCCGGTTTGCCGCGTAGCAAAGATTCTGGGTGGCGCTCGAGATAGTCCACCAAGGCGCTGATCGACCTCGCCGCGCGGGATACCTGTAACAACGTCGAACCCAGGTCGTTCTCGAGCGGCGCGTCTTGACCCAATAGTTCCTTGGCGTTCTTCATCGCCGCCTGCGCTTCGGCCAGCGTGGCTTGGACTTGAGGCGCAAGGTTGCTATCAACATTTTTCAGAAGGTGATCGACGTTCTTCAATGTCTGATCCAACGAATCCATCGCGCTCATCAGGCGTGCCGAGAGCTGGTCAAAAGGCACTTTGCTGAGTTTTTTCGCAATGACTCCGACCGAATCCTGAATATCGTCAAGGCCGTTCGAGATCGTCGGGAATATGGCGGGCTGCTCCATCCAGCCGACCCGATCCTTGGGCGCATCGTGGTGCATGTCCAGGGCAACAAACTTCTGGCCGGTCAACAAATTTCCGGTCTTCAGTTCAGCCCGCAGCCCATGCGCCACCAAACTGTCGATCAGTGCGCGGCTGTTGGCTTCGCTGATGTCCTGCCCCGGCGCGGCGCGCCCGGCGTGTGGCATGCGCCGCCCTCGCAGTCTTTGCGGGTACAACTCGATCACGACAGGAAAGGCTAGCGAGCCCGCAGTCTGGTCGTACTCGACATCCACACTTTTTACCTCGCCCACTTTGATGCCATGCAGCTCGACGGGCGCGCCCGCCGATAGACCGCGTAACGTGCCGCCGAAGTACATGACAAAGGCGCGAATTTCGGTTTCGGTTGGCCGCATGGCACGGTCCTGATCCTCGTACAGTGTAAATGATGTGTCCACCGCCACTCGCGAGGCCGTTGCACCCGTCAGCGTACCGAACGCCACGCCGCCCTCCAAAATGGACGCGAGAGATTCGGTCCGCAGCTTCACGCCATCTGCGTTGACCGACATGTCGATTCCGCTCGCCTGCCAAAATCGTGTTGCTGCGGTGACGTAGGCATCGAACGGCTCGTTGATGAATACCTTGATGGTCACGCCGGTGCCGCCGGGGTCCAAGGTATAGCCCACCACCTGGCCCGCCGTGATATGCCGGTAGAAAACGGAGGAGCCGATGTCCAACGACCCCAAGTCATCCGCATGCAGAATAAATTCGCGGCCCGGCAGATCCGCTGTCACGATGGGCGGCGTCTCCAGTCCCACGAAGTGGTCGCGCCTCACCGCTGATTGGCCCACATCCACGCTGATGTAAGCACCTGACACCAGAGTGGCCAAGCCGGATACGCCGGCCCCCGACACCCGCGGCCGCACCACCCAAAAGCGGGTATTGTCGACCAGATACGACTTCGCGTTGCGGTGAATGTCGGCGGTCACGATGACTTCCTTGCGATCATCGCCCACGCGAATTTCGGTGACCTCGCCGATCTCCACATCTTTATACCGGACTTTCGTTTTGTTCGACTCCAACCCCTCGGCATTTGCGAAACGAATCTCGATCGACGTGCCTTGTGCCAGCTTTTCGCGAATGACCACGAAGCCGCCGACCAGCACCACGACGGCTGGGAGGATCCACACCAGCGGCAAGCGGCCCCAAAGCGTGCGTGCGGGTTCGGCTGCCGGGAGGTCATCGAGACCCGAATCTGACCTTTCGCTCACGGCGGCGAGTCCCAGAGCAGCCGCTCATCGAACGTGCGCGCTGCGAACAGCGTCAATACCACGACGGCACCAAAGGCCAGGGCTCCCCAACCGACGGCGACCGATGCCAGGCTCCTGATTTGCACCAGCGCGACCAGCAGCGAAATGGCGTACACATCGAGCATCGACCAGCGTCCTATGAATTCGACCATGCGAAACAGCTCGCTGCGTTGTGTTCGGTAGCGGGGCGAGCCGCGCCAGGCGGAAAAGAGTACCACGCACAGCGCAATGATCTTCAGCAACGGCACGACGATGCTGGCGATGAAAACCAACACTGCGATGGGCCAGGATCCGGAGTGCAGCAATACCAGCACACCGCTCATGATCGTATCCTTCTCTTCATCGAATATCGTGCGCGTGTACATCACCGGCAGCAGGTTGGCCGGTACATACAAAATGGCCGCGCACAATAACAACGCTGCGGTCAGGGCCAGACTGTGTGGCTTACGTTGAAAGAGATGCGCGTGGCATCGCGGGCAGCGAGGATGACTGACCTGCAGCGCCCGCACCGTCGCGCGGCATTGAAGGCAAACGAGCAGCCCTAAGCTTCTGCCGGTTTCAGGCGAACTCATGTTCGGCTCGCCTCGACCCAGCGCCAGAATTGCGCGGGCGATGTGCGGCTGGTGAGGGCCGCCAGCGTCAGCATGAGAAATCCGCAGGACCATAGCGCGATGCCAGGAACCACCCGGGCGAACGCAGCCAACCTGACCAGCGCCACCAGCGCGCCCAGCATGAATACTTCGATGAACGTCCACGGGCGAACTTGTGCGAGCAGGCGAAAGATCGTGTTCTGGCCCGGTGCTTGTCGCCCGCTCCGCAAGGGGATCAACAAGTACAGCAGACTGACGATTTGCAGAAACGGACCTGCCACCGTGGTAATGAACACCAGCGACGCGAGGCTGGCATGGCCCTGACGATAGAGTCCCAGCGCCGCGCCGACCAACGTGGCCGCTCGGGTCGAGCCATTGGAATAAATGGCGACCAGGGGGTAGGCATTGCTCAAGACAAACAGTACGAGCGCTGCAGCCGCCAAGCCGATGGCAGTGTCGATACGGCCATTTTCAGGGCGTTGCAAAGGCGCGCGGCAACGCGCGCAGAGAGTGCGCTCAGCAGCCGGCGCCATACCGGCACGGTGTGCCAAGTCACACGACGGACAAACGATCACCACGGCATTCAGTGCTCTCGAAGGGACTCCCGAGCATCTTGCCTTACTGCCGCCAAGGCGTCGCGTAATTCATCCATTCGGTACGGCTTGGCAATGATTTTGATTCTCTGGGCGCCGGCATTGCGCCGGGCTGCCTCGACGTAGCCGCTGGTGAGCAGCACCGGCAGATTGGGACGCCGCCGCCGTATTTCTTGGGCCAATTCGACACCGTTCATGCGGCCCGGCATCATCACGTCGGAGAACACGATATCGACCGCGCGGCGGTCGGCAAGGGCTCCCAGCGCGGCCTCGGCGCTGGCGACTCGGGTCGTGTCATAGCCGAGCTGATGGATCATATCCACAGTCAATGCCGCCACTTCGTCGTCATCCTCCACCACCAGCACTTGTCCTGCGCCGACGGCAGCGACCTTGACGGCCTGCGAAGTCAATTGCGGGATATAGGCCGGCGTTTTCAGCGTGCGCGGCAGAAACAAGGATACCAACGTTCCGTGGCCCGGCGAACTTGCGATGCGCACGACGCCGCCCGAGGCTTTCGCGAATCCGTGCGCTTGCGCAAGCCCCAGTCCTGAACCTCTGCCCACCTCCTTGGTGGTGAAGAAAGGTTCGAAGGCATGGGCAAGAACATCGGGTGACATGCCGCCGCCTGAATCTGCAATGTCCAACTGCACAAAATCACCGGTGAGGTCGTGATCCGCAATTGCCGCGCAATTGTGGGCGCTGATAGCTATCCTGCCGCCGGTCGGCATGGCATCGCGCGCGTTCAAAGCCAAATTTAGAATGACCAGTTCGAGTTCGCCAGGATCGACTTCCACGCACCACAGACTCTCGGCAAAGGTAGATTGCATCTGCACGTCGCCTCGCAGACTGCGATTGAGCAACTCCCGCATGTCGCCGATCAAGCGCTTGAGATCCACCGCTTCGGGCTTGAGCGCCTGACGGCGGGAGAAGGCAAGTAGCTGCCGGCAAAGGCTGGCGCCGCGGTCGACGGCTTGTTTCATCGAGGCAAATATTTGGTCGCGGCGTTTCGGGTCGGGTTGACGCGCAACGATTTGCAATCCGCTCGATATCACTTGCAGCAAATTATTGAAATCGTGCGCGACACCGCCCGTGAGCTGACCGAGAGCCTCTATCTTCTGCGCCTGACGCAGCCGGTCTTGCACCGCCCGGCGATGCGTCACATCGGCGATGACGCCCACGATGCGCATCGGGACGGCGTCAACGTAAAAGGTTCGCCCACTGATATGAACCCAGCGTGTTTCAGTGCCCGCGCCGCGCCTTAGGCGCGCCTCCACATCGATTGATCCGAGCAGTTCCGCCTCGGAAAACGCCTGGCGAACCAACGGCTGATCTTCCTCCGCGATGTGTTCCAGGGTCATTTGCAAGTCCCAGAATGGCTGGATTTCGGTGTAGCCGAACGTCTGGTCGTGCCGCAATGTGCGATGGATCGCGCCGGTCGAGAGATACAACTCCCAGCTGCCCATACCGGCGGCATCCAAGGCAACCTGGAGGAGTTCCGCCGTATTTAGCGCCTCGGACATCATGCCTTTCACTATAGCGGCAGAGCCGCAGGGCTGATGTCCCTCGCTAGCTAAGGATTCTGTCAGATTTCGCCTAAGGCATTTTCGGTCAAAGGAGCGTTCAGATTGCGAAGATTCTCGATTAGTGTCGATAAAATCTCCGCGTGTTCTTCCTCCACGGCCAGGGCGACCTTGATGAGTCGCAGTGTGGCCCTGTCGTAATTGTGGCCATGTTCGGCAATTTTACGGTAAGCGTCGATGGCAAAGCGCTCGGCCATAAGATTCTGCGAAAGGGCGTGGCTAAATATCGATTGCGCGGGGGCATCGCTTTGCAGCCACACCTCATCCGGGTCCGCTGGCCTGTTTGCTTCCGAACGGTCGAGGTCGAATCCCATGTCTCTCTCCACAGTGGCCTGGCGTGCATTAGAGCTTGCGACAGCCACACCTCGCAGCGGAATAAGGCGCGTCCAATCGTAGGCATTGACGGACACGCTCGTAGGGTGCCCCGTTGAGGCATCAGTCCTGGACCATATTCTTGCCTTGCTCTGCTTGGCCGATGAGTGCAGCGCAATTGGCGTCCTTGGCGAGGCCGCCGTCGACGAAGGCGAGCACCGCGGCCACCGGCGTCAGCAGCACGCTCAAGGCGATGGCGCCTCCCGTTTGGGCAGCCAACTTTCCGGCCTGCACGCCGATTTTCGGCTGCAATAAAGATCCTCGGAGGGTGATCGGCGTGCGCAGCCGCAGTAGCCGGGCCTCCTTGGGCTGGCCTCGCAGCGACAGGTCGAGTGCTTCGGTTCTCAGATCGATATGGCCTTGACCGGTGACCAACACATTCGTCGTATCAATGAGCAGAGCCGTGGCCTTCAAATCACCGCCGCCGGCTTTGAAATTGGCGACGCCGCAGCGCACGTCGGTGTTTTGCTGATTCTTGGTCAGGATGAGTCCCAGGCCTCGTGACAAGTCGATGCCGGTGAGCTCGGCAAATGCTTCGCGCATCTTGCCTTGCGGTATCACCAGGGTGATGTCGCCCTCGGCATTTTCCGCTGTCTTGTGCACCGAGGTGCCTGAGCCCTCCAGTTTGATCCGGCCGAGGAGGTGACCCTCAAGTGGTGCTTCCGCCGAGGACTTGGGCTTAAATTGAGCCAGATCCACCTGGCTCAGCTTCATATCGATACTCGTTCTGGGCGTGGTGCCTTGAGCATCGATGGTCACGATGCCGGAGAAGTCACCTTGCGGGAGATCGAAGGCGAGTGGATTGAGGGTGATCTTTCCATTGTCCAGATTTAAGTGAAAATGGACTTTCTTCATGGGCATCTTGGACGTCACTACCGATGCTGCGTCGAACTGCACATCGGCGTCCATGCCGCGCACGCGCTGCACCTGCAGATCGGCGTCCGGGAGCAGCAGCGTGGCGGGTGGCTCTGCAGGGACCGGCGTCGCAGGGACCGGCGTCGTGGGTAGGGAAAGCGTGTTGGATTTGCGCACAGGCGTTGCCTGCGTGCCGAGCGGGGCCGCCAGGTCCGCGAGATTCAGCTGCTTGGAGGTGAGGGTGGCGGTGAGTTTCGGTCGCGCGGGTGCCGTGTCGAATCCTAGCTTCCCGGCCACGTCACTGCTGCCCAATTTGCCCTGAAGATCGTCGATACGGAATTTCAAGTTATCACGCATCAAGGTTCCGGACACATCGTAAGCAGGCGTATTCGGCAGGGCCAGACCGGTCAAATAATAGACATCGGCCAAGTCGCTGCCCGAGAGGTGAAATACAGCCTGCAGCGAGGCCAAGTCGAATGGACGCGCAATCGTCGCGCGCGCATTGAGTTTGATGTCAGCCGCCGTGACCTTGGCTTCGAATCCGTACGGCTTGGAAGGCTGAACACCAATGAGAGGTTCGCCGTTCAGGTTCAGCGAGAATGGCTTGCCGTTCAACGTGCCCGAGCCATGCAGCTTCAGGGCGTGATTGTCAGAGGCATTCTGGTTTTCCTCCACCGATACTTGACCATCAAAGGTCAGCTTGCGCACCAGATCCCGGGCTGTGAGCCTCCCATTGGTGAGGCTGAGTTCCTGGATCACGGGAATGTGCAGCGGTGCGGAATTGGTTTGATTGGTGTTGCGCGTGTCGGCGCTCGACGAATCCCAGTTGGCGCGCCCCGACGCATCGCGTTCCAGGTCGATGGCCGGTGTGTCGATGGTCACGCGGGGAAATATAAGATGCAGACCCAGCAATGACTTCAGACTCAGCGTCGCTTCGAATCGCTTGATGGCCACCATGTTCTTCGATTGCGCCCAGGGCACATTGCTGATGGCGAATCCCTCGACGAGCAACTGCGGATTGAGCGAAAACAAATGCACCTTGACATCACCGTCGATGGTCGCGGTTCGGCCGGTCGCGCGGGACGCTTCATGAGTGATCAACCAGCGCCAGAAACTCGACGGCGCGAGCGCGACGCCCAGGACCACCAAGACCAGCAACACGCCTATCGCCGCAGCGGTGCGCTTGAGCACCACCGGCCCCCGTCCTTGAGGCGATTTCCGCGCCGCGCGCTCGGTCGCTGGGGGTCTTTCGGCTATTTCGGTGTTCACGTTGTCGCTCGCGTACGCGAAGTGGTTTCGGGATGCGGCGAAGTGGTTTCGCGATGCATTGAATGCAAGTTACCCGGAGGTTTCGACGCAGCTTGTCTCCCGCGCGCCGCAATCGGGCGTCAGATAACACTGAAAGCCGGCCTCGATGCGGCCGCGCAGGCGCGGTGGCGCGCCGGTGTCAGCGGCGGGTGCTGGTTCAGCGGCGCGCGCTTGTCAAGGGTGCGGCGGGGCCGCCCCGGTTTCCATGAGCAAGCGGGTGAACAAGTACAATCTCGGTACGATGCTGTTCAGGTCAATCCATTCGTGATCGGTGTGAAAATCGCCGCCGACGAAACCCAAGCCGTCGAGTGCGGCGGTTCCTTCCGACATCGCCACCGCTGATTCTGACGCGCCGCCGTTGCCCGACAGCTCGATGGTCTTGCCGATTTCTGCGTAGATGGCGCGTGCCCGTGCCGCCAGCGCATCGATCTGGGCGTTTTCGGTCAGCGGCGGATAGGCTGGATCGTGAGAAATGGTGACGGCGGTGTCGGGGACTTGCGTTGTGTGCGTTCCGGATTCCACCCTCGCCAGTACCGCGTCGAAGTCCTCCGGTTTGCGAAATCGAACATTGAGCGTGGCGTCGGCCGCGTCCGGGATGATGTTCGCCCGCTCGCCCGACTGCAGTACAGTCAGGTTGACGGTAGTGCCGATACCCGAGATCGGGAATGCACCCTGCAGCGCCGTCAATTGGTGAATCAACTCTACGGCGGCATTGCGGCCGTCCTGCGGCGCCATGCCGGCATGCGCAGCTCGCCCAGTGACGTGAATATGGATGCTGCCCGAGCCCTTGCGCCATACCGTCAGCGCATCCGGCGGATCGCCGGGCTCCATGTTGAACTCCACGTCGTGCTCCCGGGCCAGCCGCCTGATCAGCTTCCTCGAACCGGGTGAGCCTCGCTCTTCGCTGTCGTCCAGCAAAAGGGTAATGGTGCCAAAGTTCTTGAAACCCAGGTCATGCAGGATTTTGAGCGCAGTAAACGCATTGACCACGCCTGCTTTCTCATCGCCCACGCCCGGGCCGTAAGCGCGCTGCTGGTCGATGCTGAAGGGGCGTGCGGTAGCCGTGCCGGGGCCGAAAACCGTGTCCACATGCGCAATGATGAGCATCCTGCCCTTGCCGCTTCCATGAAAGACTGCGACCAAGTTGTCGGGCAACCCGGGGCTTTCCGCCGGTTCGCTCCTGACCTCGGCACCCAATTGAGTCAATCGGGCAGCGAGTACGGCTTCAACCTTGGCGCCGCCTGCAACGTCGCCGGTTCCCGAATCGATGTTGACGATTTCCTTCAGCAGGTCCAGAGCCCCGCTGCGATTGGCTTCCACCGCCCGGTAGACTTTTTCATTGCGGGATGCTGCATCGGCGCCGCCGTACAGAAGCAATCCCAAAATTGCAGACGCGGCACCCGCAACGAATTTTCTTCCAATCATTTTCTGCTCCATCCGCGGCGCTGTTGAGCGCGCTTTTGCCCAACATTAGCATGGGCAATCGCCACGGGCCGGCAATTTTGGCTGCTTGCGGTGTATTCCTTGTTTACAATCGAAGTTTAGGAACCAGCGGGGAATTTGGGATGCCAGGAGCGATCGGACGTCGTCAATTGTTGACCGGCGCGGGGGCCGCGGTACTGCTGGGGGGACTCGAGGGCTGTGCCGCGACCGTGGGGGCCAAGCGCGCGCCACCCGCCGCTTCCTTACAGCTCACGCCGGTGCGTGCCAGCACCGACCGGATCACTCGGATCACCGTGTGCACCCGGCCGTTTCGTGCGCACGGCCCACGCCTCGATGCCGAAAGGGTTGGCTCGAAGCTGATTGTTCACAATTATGGTCACGGCGGCAGCGGCTGGTCCCTGTCCTGGGGTTCGAGCAGCATCGCCGTGCGTAAGGCGATGGCGACGGGGGAAAGAGACATCGCCGTGATCGGCTGCGGTGCCTTGGGGCTGACCTCGGCGCTGCTGCTCCAGCGCGCCGGCGCTCGGGTAACGATTTATGCCAAGGAGCTGCCGCCCAATGTGCGCTCCTCGCTGGCGACGGGACTGTGGACCCCGGATTCCAGGATTTGTCTCGAAGAGAATGCAACTCCCGCGTTCAAGCAGCTTTGGGAGGACATGGCCCGCACGTCTTTTCAAACGTATCAAAATTTCCTCGGACTGCCGGGCACGCCGGTGGAATTCATCGACAGCTACTTTGTATCGGATGACCCGGCATCGACGCGACGCCCGCGCGCAACGGACGGCCGGCCGCCATTCGCCGATCTGCAGCGCGAGCGGATTGGCGATCTCATGCCGCAAAGTGCCGAGTTTGCTCCCGGCAGCCACTCGCTTGGAGCCCGGTACCTGCGGCGCAATTCGTTCATGATGTTCAATCTCAGCGCGTACGGCAGGCTGCTGATGGGCGACTTCATCGCCAATGGCGGCAAGATCGAAATTGCGGAATTTCACACACCGGACGATTTCGCCGGACTACGGGAAAAAACATTGATCAATGCCACAGGATACGGCGCGCGCGCCTTGTTCGGGGATCAAACCGTCACTCCGGTCCGCGGACAATTGGCGCGCACAATCCCGCAGCCGGATATCGACTATGGGCTCTTCTATAAAGGTGTCTCCTTCGTTCCGCGGCGCGATGGTTTGGTGTTTCAAGTGGTCGGTGACAGCGACTACTACGGCTTCGATGATGAGACCGCCGTTGCAGATCGCGCCGAAGCGGATCGGGCCGTCAACACCATTGCCGGACTCTTCAACCGTCAGGCGACTTTCAGCTAAAACTCACTTCAGGAAGGATTTCAATGGCGCTCACCATCAGCGGCTTGTCAAAGACGTATCCCAACGGCGTATGTGCACTGAAGAATCTTTCGCTCTCGGTCGGCAACAATATGTTCGGCCTGCTTGGACCGAATGGCGCGGGAAAGAGTTCGCTCATGCGCACGATCGCGACGCTGCAGGATCCGGACTCAGGGAGCATCGACTTGGATGGATTGAATGTACTCACCCAAAAGAGCGAAGTCCGAAGGGTTCTCGGCTATCTTCCGCAGGAGTTTGGCGTCTATCCAAAAATGTCCGCTGTCGACATGCTCAATCATTTGGCCATTTTGAAGGGTGTGGTCAGCCAAGGTGAGCGGCAAGAGATGGTCGAGGCATTGCTGCATCAAACCAATCTGTGGGAGTCCCGAAAGAAGGCGCTGTCCACGTATTCCGGCGGCATGAAACAGCGCTTCGGAATTGCGCAGGCGCTGCTGGCGAATCCGCGTTTGATCATCGTCGATGAACCGACGGCCGGCCTCGATCCCGCCGAGCGAAATCGGTTTCTCAACCTGCTGTCCTCCATCGGCCGCGAGGTCACGGTCATCCTGTCGACGCACATTGTCGACGATGTGCGCGAGCTGTGTTCCCGCATGGCCATCATCGCGGCCGGAGAGGTGCTGCTGGAAGGATCGCCCAACGACGCGCTGGCGGCTCTTGACGGCCAGATCTGGTCCCGCGTGGTCGCCACCGATGACGAGCTGCGTATGCTGGAGAATGAACTGCAAATCGTCAGCACTCACTTGGTGGGAGGCCAGCACGAGATTCGCGTGTTTTCCGCGACTTCCCCCGGCGCCGGGTTTCGAGCCGCGGCCTCGGGTCTGGAGGATGTTTATTTTTTGAATTTGTCGCGCCGCTCGAAGCACTAGCGCCGCATTTCAGGAGAGATCGCGATGAGGATGTTCTGGGAGTTCTTTACTTTCGAGTTGCGTTTCAGGGCGAAGAGTCTCTCGACGTACGTTTACTTTCTTTTGTGGGTGACATTCTCCTTCCTATGCGTGGCTTCCGAGAACTTTGGTCCGGTGGCCAACAGCAACGGCAAGGTGCTGCTCAACGGTCCCTATGCCATCACGCTGAATGATCAAGTCGCATGTCTGTTTGGAATCATCGTTGTCGCCGCGATTTTCGGCACTTCCATCTTGAGAGATTTCCAGCGCGATACGTATCAGATCCTGTTCACCAAGCCCGTCTCAAAATTGGCTTACCTTGGCGGCCGGTGGGCCGGCTCCTTCGTGACCACGGTGCTGGTGTTCAGCGGTCTGCTCCTCGGTGCGTACCTGGGTAGCTTTGCTCCCTGGGCCGACCATGCGCGCATCGGCCCCAATCATTTTCGCTGGTACGCAGAGCCATTCGCATCGATCGTCGTGGTGCAGATATTCTTCACCGGGTCCCTGTTTTTTGCCGTTGCTGCGCTGACGCGGAAAATATTCATCGTGTACCTGCAGGGCGTGGCACTGTTCATGATCTACTTGGTGGGCGTCACCGTGTTCTCGGCAACGCGTTCGCTGGAGCATTTCTGGTCCGGCATACTCGATCCGGTCGGGCTGCTCTTGAACAATGCCATTGCGCGCTACTGGAGCGTGGCAGAGAAAAACAGCCAGTTGTTCCCCTGGGATTTTTCGGGTTATTCCCCAGGCGTATTTTTAATAAACCGTTTGCTGTGGATAGGCGTGGGTGTGGCGGCACTCGGCGCCGTTTGGGCCGTGTTTCCGATGTCAGTCGAGGCGCTCACCGCACGCTCCCAAGGAAGGCGAGCGGCCAAGGTCCGTCAGCAGGAAGAAGCGGTGCTGCAGCGGACACGTTCCTTCGTTGCGGTGCAATTACCCAAAGTGCGGCAGGTGTTCGGCGTGAGCACCTCGCTTCGCCAATTTCTGGCGCTGACGAGCTTGCGAATCCGGCTCATCCTCCGGGAAGTGCCGTTCTGGGCGATCGTCGGCTTGCTCGGCGTATTTGCCGTGAATAACGGTCACTTTGCCGGGCGGGTCGGCGGCATCGATGTGTGGCCCGTCACCTACTTGATGGCGCAAGCGGTGGAAGGCTCCGCAACACTGTTCTTTTTCATCGTTGCGGCGCTGTACGCCGCCGAACTGATCTGGCGCGAGAGAGACACCCGCTTCGACGGTATTCATGATGCATTGCCTATCGGGGAGTCGGCAGATTGGCTGTCAAAACTTACCGCCATCGGATTCGTGGAGTGCATCCTGCTCATCGTCACGATGGTGATCGGCATGATGATGCAGACCATCGCCGGCTACTACCACTACGAAGTATGGCAGTACGTCAAAGAGTTCTTCTTCATCACATTTCCGCAAATTCTCGGGTTTGCCATGTTCGCCATGTTCGTGCAGACCATGGTATCGAACAAGTTCATCGGCCACGCGATCGTCATCGGCGTATTTGTATTGCAGGCCGTACTGTTCAGTTGGGGCTGGGAGAACACGCTGTTGATCCCGGGTGCGGTCCCGGCCTATGTCTATTCGGACATGAACGGCTATGGACACTTTGTTCCCGCCGTCGTGTGGTCGATTCTGTATTGGTTTTCGATCTTTGCAATTCTGGGCATCGTCTCCATGGCCTACGCGCGCCGCGGGGCAGAAGACTCGCTGCGCGCCCGCGGCCGGCTTGCCAAACGCCGAGCGCCGGCGCTCGCGGGGGCCGCAGCATTTTTCGCACTGCTGGCCGGGGGTGCCGGGGCTTGGTATTACTACAATGCACATGTGCTGAACGAATACGTCACTGCGGCGGATCGGCGTCATCGACAGGCGGATTACGAACGACAGTTCAAGAAGTACGAGAGTTTGGTGCAGCCGAAACTCACGGCAGTGGACACGATCATCGAAATTTATCCCGAGCATCGATCATTCGCGGGGACCGGCAGCTTCACCCTGCAGAATAAGAGCGCTCAGCCGATCGGCCAGATTCATCTCACCGATGAACACGAAACCGTGTCGCAAGTGCAGTTCGACCGGCCTTTCCACCTGGTCAGCCGCTCGGCGCGGGATATGTACTCCATTTACGCGTTCGATCAGCCGCTGGCGCCGGGCGACACGGTGACGCTCAAGTTCGCCGTCGCACACACATCGAAAGGGTTTCGCGACGGAAATGAGCTGGCCCAATTTGCCTACAACGGCACCTTCTTCGGACAGGAATTCTTTCCCACGATCGGCTACGACCCCTTGTTGGAAATCGATGATCCGCGCCGCCGCCGCGAGGAACATCTGGGGCCGCTCGAGGAGATGGCGGAGCGCGGCGATCCAGTCCATTCCCGCATCAACCTGTTCACGACCAATTCGGATTGGATTACCTATCACGCCATCGTCGGAACTTCCAACGATCAAGTCGCCATCGCACCTGGATATCTGGCGCGCTCCTGGGAAAAGGATGGCCGCCGCTACTATGAATACGGCATGGGCGCGACGCACACATTGGATTTCTTTGCGTATTTATCAGCCCGCTATGCGGTGCAGAAGAAGGTTTATAGCGGCGCCGGCGGCCCGATCAGTCTCGAAATTTATTATGATCCGGCGCACACGTTCAATGTTGACGAGATGCTGAGCGCGTCACGCGACGGACTTGAATACTTTGAGAAGAATTTCAGTCCGTACCAGTTCAACCAATACCGAATCTTGGAATTTCCCCGCTACCGCAGTTTTGCGCAGTCATTCCCCAATACCGTACCGTTTTCCGAGTCCATCGGCTTCATCAGCCGCATCGTGAAGCCGACGGATGTCGACCTGACCTTGTTCGTCACGGCTCATGAACTTGGTCACCAATGGTGGGCCCATCAGCTGATCGGCGGGCAGGTTCAAGGCTCGAATATGTTGTCAGAGACGCTGGCCCAGTACTCCGCGTACATGGTCATGCAGCAAAAATACGGCAGGGATTATATGCACCGTGTGATGCGCCATTACCTGGACGGCTATCTGCGCGGGCGGTCCGGCGAAGTGCGCGGCGAACGTCCTTTGGCGCTGGTACAACGCGAGGATTACGTGTGGTACCAAAAAGGCGGCCAGATCATGTATACGCTCGCGGATTATGTCGGCGAGGACAAAATCAATCTTGCCCTGCATAATTTCTTGATGCGCTACCGCTACGCAAATGCGCACAACCAGACTGATGCGGTTCAGCAAGTGGCGGGCGCCGGGGCGGAAAACCAACCCTATCCCGATACGCGCCTGCTGGTTGCCGCACTTCGCGAGCAAACGCCACCGGAGCTTCAATACCTCATTGACGATGGATTTGACCGAATAGTGCTTTATGACAACAAGGCGATTTCGGCCACGTCGAAAAAGACCCCTGACGGGAAGTATCAGGTGACGCTGAATGTCGAGGCGCGCAAGGTGCAGGCCGATGCCAATGGCGTCGAGACACCATTGCCACTCTCTGATTTCATCGACATAGGCGTTTTTTCGGGTAAGAAAGACCAGGAAAAGCCGCTGTATATGCACCGGGAAAGGATCACCGGTGAGCACCCAAGCTTTACCATCGTTGTCGATCAGGAGCCCACGCGGGCGGGTATTGATCCTTACAATAAGCTGATCGACCGCATCGGCGACGACAATATGATCGATATCGACCAATTGTAGATATCGACAATTGTTTCGGACCCAAGCCGACCGAATCGCGGCATGGCCCCGGCTCGCGCTTGACGTTCAAGACGGGGGAGGGCAGCGCGCGCATACGGATTTCCACCAAAAGCGGTGATGTGCGCTTGTGCGCCAAGAAGTGAACGGGGCGGGCGTCCTACGGCGCGGCGCTGCCTGCCGTCAGCGTGAGCCTACGCGGTGTGCTGGCGCGCGCTGCTAGTCCGGCAATGCAGGCTTCAATAGGCTGTACGCGACTATCCCGCACGCGCCATAGGAGTGTTCATGAACACCGCAGCTGTTGAATCCCGGCCCATTGCTCTACCGCCGCTTCCCTTCGATCAGGGCGCATTGGCTCCAGTCATATCGGCAAATACCTTGAGCTTTCACTACGGAAAGCATCACAAAACCTATGTCGATACGTTGAACAAATTGATTGTCGGGAGCGAATTCGCCGACATGCCTCTGGAGAACATCATCAAAGCGACCGCGCGCCAGACGGAACACGCCGCCATATTCAACAATGCGGCGCAAGCGTGGAATCATACGTTCTATTGGAAGAGCCTCAGACCCAAGGGCGGCGGAGAACCACCCGCTGAGCTGAAAAGCCTGATGCAGGCTTCATTTGGCAGCGTGGATCAATGCAAGAGGGAGCTGTCCAAGGCCGCCGTCGCGGAGTTCGGCAGCGGCTGGGCTTGGCTCGTTCAGGATGGCGAGAAGCTGAAAATCGTCAAGACTGCCGATGCCAAGACACCGTTGACCGACGGTGCGAAGCCCCTCTTGACCATCGATGTCTGGGAGCACGCTTACTATCTGGATTACCAGAATCGGCGGGTGGACTACGTCAACGCGTTGATCGACAAGCTGGCCAATTGGGAATTTGCCGCGGAGAACCTGGGCAAAAAAAGTGCCTTGAAGTAACGGAGGCGCTAACGCGTCGTGGCCGTGTCGACGCGCCAGCCGCCGCCCAGCGCCTTGACCAATAGCACGCTGGCAATCATGCGTCTGACTTGAATCGTCTCATTGGCAAGTTGCGCTTGTAGGGCGGTCGTTTCGGCTATTGACACCTCGAGATAGGTCACGAGGCCGGCCTTGTACCGATACTGCGCCTGTTGCAGCACGGTCGCGGTCGAACTCACCGCAGCGGCCTCGCTGGTGCTTTCCTGTTGCAATTGTCGCAACGCCGCCAAATTATCCTCGACTTCCTGGTAGGCGACGAGCACGGTACCGCGGTAGTTGGCGACCTGCTCATCATAGACAGCTCTGGCTTGCGCTGTTTGGGCGCGGTGCCGACCGGCGTCGAACACCGTCAGAACACCGGCCGAGGGACCCAAGGACCACAAACGACTGGGCGCGGAGAGCCAGTTCGATGCACTCGCGCTGTCGAAGCCAGCGGCTGCGCTCAAGCTGAAGACCGGAAAATAAGCGGCACGGGCGACGCCGCTTTGCGCATTGGCGGCAGCCGTCCTGCGCTCCGCAGCCGCTACGTCGGGACGCCGCTCCAACAGCGCCGAGGGAAGACCCGGGTCGACCGGCGGCGGCATGGTCGAGCCGGGGAGGGGGTTCGCATCCAGGTGAAACGCGGAGGGATTTTGCCCAAGCAGCACTGCGATTGCGTGTTCGGTCTGCGCACGCTGCAGCCGAATATCGGCCGCCTGCGTCCGCGCCGTCTCCAGCTGCGCCTGGGCCTGCGCGACATCCGTCAGCGCGGCAACGCCTCCGTTGTAAAGGTTTTGCGTGAGCTCCAGAGCCTTCGCAAAATCGCCCACGGTCGTGTCGAGAAGCTGCTGCTGAGCATCTTCCGAGCGCAGCGTGAAGTAGTCGGCCGCCAATTCGGCATGAATCGCCAGATCGACTGTAGCAAGATCAGCTGCGCTGGCCTGTTGGGATGCCTTTGCTGAGGCGACGGCATTGCGCACCCGTCCCCACACGTCGATTTCATAGGACAGGTCCGCTTCCAAATCGAAATTATTACCCACAGGTTCTTCGCCTGGCGCGAAGGCAGGCGAATTGACGGATGCGCGCGATCGAGTCGCCGAAGACCTGACATTGAGCGTCGGGAACAGATCGGCGCGCGCGATGCGAGTGGCCGCACGCGCCTGAAGCAATCGCGCATATGCGGCCTTCAAATCCTGGTTTGCATCGCCTACCTGCTCTTCGATGCCGTCGAGCACGGGATCTTGGAACAAATTCCACCAGGGCCCGCGGATTTGCGCGTCGGCAGGTTCGGCACGCTTCCAATCGGGTGATTCCTGGTAAGTGGCGGCAGCCGGAGCGCTGTCGGGAGTTTTATACGCTGGTGCGAAGGAGCAAGCGTCCAGGCCGATCAGGAGGCAGAGTGCGGCGGGAATCCGGACCGACATCAGGGTTTCCCATTGGCCTTGGCGGGTGCGGCCGCGGGCGCAGCCGCGGGAGTGGCGATACGCACCTGCTCTCCGCTCTCGATAGAGTCGGGTGGATTGAGCACCACCACATCGTTGGGCTGGAGTCCCGACAGTACCTCGATCGTGTTGCCGAAGTCACGTCCCTGCACAATGCTCTTGAGCGTCACCCGATGATCGCCATCCAGCGTCGCCACTTGCAAGCCGGCGGCGCGGAATAGCGCGGTATTGGCAGGCAACCGCAAGGTTTCGGCGCTGGCCGGAATCTTGAAATGTACCTCGGCGTAGGCGCCCGGAAATATTTCACCCTTGGCGTTGTCCAATTCGAGCTCGACCTGCAAGGTGCGCAAAATCGGATCGAGCGAATTGGAGGTGCGGACCGTAGTGGCCGCAAAGGTTTTATTTGGCTGCTCGGCAAAATGTAACTCGGCCTCGAGGCCGGGCCTCGTGACAGCGGCGAATGATTCCGGCACGCCGACGTAGATGCGCAGTCTTCGGGTGTCGGCGATGCGAAATAGCTCGGTGCCGGTGCTTTGCCCCGCGTTGATCAAGGCGCCGATATCGGTGTTGCGCGCGGTAATCACGCCACTGAACGGGGCCACCACTCGCTTGAACGATTCGAGGTCGCGCAACCGCGCCACATTCGCGGCGGCGGACTCCGCCGCGGCTTTTTTGGCCGCTGCGTCACCGGATTTCTCTTCGGCGTCCTGTTTCGACACCGACTCCGTGGACAGCAATCCCTGCCAGCGCAGATTGGTGCTGTTCGAGAGCGCCTCATTGGCGCGCGCCGTCGCGAGATCGGCCCGCGCCTGGCTCAATTGCTGATCGACTTCGGGAGTTTCGATTTCCGCCAACAACTGGCCCTTGGTGACGGGCGTTCCAATATCGGTGTGCCACTCCTTCAAGTAACCGCTGGTGCGCGCATAGATAGGCGCCTCGGTGAATGCCTGCACCGCGCCGGGGAGCACCAAATCCTCTCCGAGCGCGCTGCGCTCGGCAGTGACCGTGACGACGGTGGGTATCGCAGACTCCGCGGTTTCCCTGCCGAGCGAGGAGCGTGCCAGCACTCGGCTTACTTCGCCCCAGATCCCCAAGCCTACGGCGACTATGAGCGCAATCAATGCATAGCGGCGGATCTTCTTGTCAGGCATGGACAGTCTCCGCGGGGCTAATGGGATGTATCGAGCTTCGCCCATGAATGATGGAAAATACGGTGGGCACGAAGAACAGCGTCGCGATCGTGGCAAAAATCAGGCCGCCGATGACGGCGCGTCCCAGAGGCGCATTCTGCTCTCCGCCTTCACCCAGTCCCAGTGCCATCGGAATCATGCCGATGATCATCGCCAACGCGGTCATCAGAACCGGGCGCAATCGCGTGAATCCCGCCTGCAGCGCGGCCTCGAATGGCGTGTCCCCCGCGTTCATGCGCTCGCGCGCAAAGCTGATGACCAGCACGCTGTTCGCAGTCGCCACGCCCATGCACATGATAGCCCCGGTCAGTGCCGGCACACTGACCGTGGTGTGCGTCAGGAACAGCATCCAAACGATGCCGGCCAACGCGGCCGGCAATGCCATGATGATGATGAAGGGGTCGAGGAGGGACTGAAAATTGACCACGATCAGCATGTAGACCAGGATGATGGCGCCGATCAGACCGATCAGCAAACCGTTGAAGGAAGCCTTCATCGTCTGCACCTGACCACGCACGACGATGTTCGAGCCCTTGGGCAGATCCTTCTTCGCAGCGGCGATGACTTTGTCGATCTGCGAGGCTACGTAGCCCAAGTCTGTGCCGTCCACGGAGCCGTAGATATCGATGGCGGTCGTCGCGTTGTAGTGGGAGACCACCGCCGGCGCCACGCTGCGATGAATGTTCACGAGATTGGAGAGCAGCTGGGATGAGCCGTTGAGGCCGCCGCTGAGCGGCGTATTGCCCAGATCATTGAGGTTTTCCAGACGGTATTGCGGCGTTTGCGACGCCACTTGGTACTGCGTGCCGCTATTGGGATCGACCCAGAAAGACGGCGCCGTCTGAAAGCTACCTGACAAAGATACCAGCATGTTGCCGGCGACGGATTGTTCCGTGAGCCCCACCAGCTGAGCTTTGGTGCGATCGACATCGACATTGAACTGGGGGTAATCGGCGGCCTGGTGAATATGCAAGTCGACGGCGCCTGGAATACCCCGCAGTTTCTGCAACAGGTGATTCGCGAATTCCCGATTGGCGAGAGTGTTGAAGCCGACCACCTGCACGTCGATCGGGGAAGGCAGGCCGAAATTCAATATCTGACCGATCATGTCCGCCGGCAGGAACGAGAATTGCGTGGACGGATAGGCCGCGGCAAGTTTCTGGCGCAGCCGGCGCTCAAATTGTGCTGTCGGCTTGTGATCTTTGCTTAAGTTGACGTAAATGTCCGCATCACCCGGACCGACGGGCGCCGAGGTACTGTAGGCAAGATTGATGCCGCTGTAGGGCAGTCCGATGTTATCGACGATGCTGGCGATCTCTGGCGAGGGGATGATTTGGCGGATCGTGGCCTCAACTTGATCGCAAAGCGCGGCTGTCTCTTCGATGCGCGTGCCGCTGCGCGCACGCATGTGCAACTTGATCTGGCCGCCGTCGACAGACGGGAAAAAATCTTGACCGAGGCCGGGCAACGGCCCGAGGGGGAAGGCCAGTACGGCGGTGGCGATCATCGCGCCCAGAAAGATCGCGGCGAAGCGCGGGCCTGCCTGCAGGGCAGAAGCCAATAGCCCGTGATAGCGATCGCGAAAGCGCTCGAATCCTTTCTCGAATCGCGCTTGAAAGCGCGCCAGAGTGCCTTGCTGCTTGTGCTTCGCGGCATCATGCTTCTTCAGCCAGAATTTCGCGAGCGTCGGCACCAAGGTCCGCGACAAGATATACGAGGCCAGCATGGCAAATACCACGGCTTCGGCCAAGGGTACGAAGAGGAATTTGGCGATGCCTGCCAACAGAAACATGGGCACGAACACGATGCAAATCGCCAACGTGGAGACCAGCGCCGGCAGTGCGATTTGGTGTGCGCCATCCAGTATCGCGGCCTCCACGTCCTTGCCTTGCTCGAGGTGGTAGTTGATGTTCTCAATGGTCACGGTCGCATCGTCGACCAAGATGCCGACGGCCAGCGCCAATCCGCCCAGCGTCATGATGTTGATGGTTTCGCCCAACGCCGCGAGGCAAGCGATCGAAGCGAGAATCGACAGCGGAATTGAAATGGTGATGATCAGTGTGCTGCGCCAGCTGCCGAGGAACAGCAGTATCAACAGGCCGGTGAGGGCGCCGGCGATCACCGCCTCGCGTATTACGCCGGAAATCGCCGCGCGCACGAAGACTGATTGATCGCTCAGCGCCTGAATTTTCAATTCAGGAGGCATGGCCGCGCGGACTTGCGGAAGCTTTTGATTGATACTGTTGATGATATCGATCGTGGATGCTTTGCCGGTCTTCAAGACACTCATCAAAATGGCGCGCTTGCCCTCGACGCGTACCATGTTCGTTTGCGGCGAATAACCGTCGCGCACGTGTGCCACGTCCCGAATATAGGTGACCGTGCCGTTGCCGGCGCGAATCGGCAGGTTATTCAGCTCATCCAATTTCAGCGGGCTGGAGTTGAGCTTGATGAAATACTCGAGACCGCCGATCTTCTGGGTGCCCGCCGGCAAGATGAGATTTTGCGCGCCGATCGCCGTGACCACGTCGCTGCCTGACAAGCCATGTGCACTCAATGCCTGCGGATCCAAGTCCACCTGCACTTGACGCTGCTTGCCGCCAAAGGGAAAGGGAATCGATGCGCCCGCCACGGTTGATAGCTGGGTGCGCAGAATCGTATTGGCAAGATCGTAGATTTGCGCTTCGGGCAATGTCGAACTGGTCAGTGCGATTTGCAAGATTGGAACGGTGGAGGCGTTGTACGAGAGCACGAACGGGGGCGTCGTACCCGGCGGGGCAAAGCCCAGCTGCGTTTGCGACACTGCCGTGATCTGAGCCATCGATAGGTCTTGATCGGCGCCAGGTTGAAAGAAGTATTTGACCACCGAGGTGCCGATGACCGACTGGGACTCGGTGTGCTCCACGTCGTTGACCACGGTTTGCGCGGTTCGCTCCGAGAACAGCACGATGCGGTTGGCTATTTCCTCGGGCAGAATGCCGTTGTAGCGCCAAATCACTGCGGCAATGGGAATCTTGATGTTCGGAAAAATGTCCGTTGCCGTATTCAAGATGGCATAGCCACCCAACAGCACGATCAACACGGCCAACATCAGGAAGGTGTAGGGCCGCTGTAATGCTACTCTAACGATCCACATGCTATTTGCGGGGCGAAACCCCACACCTCAGCGCTGACGGAATGAGCGCGCGCAAACTTGGAAGTGCGCACGGGCATATGCCCACATTATAGGACTTCGCGGACTAAGCTGCGCGCTGCAGTGAGGCCTTACCCTGTGAGGACCGGCGGGCCACGATGTCATCGGAGACATCCCACAGACGCTTTGCCAGGACGACATCGTCCAGCAGGGGGCTGCCCGTCGCGATTCTGCAATCGGACCAGTATTGACCCGTGATTCCCGAGGCCTGGGGACTTGCTGCCACCAAGGCTTGGGTGGATGCCGCCTGTGCCGCCGACTTGGAGAACAGCCGCGCGAAGTAGCCTTTGTTGATGCGGGTGCGTGCCGCACCGGGATCCACGGAATTGACGGCGATGCCCCGGTTGCTCAGGCGGCGCGACAATTCCTTGGCGTACAACGCGTTGGCCAGCTTGGATTGACCATAGAACGTCGAGGGGTCGTAAAATCGATGGCCGTCAAGATTGTCAAACATGATTCCCTCAGCGGGTGCGTGCTCGATCCCCGCGCCGCTGCTGACGAGCACGACGCGGCCACCGTTGTCGCGCAACAGATCTGCGAGGCCGTTTATCAGCGCGAAATGGCCGATGTGATTGGCCATGAAATGCATTTCAATGCCGTAGCGAGTGTCCAGAGAGGGCAGATTTGCCACGCCGGCATTGGCGACGATGGCATCCAGCGGACCTACGATATCGCCGATGGTGCGGACCGCGGCGGCAACGGATTCCAAGTCAGCCAGGTCGCACGCCACAGGAATGCAGAGGGGGCTTGCCTGAGCGCAGCTCATCGTCGCGGCCTGGATTGTTCTTGCCAGTCCAATCACCGTTGCGCCGTTCGCCGCGAACGCATTCATCGTTTCGAGTCCCAGTCCCGTATTGCACCCCGTCACCAGAATGCGTTTGCCGCTCAGATCAATGCCGGCGAGGACCTTATCTGCGGTGGAGCGCCTGCCAAAGTGGATGGACTTGGTCATGGATTACACCCCTGGAATTGATTGCGTTGATTCAACGGCCGGCAGATCATGCGCACTGCCGCCGTCATGCCTTTCTCAAATGCTTCGCGACTCTTGCAACTTTGTTTGAGTCCCCTGGCTGTCGCATGCAGTGCGCGCGCCAAATCGGCAATGTCCAGATCCGCAGCCGCACAGGCGTCGGCCAACGCCGATGCGCTGATGGCCGAGGCGAGTGCTTCCTCGAATTGCCATTCGTACTCGCACAGCGTTGCTCCTGCCAAAGAGGTACTTGCACACATAAGATCGGCGGCATCCGCACCCAGCGACCCCACGAATCGCCCCGACCACGCCACGCAAGCCGCGATCAGCCGGATCTCCAAATCATCTTCAGCCCGTGACAACGCGCCGATCGCCGCCGCCAATTGGTTGCGCAAGGAGTGCGCCACTGCGCGCCTGAACAACTCTTCCTTATTGGCAAATGACAAATAGAGTCCTTGCCGGGAAACGCCCGCCGCGCGCGCGACATCGTCCATGGATGCTTTTCTGTAGCCGAAGCGGGCGAAGACTCCGATGGCCGCCTCGAGCAATGCCGATAACTTGGGATCGGCCTTATCGGGAGGAGGGGAGGGCGTTATGTTCACTCGTACAGTATAGACAGAGAAAGCCCACGCTGTCTATAGGACCAATGTTGTCAAGAACGCGGGAAAATAAATAAAAACTGATAACTCAAATAGATACGAGATTTTAATATTGTAATATCTTAGATGAAATCTGGCGCAGAGCCAATAAGCCAACTTTCAATCAACGCCTAGGCATAATGCGACCCCATGGCTGAAATCCCACGGTTATCGGTACCCAGCATTGCGATTTCGGGTTCGGAACTGCCATTTTCTGTTCGGCGGGTCTATTGCGTCGGCCGCAACTATGCCGAGCACACCAGGGAAATGGGCGGCGATCCGCGCCGAGAACTGCCATTCTTTTTCAGCAAGCCCGCCGATGCCGTGGTTCCCAGCGGCTGGCGGCTGCCTTTTCCGGTAAAGACCTCAGACCTGCATCACGAAGTGGAGTTGGTGATAGCGTTGCACAAAGGCGGCGCAAACATTCACGCCGCCGACGCGCCGTCGATGATTTTTGGCTACGCGGTCGGCATTGATTTGACGCGGCGAGATCTGCAGGCCGAGGCAAAAAAAACCGGCCGTCCTTGGGACATGGCCAAAGGCTTCGATCATTCTGCGCCCGTCGGTGCACTGACCCGGGGAATTCCACCTGCGAGCGGCTCGATCACCTTGACGATCGGCGGCAAGCTGCGGCAGACCGGCGATCTCAAGGACATGATCTGGAGCGTCGCCGAAATTATCGCGGTCCTCTCAACCTATGTGGAACTCGCGCCCGGCGACTTGGTATTCACAGGCACGCCCGCCGGTGTCGGTCCCATTCAGCGCGGTGAAACGGTGCGCGGAATGATCGTGGGAACCGAGCCGATTGAAATAACCTTCGAACATTAAGATTGCCCTAGAACATAAAAATAGCCCTCGAAAAAAATAGCCTTCGAATATTTAGAAAATAACCTCCGAACCATGAGAGCAACGGTAAAAATGCTTCGCATACTCTGCTTGATGCTATGTTTTCCTCTCGGCGCCTGTGCAGCGGAGTCCTATCAGCATCGCGTCGACCAGGTCTTGATGCAGACGCCGCTGATTGACGGCCACAATGATTTGCCCTGGGAAATCAGAGAACGCTACAAAAGCGACCCCGCCGCGGTCGATCTTGCATCCGATACGCATCATTTGCCGGTAGAGGCCGGACAAACCGCCTTGATGACGGACATTCCACGGTTACGTGCCGGACATGTCGGCGCACAGTTCTGGTCGGTCTGGATACCGGTCGAGACTCAAGGATTCCAGGCCGTGCAAATGACGCTCGAGCAGATTGACCTGGTCAAGCGCATGAGCGCGCGCTATCCGGCCGATTTCGCGATGGCATACAGCGCCGCGGATATTCGGCGCATCCACAAGAGTCACAAGGTTGCGTCGCTGATCGGCATCGAAGGCGGCCACCAGATCAACAATTCCCTCGCGGTTCTGCGGCAGATGTATGACGTGGGTGCCCGCTATATGACGCTCACCCACTCGACGAATACCCCGTGGGCGGATTCGGCGACCGATGCGCCTGCCCACCACGGCCTGACGCCGTTCGGCGTCGAGGTGGTGAAGGAGATGAATCGCTTGGGAATGCTCGTGGACTTGAGCCATGTTTCGGCGGACACGATGAAGGCCGCGCTGACGGCAAGCCGGGCGCCGGTGATTTTCTCGCATTCCTCGGCGCGAGCGCTCGATGATCATCCGCGAAATGTGTCGGACGATATTCTTCGGGCGTTGGCGGCCAACGGCGGAGTGGTCATGGTGAATTTCGCGCCTGCCTACGTGTCCCCCGCGCGTAATCACTGGCAGGCTGATCGCGCCGCAGAACAAACACGCTTCAACAGCCCACCGTTTGGCGGCCTGTACATTGGTCAACCGGATCGTGCCAAGGCAGCTCTCGCTGAATGGGATGCGCAGCACCCGCAGCCCGTCACCACACTCACCCAAGTCGCGGATCACATCGAACATATTCGTCAAGTCGCCGGCGTCGACCATGTAGGACTGGGATCCGATTTCGACGGCATCCCCGATGCGCCCGTGGGACTTGAAGGCGTCGACCGTTACCCAGCGCTGCTCGAGGAACTGATGCGCCGAGGTTGGAGTGATGCGGATATCGCGAAGCTTGCCGGCGAGAATTTGCTGCGCACGATGGCGGCTGCCGAGCAAGTGAGCCTGAAGCTGCGGGACACTGCCAAGCTGCACTGATCTTGCAAGCGGCTCAGATCTCGCTGTAGCGCTGATCGCGCAGTAGCGCTGATCGCGCAGCAGCGCTGCCGTTCAAGCAGCTGCAAATGCTTGAAGATCGCGCGCTTATCGTCCATTGGTTGGTTGGAAAGTAGCGGTCGCCATTGGACTAAGAGTCTAATTGCGGTCGCGGCGCATTTGGCTGTGCACCGGCGCGACCGCGTCGTACTCGCTTTGCAACGCAGAGCAGAAACTCCGCGGCAGACGCGTGATATATCAACAGCGAAAACTTCACAAGAGATCTGTGTTTCAGGCGAGGCCCTTGGTGTTCGAGATCCTGGAGCAGACATAAGGGGAAACAGCTGCGCCGAACTCGCGTGGCTTTTCCGCTACGACCCCGGCATTTTTTCGCGCGCTATTGACATTACGATATCAACTAATCGAATAATGCGTGCGGCGGTGCGACTTCAAATTATTTTGCGCACCGAAATGAGGCGAGACGATATTCGGAAAAAGGCTGCGGCGATGGGGTTGCATCGTTAGGCCACACGGACTGGGGCGGCAGGCTGCATGCCCGGATGGATGTGTTTACTAAGTGGACAAACGGTCTAATAACCGTTTCGGGGGGATTAAAAATGACGATAAAAACAGTGACGCTGTTGCTTTCAAGCATAGCGTCCGTGGCCTTCTCAACGGCGGCATTTGCAGCGCCGGCACCGGCGGGCGCGGCCGCAACATCGCCCAGCGAAGACAATTCGATTGCGGAAATCGTCGTCACGGCGGAAAAGCGTACGGAGAACTTGGAAACCGTGCCGGTCGCCATTTCAGCCTACACCTCCAAAACCCGCGACCTGATCGGCATCGAGAGCATTCAGGACATCACCAACTTCACGCCCGGCCTGGCCTATTCAACCGGTTTGGACCGTGCATTCATCCGCGGCATCGGTCGTGAAACAAATATCCTCGCGACCCAGCCCGGCGTGGCCACCTATGCGGATGGCGTCTACGGTTATAGCGTGGTCGCCGTTTCCGGCGATTCCATGTTCCAAGACCGGGTGGAGGTCCTGCGCGGACCCCAAGGTACTTTATACGGCCGCAACTCCATCGGCGGTACCATCGATGCCATTTCAAAACACCCGACTCGAGATTGGGAAGCGGAGGTACGGGTCAACGTCGGAAACTATGGTGTGCACAATTTTGAGGGGTCCCTCTCCGGGCCCATCAGCGACACCATGCGATTCAAGTTTGCCGGCTACAAGAACGATCAGACCGAGGGCTACTACAAGAATTTAGGCGCCAGCGGCGGATCTTACGGAGGCAACGGCAATTACTTCTACTGGGAAGCGCAATTCGAATGGGACATTTCGCCGGATGTGGAATTCTGGCTGAAGGCCGACCAACTGGGTTACAACCAGAGCTACTTCTTCGTCAATACCGGGGGAAGCTATGAGTACGCTCCCTATGGAACCTTCAGTTTGAGTCCGACTCCCGGATTTGGCCTGGCGAGTGGCACGGCAGTTACCCCCGTCGGCGCGCTGACCACGAATCCCGGTATCACGAATCTTCGCAACATTGCCGTCAGCGACGTGGCCAGCAATTCGAAATTGACCAGAACCTATCAAATTACGCCGCAATTGACCTGGCATACCCCATGGGCGTCTGACCTCAAGTACATCGGCGGCTATACGACCTATAACTACAATCAGAACCAAGACGACAATTTGGCACAGCGCCAAAACGGTTCAGATATTACGTCCTATGTTTACCCGGTCATTCCGGGAAGCAAGCAGTGCGGTGGTGCCGACTGCCCGCCGCTGAAGGTCTATCCGACACCGCAGTTTCACTATGTCCAGAACGAAAGCTACTACAGCAATGAATTGAATCTGACGTCGCATAGCGATTCATCCTTGCAATGGATCGTAGGCCTCTTCCAGTACCACGAGACCTGGGACCAGCCGATCACCATCGCAGATCCGGCCCAAGGCAACGCGGACAAGGGATGCGTGACCATTGTCGTCGCGGCGCTGGGGCCCAATGCCGGATGTCTGCAGACGCCGGTCAATTTGGCAGCTGGAAAACTGCCCACGCTTGCCGCTGCCAATCCGAACAACCTTCTCTACGATCAAGAAGCTGCGATGAAGGGCAATTCGTACGCTGCCTTCGGCCAGACGGACTGGAAGTTTTTGCCGACCTGGAAACTCACCACCGGCGCGCGCTTTACCTACGACAAACTGGAGGGCGTGGAATCCTACCGCGAGCTGTGCTTTGGGCTCCCTGCTTGCCTCGGCCTGAGCGGTTATGCGCCCGGCGCTCCGCACTTCCCGCAATATCTGCTGACCGGGCCTTCCTTGTTTGGCGCGTTGACGCCCGTCAACGACATCACCACCGCCGCCGCCGGCATCGCAAATTGTGTAACGGCAGCGGGTTGCAAGTACCGAGGCGCGGGTCTGCCGACTCTCAGCGCCAACGGGTCATGGCAGCGTCCATTGTCCGATCATTGGGACGCGGTTACCGGAACGGCGGGGTTGGAGTGGACGCCCAACGACAACACGCTGGGCTATCTTAAGTACACGCGTGGCTATAAATCCGGCGGCTTCAATGCCGGCACCATCACTGCCGCCCCCGAGTCGGATCCTGAGCACGTTGACGCCTTCGAACTGGGCGGCAAGGAAATATTCAACAAGACCCTCCAGATCAACGGCGCGCTTTTCCTATACGACTACAAGAACCTCCAGGATCCGTTGGATGTTCTGCCCGCCGGAGGCGGTCCCGCGTTCTCCTCCATCGTGAACATCCCGAAGGTGATTTCCTTCGGCGCGGAGTTCGAGACCATTTGGCAGCCGATTGCCAATCTGCAACTGCTGTTCGATTACTCGTACCTGGAAGCCACCATCCGCTCGGATTTCACCGTCCAAAATCCCGTGGCGCTTGCGTTTGTGGATGTCAAGGGACAAACGGTACCGCAATCGCCGCGGCACAAGGTGGCGGTCAATGGCAACTACACCTGGCACTTTACGCCGGGGTCCTTGAACTTTTCGGCAAGCTATATCTGGAAGGCCAAGACCTACGACAGCATCTTCAATCAACCTTATTACCTGGCTCCCTCCTACAGCCAGGTCGATTCACGCCTTTCTTGGAACGACGCTTCCGATCGGTACACCGTTTTCATCTACGGCAAGAACCTGCAGAACAAGCTGGGCTACAGCAACGTACGCGCACAAGCGGTGATCACGCCGGAAGCGGGATTTCCCAACTACTCATCGGAGTACGAGCTGACACCGCCGCGCACGTACGGCATCGAAATACAGTATCGCTTGAAGTAAAACGAGGGCGTGAACGCCCCGGATTGAACCCACTTATTAGGGCCCGCTCGTCGGGCCCTAGTTTTGTTCGCCGGCAGGGCGCACTTCAGTGGCGGGCAACTGCTGACTAGGTGCGATAGGAGGAATCGATGCGATCGAGGCGGCGCAATAGTCCCGGCCATACCAACATGTGCGGGCCTTGATTGTTCGATACCACGCGCGCCTGTTCCATCGCGGTGTCGATGATTCCCTGTGGGATCGGTATCAATTCTCCGCCGCCGGCCTGCGCCCGCAGCTGAATGGCACAGGTGGCCTCGAAGGTGTACATCAACTGAAAGGCTTCGGCGACGCTGCGTCCCACCGTCAACAGCCCGTGATTGCGCAGCATCAGATAATTCTTTTGTCCCATGTCGGCAACCAGCCGCGGTTTCTCATCCTCCCGCAGCGCCACCCCCTCGTAGTCGTGATAGGCAAGATTCTGCAGCACGAAGATGGACTGCTGCGAGAGCGGCAGCACGCCGTTCTTCTGCGCGGATACCGCAACGCCATTCAATGTGTGGGTGTGCAGCACGCACTCAACGTCGTGCCGGGCCGCATGGATCGCACTGTGGATGGTGAATCCTGCCGGATTGACCGGCCAAGGACTGTCGACCACCTTGTTGCCCTGCATGTCGATCTTTACCAGGCTCGAGGCCGTGATTTCGTCGAACATCATGCCGTAAGGGTTGATGAGGAAATGGTGCTCAGGCCCCGGCACGCGGGCAGTGATATGCGTGAACACCAGGTCGTCCCAGTGAAAATGCGCAACCAGCCGATAGGCGGCGGCCAAATCCACGCGAACGGCCCACTCTTCTGGGGAATAGCGCGCGGCAGCGTCGCCTGCGGCAGGAACGGATTTCAGCATGGCTTTCTCCGGTGATGAGAATCTCCTCGCCGATTCTAATCCAACGTCCGGAATCTGGCTAAGCCGGTTCCGAGGACGCCTGGCATAATGCACAAACGCCGCTTAGGCTGCCGGAGTGCCCTGTTTGACGTCTGAAGAGAAGATTGCGCCGGTCGCCGACGACTGGGTCCAGCGAATGATTGACACGCCCGGTAGGTCCGGCCATTTGAAGACCGGCGATCACCTGACGCACTATCTGGAGTGGGGCGACTCGCTCAATCCGCAGGTAATGCTGTTGCTGCACGGCTTCCGCGGTCACGCGCACTGGTGGGATTTCATCGCACCCTGGTTCGCGCACGATTATCGCGTCATCGCGCTCGATTTCGCGGGTATGGGAGATAGCCATCCCAAGCCCAAATACACACCCGGCAGTTTCGTCGCAGAGGTACACGCGGTGCTCGAGATGACGGGCTCGACGACCGCTACCCTGGTGGGCCACAGTTTCGGCGGCCGCATCACTGTGCTTGCGGCACATCGATATCCGCGGTTGCTGAAGCGTGCGCTGGTCATCGATTCGAATATCGGTTTCGCGGACCAACACGTGCACCATCGCTTTGCACCGCGTGCGAAGCGGGTTTATCCGGATCTCACGTCCGCCTGTGAACGGTTTCGCTTCATCCCCGACGAGCCGCCCATATTGCCGCGAATCATGCAGCATCTCGCCGTGCATTCGATCAAGCGGTGCGGCGATGGCTTCGCCTGGAAATATGACGAGGCGCTGCTGAGCAATATCGAGTGGGAGCGGATTTTGGACGGCGAGTTGCTGAAGGAATTGGAGGTGCCGGTGGACTTCATCGCCGGTGAATTCAGTGCCGTGGTGCCGCCCGAGCTGGCAGCCCGCATCGGCAAGGCCCTGCGTCATGGCCGCGGGCCCATCGTGATACCGTCGGCTTACCATCACGTGCCGGTGGACCAGCCGCTGGCTTTGGCGGCGGCTATGCGGGCGCTGTTGGGTTAGGCAGGGCTGATTCTCGGCCCCGTAAAAGCCGGTCCCAGATCGCCGCGGAGCGACGCTCCGCTAGCCTGCGCGCAATGCCTCGGCAACGGGCAGCCGGGCCGCGCGCAGCGCGGGGAAAAAGCCGCCAAGCAGGCCGATGATGCAAGCCCAAACGATGCCGGTAATGATCAACGCGTCGGTGACGGTGAGTTTGAAGACAACTTGCGCGAACGCGGCGCCCAGCGTGCTGACGGTATGTCCGTTGAAGAACATCCAGGCAAGTGAAGCGCCGATTACGCCGCCCAGCAGGGACAGAAGCAGGGATTCGATCATCACACCGAACAGCACGGGGAATGCGCCGAAACCGATCGCCCGTAGCGTGGCGATTTCCAAGCTTCGGGCCGCGACGGCCGAATACATGGTATTGAGCGCGCCGAACATAGCGCCGATAGCCATGATCACGGCGACTGTGGTACCGACAATGTTGATGGTCTTGGTCAGTCCCGCGGATTGCTTGGCGTAGTACTCGCGCTCGCGCACAACATCGACCTTGAGCTGTGGGTCGCTGGTCAGAGAATCCTTGAAGGCCGTGAACGCGGCGGCGCTCGTCAACAATCCCACGGCGGAGCTGTACCCGGTACGCTCGATGGAAGAGCCTACCGTGTCGACATCGGCCAACAGCTCTGATTCGTGCACGTCGCCGTTGCTCGAAAAAATGCCGGTTACGGTCCAGTCCGCGTTGCGAAGGCGCAGCACGCTGCCGACGTTGAGACC
>JALYIH010000157.1 GCA_030775865.1 Pseudomonadota bacterium | reverse complement strand
GTGTAGCCCACCGCCAGCTTGGCGGCAATCTTGGCGATCGGAAACCCCGTCGCCTTGGAGGCCAGCGCCGAGGAGCGCGACACCCGCGGATTCATTTCGATGACCAATACCCGGCCGTCATCGGGATTGATCGCGAACTGCACGTTGGAACCGCCCGTGTCCACGCCGATCTTGCGCAGCACCGCGATGGAGGCATCGCGCAGGCGCTGGTACTCTCGATCGGTCAGGGTCTGGGCAGGTGCCACGGTGATGGAATCGCCGGTGTGCACTCCCATGGGATCCAGATTTTCGATGGAACAGACAATGATGCAGTTGTCGATCCGGTCGCGGACGACTTCCATTTCGTACTCTTTCCAGCCGAGCACCGATTCCTCGAGCAGCACCTCATTGGTGGGCGAAGCATCGAGTCCGCGTCCGACGATGGCTTCGAATTCCTCGCGATTGTAGGCGATGCCGCCGCCGCTGCCGCCCAAGGTGAAAGAAGGCCGGATCACCGTCGGGAAGCCGATTTCCGACTGCACGGCCAGCGCCTCCTCCATGCTGTGCGCGATGCGCGCTCGCGCGGTCTCGAGGCCGATATCGGCCATGGCCCGGCGGAACAGCTCCCGATCCTCCGCCATATCGATGGCGCGCTGCGACGCGCCGATCAGCTCCACGTTGTACCGCTCGAGCACGCCCTCGCGCACCAGATCCAGCGCGGTGTTCAGCGCCGTCTGACCGCCCATGGTGGGCAGCAAGGCGCTGGGGCGCTCCTTTTCGATGATCCGGGCGATGGTGCGCCAGTTGATCGGCTCTATGTAGATGGCATCCGCGGTTTCCGGATCGGTCATGATGGTGGCTGGATTGGAGTTCACCAGCACCACCCGATAACCCTCTTCTTTCAGGGCCTTACACGCCTGAGCTCCAGAGTAATCGAACTCGCAAGCCTGGCCGATGACGATGGGCCCGGCGCCGATGATGAGAATGCTGTGGAGGTCGATTCGCTTGGGCACTTAACTCTCGGCCGATTTCTGTTTGACGGGATTGCGGCCCCGGGAATTCGCTTGCATGCGCTTCACCATCAAGTACATGAAGTGCTCGAACAGCAGACGCAGATCATGCGGGCCGGGGCTGGCCTCGGGATGTCCTTGGAAGCTGAACGCCGGACGGTCGGTGCGGGCCAGCCCTTGCAAGGAACCATCGAACAGCGAGCGATGCGTTGCGCGCAGCGTGGGCGGCAACGTCGCCTCATCCACCGCGAAGCCATGGTTCTGGCTGGAAATCAGCACCCGGCCCGAATCGATCTCCGACACCGGATGATTGGCGCAGTGATGGCCGAACTTCATCTTGATGGTCTTCGCGCCGCTCGCGAGGCCCAACAATTGATGACCCAGGCAAATCCCGAACACCGGCAGATCGGTGTCGAGAAAGCGCGCAATCGCTTTGATGGCATAGTCGCAAGGTTCGGGATCACCCGGACCATTACTTAAGAAAATACCATCAGGATTCATCGCAAGCACTTGATCTGCGGGCGTTTGTGCAGGCACGACGGTCATGCGACAACCATGCTCGGCGAGGATGCGCAGAATGTTGCGCTTGATGCCGAAATCGTAGGCGACCACATGTAAACGGCTCTGGGGCCGCGGCGGCTTGCTGGATGTTTTCCAGATCAAGCCATCGTTCCACTGATAAATCTTTTTGGTCGAAACCGCCTTGGCCAGGTCCATGCCCTTCAAGCCGGGAAATTTCTTGGCGGCACGCACCGCGGCAGTTTCATCGATATTGTCGCCCGTCATGATGCATCCGGACTGCGCGCCCTTCTCGCGCAGCAGACGAGTCAGCTTACGGGTATCGATGTCAGCGATCGCCACCACCTTGCAGCGGAGCAGGAAGCTCGACAGCGATTCGGTGGAGCGCCAGTTCGAGCACAGCAAGGGCAGGTCCCGAATCACGAGGCCGGCGGCATAGACCGCGCCCGATTCGAGATCCTCCGGAGTCGTGCCCGTGTTGCCGACATGCGGGTAAGTAAGGGTGACGATTTGGCGACAGTACGACGGATCGGTCAGGATTTCCTGGTATCCCGTCATCGCCGTATTGAAAACCACTTCACCAGTGGTGTTGCCTTTTGCGCCTACTGAGACGCCACGGA
>JALYIH010000156.1 GCA_030775865.1 Pseudomonadota bacterium | reverse complement strand
CGCGCAGAGCGTCACGCCGCCCGAGCACGCTGCCGCGGCCCCCGCGACCGAGCGCAAAATGTGATCACGGAGCTTCGCACAGCAAACGGCGGACGCATCGATCGAACGCAACGCATGAGTTTCGAGTTCGACGGCCGATCCTATGAGGGTTTCGCAGGCGATACCCTGGCATCGGCATTGCTCGCCAATGGCGTGCATCTGGTGGGCCGCTCCTTCAAGTACCACCGGCCGCGCGGTTTTTTGGCCGCCGGGTCCGAAGAGCCGAACGGCCTGGTGACGGTGACGCGGGATGCGGCGCGGGTTACACCCAACCTGCGCGCAACCCAGGTGGAGTTGTACGATGGCTTGATCGCCGAGAGCCAAAATCGGTGGCCCAGTTTGCAGCGAGACCTCGGCCGCATCAACGATCTGCTGTCGGCGTTTTTCCCGGCCGGCTTCTACTACAAGACCTTCATGTGGCCGCGCAAAGCGTGGAGATCACTGTATGAACCGATGATACGTCGCGCCGCAGGCTTGGGCCGCGCGCCCATTCATGCAGATCCCGACCGATACGCGCAGCGCTATGCGCATTGCGACGTACTGATCGTCGGGGCAGGTCCCGCAGGGATTGCGGCGGCCTTGAGCGCGGCCGAGAGCGGCGCCCGTGTCATCTTATGCGAAGAGACGAACGAGTTCGGCGGCAGCTTGCTCACTGACACCAGCGCCGTGATCGATGGTCAGGCAGCGCCCGCCTGGGTTAAGCGCGGCGTCGCGTCGCTGGCGCAAAACAGCCGCGTAACGTTGCTGCCGCGCACCACGGCGTTTGGTTATTTCCCGCACAATCTCATCGGCCTCAATCAACGACTCGTCGATCATCTAGCGAGTGCACCCGTCAATCAACCGCGCGAGCGCCTGTGGCAGGTTCGTGCGCGGGCGGTGGTACTCGCCACCGGTGCGATCGAACGTCCGCTGGTGTTTCCCGGCAACGATCGCCCCGGTATTTTGCTGGCCGGGGCTGCTCATACCTATCTCAATCGATATGGCGTATGCGTGGGTACGCGTGTGGTCATCGTGACGTCGGGCGATGAAGCCTACCAAGCCGCGCTTGATCTGCATGCCGCGGGTGTCGTCATCGCGGCCATTGCGGACCTGCGCTCCGAAGTTACCGGCGCCCTCCCCGACGCCGCGCGCCGCGCCGGGATGGATGTGCGTCCCGGCTCTACCGTCCTCGACACCGAAGGCGAATTGCGCGTCAGCGGCATCACCCTCGCCAGTGTGCAGAGCGGGCAAGTGCAGGCAGCGCAGAACATCCGATGCGACGCGGTATTGATGTCGGGCGGATATACCCCGAGCGTGCATTTATTTTCGCAATCGCGCGGCAAGCTGCAATGGAACGACGACCTGCAGTCCTTCGTCCCCGGTTCGCCGGCCGAGTGCGAACAATCCGCCGGTGCCTGCCGCGGAATCTACGGCCTAGCCGAAGTGCTGGCGGATGGTGTGAGAGCCGGTGCCGCGTCGGCCCCGGAACCCAATCATGCACAGCGCCGCTTCAGCGTCGACACCTTGAACCGTCGCAGCAGCGCCTACTTGGGTGCGCTGCCGCAAGCGGATCCGCCCAGCCGCGAGAAATCTTTCGTGGACTGGCAGCACGATGTCACCACGCATGATCTTGCTTTGGCCGTCCGCGAAGGCTTTGAATCGATCGAACATGTCAAACGCTATACCACAACGGGGATGGCCACCGATCAGGGCAAGACCTCGAGTCTCAATGCCATGGCGATCGTGGCAAAGAACCTCGAGATCGCAATCCCTCAAGTCGGTTTGACCACGTTTCGCATGCCGTACACACCGGTCAGCTTCGGCAGTTTTGCCGGTACCTCACGCGGTGATTTATTCGACCCGGTGCGCACCACGCCAATCCACCCTTGGGCGCAAGCCAAGGCTGCCGTGTTCGAGAACGTGGGTCTGTGGAAGCGCGCCCGCTATTTTCCGCGCGGCGGCGAAGACATGCACGGCGCAGTCGCGCGTGAATGCCGCGCGGTACGCAGCGCCTGCGGGATATTCGATGCCTCGACTCTCGGCAAGATCGAAGTCGTCGGCCGCGATGCCGCCGAATTCATGAACCGTTTGTACATCAACAATTGGTCCAATTTGGCGGTTGGCCGCTCGCGCTACGGGATACTGCTGCGCGAAGACGGCTTCATCTATGACGACGGCGTAGTGGCGCGCATCGGCACGGATCGATTCCATGTGACCACCACGACCGGCGGCGCGCCGCGCGTTCTCGCATTGATGGAGGACTATCGTCAGACCGAATGGCCGGAACTGAACGTGTGGCTCACCTCGACCACCGAGCAATGGGCCGTCATCGCCGTACAGGGTCCGAAGTCGCGGCAGGTGCTCGAGAGTCTGGTTGAGGGACTCGACATCAGTGCCGCGGCATGGCCGCACATGAGCGTGGGCCCCGGACGAATTTGCGGCGTGCCGATGCTGTTGTTCCGAGTCAGCTTCACGGGTGAATTGGGGTTCGAAATCAACGTGCCGGCAGACTTCGGCCTGAGCGTGTGGGAAGCGGTCCATGCCGCAGGCCAGGCACACGGCATCACCGAGTACGGCACCGAAACCATGCACGTGCTGCGCGCCGAAAAAGGCTATATCATCGTCGGGCAGGACACCGACGGCACCGTGACCCCGGACGATGCGGGCTTAAGTTGGGCGATCGGCAAAAGCAAAGCGGACTTCGTCGGCAAGCGCTCTCTCGAGCGCGCCTCCATGAAATCTACGGATCGCAAACAACTGGTCGGTTTGCGCACGAAGGACCCGGGCGTCACGCTCGAGGAAGGATCGCAAGTGGCCGCAATGTCAGGCCAGAAACCACCCATGGATTTGATCGGCCACGTTACCTCATCCTATGCCAGCAGCGTGCTGGGCCATTCGATTGCGCTGGCGCTGATCGAGGGCGGCCGGGCCCGTCTTGGGCAGACCCTCTACGTGCCCATGCCCAACGGCGATCTTGAAGTCGAAGTCACGTCACCGGTTTTCTACGATCCTGCGGGAGCACGCATCAATGTCTGAAGTTGCGACACGCAGCCTGCCGCCGGTGCCGCATCAGGAATGGATGAGCGCATTGCCGCCTGCGATGCGATTCATTTTGCAGGGGGACGTGAGCGCGCGATCGGCGGCGGCTTCGGTCTGGGGAGTCGCCTTTGCCGAGCAATCCTGTCGGGCTGTGATGCGGGGCGGGCGCGCAACGCTGTGGCTCGGCCCGGATGAATACTTGCTGTTGGGAGGCCTCGATGGGCAGGTTGCCGCCCTTGAGTCCCAGGCGGCTGAAGCCGCAGGCGCATTTGAACTCGCCCTCGCCGACATACCCCATGCCCTGGTCAATGTCAGTCACCGGCAATTTGCACTCGAGGTGAGCGGTCCCCACGCGGCCACCATTTTGAGCGGCGGCTGCCCCCTTGATCTGGACTTGAGTGAGTTCCCCGTGGGCATGTGCACTCGCACCGTAGTCGCGAAAGCCGACATCGTGCTGTGGCGAACTCGCGAAGATGCGTTTCACGTCGAAGTGTGGCGCTCGTTCACCGGCTATGTGACCGGGCTGCTGCGCGAAATCGCAGTCGAGTTCTACGGACCATGAGTGCGCGGGCTTAGGCTGCGACGGTGTGCGCCCCACGGTGCCATACTCAAAGCATCAATCCGACAAACCGGTGCGCCGTGGCGCCGGCATCGGACTTTCAAACAGATCGGGGAGAGTGACGATGGACGAACAGAACACGCAACCTAGTCACGCGGCGCGACGTCCCAGCGGCCGCGATGCGAAGCGAGCTGCCCGGAGCGCCCGCGCATCGGCGTCGATCCCCTACATTACGCGCAAGATTCCTTACTACGACGTCCTGGACGAGGAAGGCCTCGTGACCATGGAGCACAACGCCGATACCATTCTCGAGGAGATCGGTATCGATTTTCGCGACGACCCCGAGGCGCTCGAGATCTGGAAGGCCGCTGGGGCCGACGTGCAGGGCGAGCGGGTGCATTTCGCCCGCGGCATGTGCCGCGCGCTGGTGCAACGCACCGCGCCGCGCGAGTTCACTCAGCATGCGCGCAATCCGGCGCGCAGCGTGGTGATCGGCGGCAAGAACACCGTCTTCGCTCCGGCTTACGGCTCGCCGTTCGTACGCAATCTCGACGAAGGCCGACGGTATGCGCACATCGAAGACTTCCGCAATTTCGTCAAGCTCGCTTATCTATCGACCTCCCTGCACCACTCGGGCGGCACCATTTGCGAGCCGGTAGATCTGCCGGTCAACAAGCGGCACCTCGATATGGTGTACAGCCACCTGAAGTACAGCGACAAGGCGTTTATGGGCTCCGTGACGGCGCCCGGGCGCGCCGCCGATTCCGTCGCCATGGCGAACATCGTGTTTGGCGACGAATTGAACGATCCGCTGACCGGTCGTCCGAAGACGACGATCATCAATCTGATCAACGTCAACTCGCCGATGACCTACGACTCGACCATGCTCGGCGCCGCCAAGGTCTACGCACGCGCCAATCAAGCGTTGATCATCACGCCTTTCATTCTGGCCGGCGCGATGTCGCCGGTCACGGTGGCAGGCACCGTCGCACAAACTCTGGCCGAGGCGCTGGCGGGACTTGCATTCGTGCAATTGGTCAATCCAGGCGCACCGGTGGTGCTGGGTAGTTTCGCCTCGTCGATCTCGATGCAATCGGGCGCCCCGACGTTCGGAACGCCGGAACCGGCATTGGTGCTGTACGCAATGGCCGCGCTGGCGCGACGCCTGGGAATACCGTTTCGCTCCGGAGGCAGCCTCTGCGCATCGAAGATTCCGGATGCCCAAGCGGCCTTCGAGTCTGCGAACACCTTGGTGCCGACCTGTCTCGCGGGCGTGAATTTCGTGCTGCACACGGCCGGGTGGCTGGAAGGTGGTCTGGCAATGGGCTACGAAAAGTTCGTCATGGACGCGGACCAGGCCGGCATGATGCATACGCTGCTCGCCGGCGTGGACCTGTCTGCAAACGGACAGGCGCTGGATGCCATGCGGGAAGTCGGACCCGGCAAGCACTTCTTGGGCTGCGCCCACACCCAGGCCAATTTCGAGAATGCGTTCTATCGCTCGCCGCTCGCGGACAATAACAGCTACGAGCAATGGCAGGCCGAGGGCTCGCCCGACATGACGAAGCGCGCGAATGCGATGTGGAAGAAGCAGCTCGCGGAATATGTTCTGCCACCGATGGATCCCGCGATCGACGAGGCACTGCTCGATTACATGGCGAAACGTAAGGCGGCATTCCCTGACTCGAATGTTTGATCTGAGTGCCAACTCCGGAGTCTACCAACGATGTACCAGCCAAAATGGCCGAACTGTTTCAACTGGACGGAAGCAGGCCCCGAAGGCGTTACAATGCATCGCAAGATCTACACACCTGCGAGTTCGTCGAAGAACTGGCGGCTTGCGCAAGGAGCCTTTAGAAAATGAGCACGAAGCAGTTAATCGCGTTAGGTATGGGCGCGGCGATCTCCGCGCTGATCATGTCACCGATGTTTGCGGCGGCGAATCCCGCGGCCGGCGTCTACAAAGCACCGCTGAACAACCATGGCCAGCCGGATTTGGAAGGGACCTGGACCAATGCGACCCTGACCGTACTCGAGCGCCCGAAGGAATACGGCGCTCGCCTGGTAATGACCCCCGAAGAGGTCAAGAAAGTCGAAGGCGATGATGCAAAGATGTATGCCGCCGATGCCGCGCCGAGGGACCCCAAATTCAAGACCACCGATCTACCGCATGAGTGCGGCAAGGGTTTCAGCGGCGCAGGCTGCGGCTATAACTTTGCGTGGATCGATCCGGGTAACAACGTCATGCGGGTCAACGGCGAACCGCGGACCTCGTTCATCACCGATCCCGTCGATGGACGTCTGCCGCCGACCAAACCAGGCGTGGCGGTTGAAAATCCCTACTTGCACTATGGCGAAAACCCCGAGAATCAAACGCTGGCGGAGCGATGCCTGAGTTCGTTCGGCTACAGCGCGGGTCCGGTGATGTTGCCGCTGCTTTACAACAATAACTATGAAATAGCGCAGAGCAAGGACACGGTCGCCATCGTTGTTGAAATGGTTCACGACGTGCGTATCATCCGTATCGGCGGGAAGCACCGCACCGATGGCGAGCGCCCTTGGATGGGTGATTCCATTGGTTGGTACGAGGGGGCGACACTCGTCGTTGAGACAACAAACTTCCCGCAAGCCACCGCGCTGCAAGGAGCATGGAAGGAATTGAAGGTCACTGAGCGATTCACTCGCGTCGCACCTCACCGCATCCTATATAAATTCAAGGTCGAGGATCCAACGGTATGGGATCGGCCGTGGAGCGGCGAATACGAATTCAGCCCATCGAAAGGGCGGATCTTCGAGTACGCCTGCCACGAGGGCAACTACGCGCTAGCGGGAATTCTCGCCGGCATGCGTGCCGACGAGTCCGCCGCCGAGAGAGCGAAGGTAACCGGACCCAACAAGACTGACGAAGTGCCCGCAGTACAGAGCGTTGGGAAAAAATAGTAAAGCTTGAAAGAACAAAAGTGGGGAGCGGAAAACTCTGAATCGAAGAATTCGCGCGCGGAGTGAAGCTGCGCCGGCTTGGCAGTGATCGGTACCGCTATTTTCATGTTGGCGCCGTATTCGGCTCTTGCTGAAGCGTCTTCTCCCGGTGCGACGCACTATCAGGGGTCCGTTCTCGAAACGGAAATTTGTGCACGCTGAGCGACCGGAAGTCCCCCGCGCAGTATTGGAGACCGCCGGCGCGCTCCATCGAACGCCTGACGCCGTCTCGGTCCGGGATGTCACTGCGTTGGGCCAGCGTGTGCGCAGCGCCGAGGTCGCCGTGGAAATGTTGAATGGTCGACCGCTCCGGGTCGTGCGCTCCGTGTTCAATATGTTGACGTTCAAGAGCGATGGATCGTTGGTCGCAAATCCGTGTACGCATGGATTCGGCATGCGACCCTCAAGAGCGAGGACTTTTTGTTCCCGAGTCGGCTAAGACTTTCTCCCCATTTATCGACACGGCAATACGCGCGAATCGTTGAAGCCTGGGTCACCGAAATTGGCCTGGACGCCGGCGCCTATGGGACCCACACGATGCGCCGCACGAAAGCATCGCTGATCTACCGGCGGACCAAAAACCTACGTGCGGTACAGCTATTGTTAGGCCATTCCAAATTGGAAAGCACAGTGCGGTACCTTGGAATCGAGGTCGACGACGCCCTCGAAATGGCAGAACAGACGGAGGTATAGTGGCGCTGGGTGCCTTTCGGACCGCTCGCACTTAAGCTACGGAGCCCTGCGGACCATCCAATCCGAAGGTGAGTCATTGACGTGCGCGGCGATGTTGCGCCCATTCGCATCCGCTTGCATGTTGACCGCGTTCAACGAGTCGTGCAGTTGACTGTTGTACATCTGTTGATTCTGCATCTGCATGCGGATTAACGCCTGATTCAGCGCGACGCGCTGCCGGGCCGCATCGGCGGCACGCATGGCGGAAATTTGCCTGTAGACACTAAGATCCCCGGTGTACTCCGAAGCAAGTTGCTCCCAGGACGCTGCTGCTTTCAAGTCATACGCCGGTGAGCCGAACCGGCCGCACTCCCGGGCAACTGCTGCGGCGTCTTTGCCAGCCGCATGTAACTCTTGTTCGGTTACCTGCTGTGGGTCTTTCTTGGCGAATGCGTTTGCCCTCTCGGCTGACGCATAGGCCGCCGCCCACTGAGGATCTTGCGCAGGGGCAGCCTGCGCCGGCAGCCACTGCGCCCGCAGTTTCTGACGGTCTGGTTCAGATGAGGTGGCCCATTTCCAACGCATAAAGGCCAGTTTTTGCGGCAGCTCTGCGATGTCCTTCTGTTCCACCGGTCTCATAGTAGGATATAGCTGCACGAGGTTCTGAGCGGATTTGTCCAAGACCACCTGCGGGCATTCAATATTCCGGCCCGCTTTTAGGCTTTCGGTGAAGCACACGTACCCTGTCAAAGCGTCTGCGGCTTGGCGCGTCAGTGCGGGACTTCCGGCCGCAAGGACGGGGTGCGCCCCGTCGTAGGCCGCAATAATCGCCCGCGACTCGGGCTTCCGGAGGTCCGCCCTCGCGGCCTTCACAAATTCTCTTTGGTAACTGATGCGGACGAACTCGCGCTCTTCCGGAGTCATGCGCGCCAGCTTCCCCTGCCAGTTCAGAAAATCCAGATCCTCCCTGATTCCGGTGGGTGTCTTCCAGTCCTGGACCATCATGTTCCGGATGGCATGATCGAGCGCCATGTTGGTAATTTGATCCGCGGTGGACTCGTTCGGAATCTCGAGCGACCAACAGAGCAAACTGACGAAACGCGAAGCCATAACGTCGGTAAGCGGCGGATTGCCATTCGCGATCACGCGTTCGGCGGCAGCTGATCCGCCGGCCTGGCGAGGATTGGTTTGTCCGGGACTGATCTGGCCTATCGCAACGGACGAAAGCATTACCGCAGCGATCGCGGTAACGAGAAGTGGCACATGCGAACTCAGCGGGAACCTTTCCATGATTCGCTCCTGATTTGACCGGTTGACACTGAATATACTCCGTTATTCTGCGCTCATACCTGCCGCGTTTCCGCTCACGCCCCCCCAGGTCGGAGCCAACTGACGCCCGCAGCGCTGCCATCGGCCGGGGCCGACACGCAGGTCGTGGCCTCACGAGGGCGGCTCGAATCACAAAGACTGGGACGACGACGTCGCGTTTGACCGGTTGCTCGATGAGGCGGACCCGGCCGCTTATGCGGCCTTGTTGTTGCCCAGCGGCGTCACAAATCCCGACAAGTTGCGGATGACGCGGCGAGCCGTTGCATTCGTCAAGGCCTTCTTCGATGCGCAGAAACCTGTGGCAGCGATTTGCCACGGACCGTGGACCAGCATCGAAGCCGACGCCGCGCGGGGGCGCCGCTTGACGTCGTGGCCTTCGCTACGCACCTATTTGCGTAACGCCAGCGCTGAAGGGGTCGATCAGGAAGTGTGTCTATGTCGTTCTCGCGGTCTGCACGCCGATCACTCGGGAGGGGAGGTGACCTGCGGAGTTTCTTCGGACCATTCATTGCTGGAGAATGGCCCCGATCGGGTTGGTTGATGATCTCTTCGACTTGAACTCTACCGGAGTTTGATACGACAAGCTGGAGTGAGGCCGCACCTCGTTGTAATGCCGTCGCCAATTCTCAATCACGATCTTCGCCTCGGTCCGGTTCCTGAACCATTCGAGACTCAGACATTCATCCCGGAACTTCCCGTTGAAGGATTCGTCTGCGCCGTTCTGCCAAGGTTTCCCTGGATCGATCAGTGCCGTGTCGATGTTCGATTGCAGCAGCCATTTCAGCACAGCTTTCGAGACGAATTCCGGACCGTAGTACATACGGAACAGTAGCCAGCCATCGCCAGGGACGACATCCTAAGGTTGTTCTAGGACCTTTTGGAGGAGACTGACGATGGCTAGCGAGACTGATCCTATCGCACCTCGGACGTGGGTCGCGATTGATATCGCAAAGGGAGTGAACGTGGTTCTGGTGGAACATCCGGATGGCCGGCAAGAGCGATTCCGTTTCGTGCACCAGCGGGCTGATTACGACCGTCTGGTTTCATTTCTGAAGGCTTGCCCTGGACCATGCCGCATCGCACTTGAACCAACGGCCGACTATCATCGAACGATTGCATACCGACTTGTATCGGAGGGCTTTGACCTGGTTTTGGTGTCATCTGTCGCTGGAGCACGCTTGCGCGAAGCGGTGTTTAACTCCTGGGACAAGAATGACCCGAAGGACGCGCAAGTCATCATGCGGCTCTTAAAACAGGGAATGACTCAACGGTACTGCGACCCTGTTGTCCTGCGGACTCACGACCTTCAGGAACTCTCGAAGACGTATCTTCACATCTCACGTGCAAGGACGCGATTGCAGCACGTATTGCTGACTCATTATTTGACGCTGTACTTTCCGGAGATCGAGCGATTTTGGACGACCCAGCGCAACGAGTGGTTCATCCGATTATTGATGCAGTTTCCAACCCCCGCTTCCATCACCGCCATCGGCTTGTCGAGGTTCCGTGAAGCGATTTGGAAGCCGATGGGGCGGCGCGTGCATAAAGAGGCCAAAATTGCTGAGATTTATGCATTGGCAGAACAAAGTATTGCGTTGCCGATGCTCGACAACTCACCGGCGGTAACAACGTTTCGACTACAGCTCGAGCGCTACCTGCAGCTGTCAGAAGCGCGGGCGGCCATCGAGTTGCAGGCAGATGCGCTCTTGACGGATAGCGCCGACTTTCAGCGTCTCAAGACGGTCCCCGGTATCGGCGCGGTGATCGCGCTCGTCATTCTCGCCGAGGCCGGCGATCTGCGACGCTTCGCCCATCATCGCCAGTTCCTGAAGTTCTGCGGATTGGATTTGGCGAAATGCCAATCCGGCGCCTTCAGGTCGCGTGAAAAGCTATCCAAGCGCGGCAACGCGCGTCTGCGCTGTGCTTTGTGGATGGCCGCCATGAACGCCGCCAGGATGCGGGAGAATGCGTTCCGAGACAAATATCGACGTTACGTTGCCAGTGCGCCGGAAGACACGGATCTTAAGCGCAAGGCGCGAACGGCAATCACAGCCAAAATGGCTCGAGTAGTCTATGCACTGATAAAACACGGTCAACCGTACCGCCAGCGTTTCGATGTTGATTTACCCAGCGGATCGATCCCTCTCAGACGGGCCGTAGAGGCCTTCGGGACCTCGTAGATAATGCTCGGACCTTCCGCTGGGGCCTTACGCTGTTTTAGGTGCGGTAAAGACCGTCAGGAGTAGACGGATCTTGTGTTCATTATGGTCAGCGAGGATCTCATTGCCGCGGAAGACTGCTGGTTGGGTATAAGTGCGCAGCGGGATTTTGCCTCGCGATGTCACGCGACATCGCGTATAGGGGATCCGTCGCCTGCGAAATGACTTGCTTCCGTTCTTAGTACGTTGTCCGATCGCAAGTACTTCGGCGCACCGTGCTCGCTAACCAATTTCGTCAACACCTCGATGAGCCGACCGGACCGAATGCTCCCGGCCACATCGATCGCCAACGACTCGCGGGTATGCTCGTCAATGACGGTGAGACACTTCAGTTGCTGGCCATTGGCACAGGCGTCAAACACAAAGTCGTACGCCCATACCTGGTTCGCCTGGAGCGCCGGAACCGGGCGGGGCCTGGAGCCCGCGACACGCCGCCGCGGCCGCTTTCTAGGAACTTGCAACCCAGCGAGGTGCCACAAGCGATACGCCCGATCTGGGCTCATCTCATGCCCGCGACGGGCCAGAAAGATGTGGATGCGTCGGTACCCGTACCGGGGATACTGGCTTGAGAGATCCCGCATCACCGTCATCACAGGTCCGTCCTTCGCCGGCATCTTCGGCTCGTACCCCATCGTCGATCTGGCCACCCCGATCAGCGCACACGCCCGCCGCACCGAAATCCCGCGATGACTCGCGAACTCCACCTGCGATCTGCGCGCCTGTGCGCTCACCATTTTTTTGCGTTGATCTCCTTCATCACCTCGAGCTCAAGGTCCCGCTCGGCTACCATCTTCTTCAGCCGACCGTTTTCCAGCTCGAGCTGCTTCAGGCGCTTCACGTCGGACGCCTCCAGCGTCCCGAACTTCTTACGCCATAGGTACAGCGTCTGCTCGCTAATCGCGTGTTTCTTGGCCGTCGCCGGTACCCCGGCGGCATCCGACTCACGCACGATCCGCACCATCTGCTCTTCGTTGAATCTCGACTTTTTCATGGTCCCTCGTTTTCCGAGGGGGCCATCTTCTCAGGTTTCGACTGGACCGAAAATCGCCCGGCAGGTCAGAGGGATAATGCACGGCCCGCACGCACAGCCGCCAGATCACAGCAAACGACCGACGGCAGACGTGGTACCGGCGACGCCATGCAGCGGCCTCCATGCGGGCGGTCTACGAGGGAAAGCTGCCTGCGATACGAGAGACGCCGGTCACAGCATGAGCGAGGGGGCATGTTGCGCAAACGAGAGAATAGCCAATTTAATAGCGCCGTGCTTTCAGCGATACTGTGCATGGCGGTGCCACCGGCGAATCTTGTAGATCACTTTGGGGGGAACACATGCTCGAGGCCCTCGTCGTCCTGATTTTCGCCGGCTCGTTGCCCACCGCGGCAGATCCGAAGTTAGTCGAGGATACTGCCGCACGGCGCGGGATCGCCTTCGACGAAATCGCCCGCCTGCTGCCGCCGGGGACTCCACCGCCCTCGGTCGGGGCGTTTTCAGCAGAAGCGGCGGTGATCGCCGCCTTACCGCCGTTGGTCGTGCCGAAACAGCACCAATTCGATACGAGCGCACTCACGGCATTGGCGGTGGCAGGAGCGTTGAGCGCCCAAGTAGGGCCGATGGGTGTGGTTCCAACGATGATCTTGGAACATGCGGCCAAGGCCGCAGGCAACGTCGCCATTAAGACCAACATGGCCGAGTTCGAGCAGCAGAAGGAAGGGTTCGCGAACGGCAAGCTGGCGCGTCAGCGGACTGGGGTGTTGGCGAAGTTTGCGTACTACCAGGGTTGGAGCCGAGTTGAACTCAGCCCGGGTGCGGTGAAGATCGACCAGCCGGACCACGGCGTCACCGTGACCTTGGATGCCGCCAGTCACACCTTCACCGTCGTGCGCACGCCGCCGATTGGCGAGGACTTCACGGCAACTTCGGCTGGTGTCCGGGGCACGGCCACCCTCGAGGGTGCGCCGACCGTCGAGAGCTTGCCCGAGGCGCAGATCGAAGGGATTGCCGCCCGTGGCTATCGCACCAGCGGCACGATCACCATCACCCGGGATTCTTTTCTTTGCGCGGCCGGTCGCCACCACGTCACGGAAACGGAATTCGTCGCAGACCTGTCCGATCCTCGGTATGAGGCTGCCCAAGGCGCTGCCGGTCCGCAGCCGCTGGTCACGGCGTGCCTGCTTGGTAATACCGTCTCGCACCGCGAACCCGGAAAACTCGTTCTTTATCGCACGGTGATGGTCGACGACGATACCCCCGCGGCCTTCGGTATTGCGCTCGAACGGGGGAATATCCAGCCGCTGACGGCGCGCGACGAGGCCATGTTCGAACCGCCCCAGGGCTATACGGAGAAGCACTGATATGCCGCGACACCAAATGAAGGGGATCATGATCTTGGGTGCCTTCGCCCTGGCGCCCGCAGGAGCCCTCGAGCCTCGCGAGGTGTTGAAATATCAATACACGATGGCGTGGATCGAACCGATCAGCGCGTCGACGCCCGATCTGCTGCTGAAAAAAGGTGGGGCGGCGCCGATGCCCATGTCGATCTCGATGTCGTTCACGGTATCGAGGGACCGCATCGAGGACGATGGATCTGTCCACGCCATGATCCATAATAACATCAAGGGCTTCGCCCCCCGCGGTTGGTCCTTGAATGAACCTTTCGAAGGCAATGTCTTACCGGACGGGGAAATCGTGCCGAAATACGATCTCGCCATGATCAAGGCGTCCGGCCTCGACCAAAACAATTCGACGGTCACCCGCGGCTATCACCCCCGGACGCACGAGGAGTCCGTCAACTTTGCGGCATTTTCATTTACGCGACAATTAGCGGTTTTCAACGACCTCGCGCTCGGCGCGGGGAAAAAATCCTCGTTCAGCGACGGCGACACCTGGCGCGTATCGATCACCGACAAGGACGAGGTGGTGAACTTCACCTACCAGGGCATGCAGTCCTACCATGGACACGAGGTATTCGCGATCGGCTTTACGACCACGCGGATGACCCAAAACGGCGTCGTGCCGGTGACCGGGAGTTTTCTCTACGACGTGAAGCGCCACATGGTGGCTTCGGTGCATTCGGTGGGCGAGGAGGACATGCCCTCGTTGGGCGGCGTACGTAACACCACCGTAGACATTACGCTGCAATAGCCCGCGCCTCAGGCAGTCAGCTGCTGTGATTTTTCGTAAGTGCTGTCACTAAGTCAGCAATTATTGTCCACTCACCTGTTATAAAGCCCTAATATTATTAGATAGTTACGCGTTATTGTCGAGAGATGGCAAATCGGCGTGACATCGACAAGCCAAGCATTTTGTCACGCAATGCCCTAGAAGCCTGGCCGCTTGAAGGAAAAACTCACGCTACCCTGTTCGTCGTAATTTAGCCCTTAGATCTCGCCGCCCTCCTCGCTCGCTCCTTTAACCGTGCAATGCCCTGCCCCGCCTTGGAGCATCATCACCGAACAGCGCGACTAAGTATTTCTCGACAGGAAACTTAAACGTACCGCGAAAATTGATGTTGCTATATAAGGGTGTTTACCGAAACCTACCAAAAGCTCGGCGCTGCGAGTCTCGAGTTCGCGGTTCAAAGCGTGCATGCGCTGAGCAGTTTCCGCGGACTGTTGCGCGTAATACGCATCCAGTGCGGGAGCCAGTGCCGACACCAGCAACGTTGCCATGAGGAATGCCAGGATGAAGACGCCGAGGATGACCGCCAGACCAACATGACTGATGTTCTCAGGAGTGGCAGTGGAGATACCTGTGAGGTGTGAACATGGCGGCGGCCATGCCCGTGTAGTGCATCAAGCAAATGCCCCCTCCCATAATGGCGGCGCTGCCCGCCTTCTTCCAGGAGGCTGTGAAAATCGTCTCCATGCGTTATGTGGAGAGGTTAGTTATGTGCAGAAACAGTTCGTCATCGACGTCTAGCAAGCGTTTACGGCTTGTTTGCTCACCATAAGGCTTCGTGGGCCGTCGGCCTATCGAGTGCTGAAATCTGAATGGCTGCTTACTTTGCTCGGTGCCTGTCATTCAAATACACTCCCGGCCAAGAGCGGGCGGTGGACCTCACGAAATCGTCGCATTGAAGCGGCCAGTCACGACGTGCGATAAGCTTAGACGGAAGTCTATGGAGCCCAGCCGCAGTGCAAGGAGCGCGCACATGCCATTAGATCTATTCTTCGTGGTGGTACGACGAGTTCGCCTTCTAAATAATTGGCGGGTGGTACTAATGCGAGTGAATCCAATATTGGTTTTCGTTGCTGGCCTCTGCTGGTGCAACTTTGTTGTGGCTGCGGATCGAGTGGCACCGGCTCCGTGCCTTCACTACCAGCATGAGCCAAATTCCGTCGTCAATGGTCGATCCTCTGTTCCAAAGGAGGTCACCTTGACCGGGGAGTTGATAGAGCGGACCTACTGGGGTCCGCCCAATTGGGGTGAGCAGCCCGCCACAGATCGCCTGGAGGAGGCTTGGATCCTTGTTCTTGATGCTCCGGCTTGCGTCCTGGCGGACCATACAAATCAAACTAATGATCAGCCTGAATACAAAGTCATCGTGATGCAACTCGTAGTCACGGACTCAGGACCGGACAATGAATACCTTAAGCAGGTGGCAAATTTGGTTGGTCGGCGCGTGACCGTTGCGGGTGCCCTTTGGCGCGCCGTGACTGGCCATAACCGAACGCCAGTGATGCTGATGGTTGCATCTATCGCCTCCACCTAACAATTTGTCGGATGAGCGGTGGTGCCCGACAGCGGACATCCGCGAAAGGCAACAGAGGGTCGGGAGTACGCGCTGGCGGTCGCTGCCAATGCCACGGGCTCCGCCCGGCCTATTCTGTTGAAAAACTCCGTGGCAGGATTTTTTTGAAAACGCTAGCGCTTTAGAAAGCCTGGATTTTGAAAGAGCGGAAGGATCCGCGACTTCAGACGATATCTCGTCTCAGTCGATCGTAGTGCGCCAGGGTGTTCGTTTAAGCCTGAACGCTGGAGTCGTGCAACGGTGCGCTCGGAAGCTGACATTTTCTTTACCCTCGAATATTCTAGTCGGACACAACAAGAGGTGAAACATGATGGCCCGCGTTCGCCCCAAGAAATTCGTTCATGTTGTCTATCGGACCCGCCGCTTCGCGCAGATGATTGAGTGGTACAAAACAGTATTTGATGCCAAGGTTCAACATCAGAACCCTGCGCTGGCATTTCTGACCTATGACGAGGAGCATCATCGATTTGCATTTGCAAATCTTTCCTTGCTTAAGCCCGACGACGTCGAAGCCGATAAGCAAGGTCTCATCGGGGTCGATCACTTGGCTTACACGTATTCAACCGTTGACGATTTGCTCGAGAATTACGAACAGCCCAAGGCCCGGGATATCAAACCGTATTGGTGCATACACCACGGCATCACGATATCGATGTACTACGCAGATCCAGACGGTAATCAGATGGAATTCCAAGTCGACTGTTTCAGCTCGAATGACGAAGCCAACGCCTTCATGTCCGGACCTGGCTTTGCCGTGAACCCCATCGGCGTTGAGTTCGATCCGGAACTGTGGCTCGCAAAAAAAAGAACGGGTGTTTCTCTTGTAAGCCGCGTCGGACGCACGATTCATGAGCCAGTGTCCCCGATTCGAGGTGCGATGGAGCGGTAACATCGGTCTATCGCCGTGTTCAAATACGGCGTCGAAAACCGGTCGCACTTTCCAACGGCTGCATTTATTGGGCGCCGCAAAGCCGGCGGCCGTCAATGGCGGCCCCGGGCACTTTGCTGACAGCCAACCAAAAGGCTCAAGTGCAGGCTGGTGACCATAGCCTCGCGGACTGTACTCTCCGGTCGAGCACATAGTCTTAAGTTAGGGTGGGCAATGTCCGAGAAAGACGCAATCACTTCAGTCGTGCAGCACTACATTGACGGCGCCAAATCGGGATCCAGCGCTGAGATGCGACGCGCTTTTCACGACGACGCAACGATTTTCGGCTATGAGGGCGATAGTTTGTTCGCAGGCCCCATCCAACGGCTCTTCAATTGGAACGATCAGAACGGTCCGGCCGCCGATCTCAAAGCCAATATCGTGAACATCGACGTCGCTGGCACCATCGCGACCGTACACCTCGAACTCGATGATTGGACTGGCACGAACTACACAGACCTATTCACGCTTCTTAAAGTGGATGGGCACTGGAAGATCATGAACAAGGTGTTTCACATTCGCGCCGATTCTGGATAGACGAAGGCGCTGCCTATCTAAATTGAGAGAGACAACGGCCGATACCATTGAGGCCCTCCCAGAAATCAATCCGCATTCGGCGTGTCTACGCGCCGCGGACGGCGGCCGCGAGTCTCGCTTTGGCTCGCGGATTCTTTCGGCGCGGGCAGGTCCACCACTTTACGCAAGTTCGCGTACGTGGCCGTCTTGTGCGGAATCGCCATTGCCTCCACGAAAAGCTGCTGAAAACGCGGCTCAATTGCGGTCTCCACTTTCTCGATGCGCCTGACCAACGCTTCGATGACGGGCCGTGAAGTGCAATCCAGCAATGCGATGCGCGCGCCGGTTCCGGCGGCATTACCCGCAGAGCGTACCTGCGCCAGGTCGCAGTCGGGAACCATACCGAGAATCATCGCGTACTTGACGTCGATGTGACTGCCGAACGCGCCGGCAAGCCGGATGCGGTCGATGTGATCGACGCCGAGCCGCTCCATCAGCAGCGCGATGCCGGCATACAACGCGGCTTTCGCAAGTTGGATGGCGCGCACGTCGGTTTGGGTGATTTTCATTTCGACGACGCCTTGATGCAGCAAATAGGCGAACGTCCTGCCGTTCTCGACGATGCGGGGCGAGCGCGCGGACAAGCGCCCGTCAAGGACGCCGTCTTGGTTGATGATGCCGGCAAGGTACATCTCCGCCATGACCTCGATGATGCCGGATCCGCAGACCCCCGTGACGCCGGTGGCCCGCGTGGCTTCGTTGAAACCCGGCTCATCGGACCACAGGTCTGAGCCGATGACCTTGAAGCGCGGCTCGAGCGTCTCGCGATCGATGCGCACGCGCTCGATGGCTCCCGGTGCAGCGCGTTGGCCGCAGCTGATCTGGGCGCCTTCGAACGCGGGGCCGGTGGGACTTGAGCAGGCGACCAGACGCTGACGATTCCCGAGCACGATTTCAGCGTTCGTGCCCACGTCCACGAGCAGCGTCATCTCATCGGCGAGATCCGGCCGCTCGGAAAGCACCATTCCTGCAGCATCCGCGCCCACGTGCCCGGCGATGCACGGCAGCACGTAGATTCGCGCGTTGCGATGCAATTTGAAGTCGATGACGTCTGCCGGCAGCGTGAGCGAATGATCGACGGCGAGCGCAAACGGTGCACCGCCGAGTTCCACCGGATCGATACCAAGCAGCAGGTGATGCATGATCGGGTTGCCGACCAGCGTCGCTTCGAGGATGTCCTCGTGGGAAATCCCCGCCTGCTGCGCCACCTCTACCGCGAGGCCGCAGAGCGCTTCGCGCACCGCCACGGTCATCAAAGCGGCGCCACCAGGATTCATCATCGAATAGGAAACCCGGCTCATCAAATCCTCGCCGAAGCGGATCTGTGGGTTCATGACTCCGGCCGAGGCGATGACCTCGCCGCTCAGCAAATCGCACAAGTGCGCGGCGATCGTCGTGGAACCAATGTCGACCGCGAGTCCATAAGCCATATCGTGCAGGCCGGCCCAGACGCCGATGATTTGCTTGGCTGCGTGCACGGCTACGGTGACTTGCCACGAACCGGCACGCAAGGTGCGCTGCAGTCCTTGCAGCACCGACAAATCGCACACAAGATCCGTCAAGCTCCATTCCGATTCGAGCGCCTCACACAGGCGGCGCAGGTCCCCGGATGGATCATGCATATCCGGTTGTTGCACTTGCACGTAATGCAGGCGCACCACCGGATTGAGCTCGATGGCGCGCACGTCGGCTTCCTTGCGCACCACTTGACGATGCACCTGACTGCTTGCGGGCACATCGATGACCACATCCGCTTCGACGCGCGCCGAGCAGGACAGACGCCGGCCTGGCGCCAGCGGAGATCGCCGCGAGAAGCGCATCTCCGTTTCGCTGAAAGGCGACAAACTCGCGCTCGACGAGGAGACGCCATGTTTGGCGAACTCCCCTTCCGCGACCAGGACCTGGCAGCGTCCGCAAAGACCGCGGCCGCCGCAGACGGAGTCGACATCCACACCCAGACTGCGCGCCGCCTGTAGCAGCGGCGTCCCGACGGGAAAGTTGCCGCGCTTGCCGGAAGGCGTGAATACCACGAGCGGATCGCGAGCTGCCATGCTGTGCTTTAAGTTTGAGCCGGTCGCCGGCGATGACCGCCTTCGCGCCGGCCCCGCGGAACCTCACCGTCGACGCCCGAGCCGGCCGGGCGCGCCTCGCGAAAACGACGAATCCAGCGCGCGCAGTCCGGATCGTGTCCGAGCATGACGTCCGCACCCATGCAGGCCCTGATCACTTCGACGTGCAAGGGATTGGTGATCGCGGAGGTCATGCCGGCAGCCATGGCCATCGTCAGGAAAGCACCATTGATGCCGTCGCGGTTCGGCAGGCCAAAGCTGATGTTCGATGCGCCGCAGGACGTATTGACCTTGAGTTCCGTGCGGAGCCGGTGCACCAGTCGCATGACCTGCACGCCGGCCTGATTGATCGCGCCGATCGGCATCACCAGTGGATCGACGACCACGTCGCTTGCCGGAATGCCGTGGTCCATCGCCCGCTCGACGATTTTCTTCGCGACCGCATAGCGCACGTCCGGATCTTCTGAAATGCCCGTCTCGTCGTTAGAGATCGCGATCACTGCGGCGCCGTACTTCTTGATGAGCGGCAGCACCGCTTCCAGGCGCTCGTCCTCGCCGGTCACCGAATTGACCAACGCCTTGCCCTTGTAGACGGCGAGTCCGGCCTGCAGCGCGGCAACAATGGACGAATCGATCGATAGCGGCACGTCGGTGATCGACTGAACCAGCTGCACAGCGCGCGCAAGAATCGCCGGCTCATCGGCCAGCGGAATCCCCGCATTGACGTCGAGCATGTGCGCGCCCGCCTCCACTTGAGCGCGCGCATCCGCCTCCACACGGCTGAAATTGCCTGCCGCCATCTCGGCGGCGAGAATCTTGCGCCCGGTCGGATTGATGCGCTCGCCGATAATGACGAATGGCCGATTGAAGCCGATGACCACTTCCTTCGTCGCGGAGCTGATAACGGTGTCGGTCATGATGCTGTCCTGTGAGAAAATTGTGTGGCATCGCGCTCTGGATACCAGGGAGAACGACCCTGAAGAATGCGCGATCGCTCGACGATGTCGGCCACCGATTCTTCCTGGCGGTAAGCCATGACGTGCACGCCGCTGATGCCGCGAATTTCGCGAATGGATTGAATCATCTCAATACAGATGTTGAGTCCCTCGCAAGCCTGGTCCTTGGCGCCGCTCAAACGCGCGATCAACGCGTCCGGAACATGCACGCCGGGGACATTCTTGCGCATCCACTCCGCCGACTTTGCCGAACGCAATGGCCCGACGCCCGCCAGAATATAGACTTGGCCGAACAGGCCCAGTGCTTCCACCTGTTCCATGAAACCGCGCAACAGCGGCAGGTCGTAGCAGTACTGAGTCTGGATGAACTGCGCGCCCGCAGCGACCTTTTTAGCCAGACGCTGCGCCCGCCATTCATGCGGCAGAGCGAATGGATTTTCAGCGGCACCTAAGAATACGCGCGGCGCGAAGCTGATCTTGCGTCCGCTTTGGAAGCAATGTTCGTCGCGCAGGTGGCGCGCAACGTCGAGCAGCGACACGCTGTCCAGATCGAATACCGGCTTCGCCTGCGGATGGTCGCCCGCCTGAACGCCATCGCCGGTCAGGCAGAGGATGTTGCACACGCCCATGGCGGCGCCCCCAAGAATATCGCCCTGGATCGCGATGCGATTCCGGTCGCGGCAAGAAATCTGCATGATGGGTGCATAACCGATGCGGGTCAGCAACGAGCACACCGCGAGGCTCGACATATGACAGTTCGCGCCGCTGCCGTCGGTCGCGTTGATGGCATCGACATAGCCGTCGAACACGCGGGCGCGCTTGTAGACCTCCTCAGGATCAGCGGAATCCGGCGGCGCAAGTTCGGTGGTGACCGCAAAGCCTCCCGCGCGCAGCACGCGTTCGAATCGCCCTGGGGAAGTATGGCCCGGCAGAATCGGCAGCGGGTAGCCTGGGACTGGTTCGTCCTCGAATCTCATGGCGGCCTCTTTTCGGCCTTCTCGCGCGCGACTCGCAGCCACGATGATTTGCCTTGCAGCCGTTGGTCGACGGCGAACTGGACTTCGGCCATTGCCGCCACGCCACCCGGAATGCGCTCACTGCCGCGGAAGGCTTGCACCCAAACGCACTTCATGTCCGGTTTGACCTCGCAATTGCCGTTGTCGCGAACACCGCCGCACGGTCCGTTGCGCAAGGCTTTCGGGCAGTTCATGGGGCACGCCATGCCGGTTGAACTGAGCACGCACTGACCGCACATGCGGCAGTCGAACAGCAGGCCTTTGACGACTTTCTCGATGCCCGCGACCGGCCTCTCGATATGTTCATACCCCAGTGTCCGGAAGATCCCGTGCATGCGCACCAGCAGCGCTTCGAATCCGCGATAGAACGCGTTCAAACCGCGCGCGTGGCGGACCGACCAAGCACTGACCGCATACATCAGCCGGACTCGGACGCCGGCGCAGCTCCGGTATCGGGCGCGCTGCGATTGGCGTCAACGCCCTTGGCGCGAATCAAGCGCTCCAAGTCCTCATCGGTGAATCTTGCTTCGAGGCGCGCCGCCTCCGCGGAAGCCTCCGCCTGGAGATCATCGCCGCAAGGTCGTGGCGTGCTGCGCTGCCAGTCCGCAAGGTAGGCATCGGAGCCGCCTTTGCCGGCGCGCATCGCGGCACGGTCGACCGCTTCTTGAAAACGATGGGTCAATTGCACCTTGGCGGCCTCGCGTCCCCGCTTGACGATGACCTGCGCCGGAATGTCGCGCCACGAGATGACGATTAGCGAAGCCATGTCACGGTTCCTTGGGGCGCGCATCGCCAATGGACGCGTTGCCGTGCGGGGCGCCGCCACGCCGCGCGCCGTTGCTCTTCACCGCCGCGACCAGCGTCGACTGGAGTGTCCCATAACCGGTTTGGCGATATTCAAATTCCAGCCCCATTTGCGTCGCGATGCCGCGCGCCTGCTGCAGTGACTGTGCGCCCGGTGCCTGCGCCAAATAGACGAGTTTGCGATAGTTGCCGAAATAGCTCGAAAACAGTTCCGGGTGACGATCGAGCCCGAGACCGCGCATGACCAAGCGATCGAAATGGCGCAGCAAGAAATCCGTGAGGTAGAACGTGCCGGGTTCTGCCTCGGCGAGTTCGGCAAACACCGGAGCCGTGGCAAAGAACTCGTAGCAATGAGCGCCCGGAACACGCTCTACGCCCTCCTCGAGCAGCACCTTGTCGAGCAAGCCGCCCGTGCCGCAGTCGGCGTAGGCCACGAAAATAGAACGGTACTGCGCCCGCGAGGCGCGGATGAGCGTGCGAACCGCAGCGGGGATGCGCTCCGGTCGATTGTGCAGTTCGGCAGGCAGGCAGCGCACATCGAGCGCATCCCAGCGATTTGCGCGGCGCAGTGCGGTAATCTCATGCGCCAGCGCGCCACAGGCGATGATCAGCATGCCTTGGCCGTTGTGAGCCATGGAGCTCGCCGCGCTCAGTGCGCCGCCGCGCTGGCTCGCCGCGCCGCGATCAGCCCTTTGGCAGTCTCGACGGCAACCGCGGCATCGCGGCAATACGCGTCCGCGCCGACGGCTTTGCCAAATTCTTCGTTGAGGGGTGCGCCGCCGACGAGAACGATGTAATCGTTACGGATACCGCGCTCCTTCAGCGTGTCGATGACAACTTTCATGTACGGCATCGTGGTCGTCAACAACGCCGACATGCCGAGGATATCGGGCTTGTGCTTGTCCAGCGCGTCAAGGTATTTCTCGACTGCGTTATTGATGCCGAGATCGATGACCTCGAATCCGGCGCCCTCGAGCATCATCGAGACCAAGTTCTTGCCAATGTCGTGAATGTCCCCCTTGACCGTGCCGATGACGATCTTGCCGATCGGCTCAACTCCGGTTTCCGCCAACAAGGGGCGCAGGATTTCCATGCCCCCCTTCATGGAGTTCGCCGCCAGCAACACTTCGGGCACGAACAGTATGCCGTCTCGAAAATCGATTCCGACTATTCGCATGCCTTCCACCAGCGCGTCGTTCAGCACGCGTTCAGCGGACCAGCCTCGCTTCAGGAAAATGCGCGTCGCTTCTTCGACTTCGGTCTTGAGGCCGTTGTATAGGTCGTCGTGGACCTGCTCGGTGAGTTCCTCGTCATTCAGCGAGCTCAAGTCGAATTCACCTTCAGTCGGCTCTGCCATCTACGCCTCCAACGGTCATTTTGCTAGCCGCCACGGTATCTTACGCAGCTCTTCCAATACACCATGGTAAGTCGACACCCGCCCCGGGACTTGTGATATCGCGACAGAGACATGTCCAGACGCGACACGATCTCACCGGGCAGGTCGATCGGTGACCGACTGCGCCCCGCCTTCCATATGCCTTATCCGATATGCCGCGCACCGGCGTGTCCCAAGAGCGGACGGCCGGTGGCGATGGAACGTGCTACCGCTTCCGCAAGATAATCGGCTCCGGCGCCCGCGTGCGCCAGCTTTTCGCTCACGCTGGTTTTGACATGCGGATCAGCGGCGCCGGCGCGACGCGCCGCCGCCAACGCCAGGTCCCGCGATGGTAATTTCAGTGAAGACAGCCGCGGACGTTGGTATCTGAATGTCTGCGTGCCCCGCGCTCAGCGAGTCGGGGATGAGAGAAATAAACCGTCCGTGAAATCGATTCTCGATCGCTCGGTCCCGAGTCTGGGCATCGAT
>JALYIH010000155.1 GCA_030775865.1 Pseudomonadota bacterium | reverse complement strand
TCTTGGAAGAAAATGCATGGCCGTGATCCTCCGCGGTTGCAATGGAAGGGAATTTCGTGCGGCACTAGATACGTCCGCGAATCTATCAGTCTTGCACCGGAACTACGTGAGCTTTTCCAGCCTGCTGCCAGTTCCGATCACCGTAACGGTGCCGCATCCGAAGAAGGATCTAGGGAAAGGACTAGTGCGGGCGATTCGAAAGCAGGCCGGCCTGAAGTGAGGTTCTAATTTATGCGATATCCCATTGCAATCGAGACGGGCGATTCCAAACACGCGTACGGCGTCGTGGTTCCTGATTTGCCAGGCTGTTTTTCAGCAAGCGATACCTTGGACGAGGCGTTGACCAACGCGCGGGAAGCTATCCTGCTTCATCTCGAAGGCCTGCTGGATGACGGCCAACCCTTTCCAAAGCCCTCCACTATCGAACAGTTGCGTAGCAAGCGCAGCTTCCGCGGCTGGACCTGGGCGATCGTGGACGTTCACGTCAGCGAACTTGGGGATAAGGCCGCCAGAGTCAACATTACGTTACCGCAGCGGATTCTCCGTGCGGTGGATGCTCACGCTAAGCAGGGTGAGACGCGATCGGGATTTCTTGCGCGCGCAGCATTGGACGCCATGCGAAAACCGGCATGAGCGACAAGCGAATCGTGGGGTCGCTGTTCGGCCAGATATGGCTGTTCAATTCCGGACGTTTGAAAGTTCACGGTAACACCCGGCAGTTCCGATATCGACCGCGCCCGAACGAGAATTGTCGCTTGCGAATCCGGTGGGCCAGCTCGATGCCGGCCAATGTAATGGCCGCACTCCCGAACGACTTGAAGCCTCCCATCGAGGCGCATCGGCGTTTGACCGCTCGATGATCCTGCTCAATGAGATTGTTGAGGTATTGGCTAGTCCTCACCAGGACAAGCTTCCACTTCGGATTCTCCCGACGCAGATACCGAAGCGCCAGGTGGCTCTGCCTGTGGCCATCGAGTGTTATCTTGCGAGGCCACCGCGGTAGACACGTCGACAGTGCTTTGCGGAAGAATGCCTGTGCAGCCGCGATACCGCGATCCGGACGAAGCAGAAAATCCACGGTCTTGCCGTACCTGTCGACAGCCCGATAGAGAAAATTCCACTTGCCCGCACCTTTATGTAGGTCTCATCCACACGCCAGGAGGTGTTCACGGGTCGGGCGAAGCGGTTCCATCGCTTCTCGAACTCCGGCACATAGCGAATCACCCAACGATGAATCGTCGTGTGGGACACACTAACGCCGCGCTCAGCCATCATCGCCACCAGATCTCGATCGCTCAACCGGTAGGTGATGTACCAGCGGACGCAAAGCCCGATGATCTCGGCATCGAAGCGGCGGCGGCGGTAAATGGGATCTCGGAACATCGGTTTGGTCATTTAGGCATCCGAAGGATGCCGCAATTGTACGATAACGCCCCTTAATGCAACGGAACCAACGAGAGTTGCGCCGATTCCTATCAGGCATATAATGTCCATAAATTATGGTCATATGTGAGAAACGGATGGATATTCCTGCGGCAGTTTTCAAGGCCGAGTGCCTAAAATTGATGGATGAGGTCGCTCGAACCGGACAGCCCGTGGTAATTACCAAACACGGCAAACCCGTGGCACAGTTAGTGCCTATTCCGGCGCAATCTAGCTCCTTATTCGGATATATGAAGAATACGGTAAAGATCAAAGGGAATGTCGTAGCCCCTATCGATGAGGAATGGAGCGCATTGTCCGGCGATGAGAATCATTTATTCGCGGTCGCGACGAAGAAACAGCGCGCGCGTCGTGGTAGCCGCGATAAATGAGCGCGTTGCTTCTCGATACTCACATCTGGCTCTGGTATGCAGAAGGCACTACTGATCGGCTGCGGCCGGCGAGCGTTAGGAAGCTGGATGCGGCACGAACAGGCGATGGGCTTTTGGTGTCGGCAATATCCGTATGGGAGATTGGCGCACAGAGCGCCAAAGGCAGAATTCAACTATCCATACCGTTACGGGATTGGGTCGAGAGAGCGCTTAACGTCCCCGGTATCCATTTTGCGCCGCTGGATGCAGCTGCGGCAGCAGAGAGCACTTTGCTCCCGGGGAAACCTCATGGGGATCCGGCTGACCGCTTCCTGATCGCGACCGCACGGACGCAGGGTGTGGCGCTGGCGACTCGCGATGGACACATTATCGAGTATGGCAAGCTAGGGCACGTGCGCATAGTTGAGTTGTAGTCTGGTCCTGGCTACGGATCACCCGAGGGATCGACGAGTCCAACGATCGAGCGACCGGGCTTGCTGCCTGACCTGAGAGGGTAAGCGAATTCGCGATATCATCTCTCCCTGTCCTGCCGCGTTTATCTACTTGCGGTCGGCCTGAAGGCGCTGGCGACCACGCTTCTTGATGGCGGCGACGTCGAGATTCTTGCTGGGTTCGTTCCTAGTGCCCTCGTCGCCGCAGAACCAATGTGCGACACGGAGTCCCGCAAATCTCCCGCAACCACCTGGCTGCGGCGCAAAACAGGCTAAGGTCGAAAACGCTAAATGACTGTTTTAACGCGGAAATTATGGTGCGCCCGGAGAGATTATTCGCGCTGCGCGCTCACCCCTTTGGGGTCGCCCTTCGGGCGATCGCCATCGCCGCTGCGCGGCGCTGTCGTGGATCTCCCTTGTTGTCTGCCGGGAGTTCGAATCACTGCGTCGAGCTGCCAGCAACGACGAAGGGTTCTCGGTCAAGGAAAGTGATGGTGCGCCCGGAGGGATTCGAACCCCCGGCCTCCTGGTTCGTAGCTCGACGTGCGGTCGAAATTGGAGTTTTGGCAATTGTAAGTACTTGTTTTTAAGCAACTTCGCTCGCGGGATGTCCGTTGCAAATCGACCTCAGAGCACGACGAAGCACAACAAAGCAGAACCGACTCCCACAAAACCCCCGCAACCTCATGGTCATTGTCTCTCTGGGTAGTCAAATCGGTCCGGTGCAACGGCGGCGCATCGGTATTGCGAATATCACTCGTCCTTCCGATGGCGACTACCGGTTGGAACGCACAGCCCGAACGCAACGATCAGCCAGAACACGCCGCCTTGCATCAGTGTGATTGGCAGGTCGGCGTCAATTTAGGTGTCACTTCCGTCGGTGCCACTTGGATACTCCAGCCGACCAGAGAGGCTAGAAGACAAGCGGTTTGTGCATATCCGGCGTGCTAATCGGTGGCAGTTGCGGTTAGTTGAATTGGCTAGGCTCGACAAACAGCACAGCGGAATGGCGAATCCGGATACAAAGCGTGCGCCTCAAGGCGACGCCAGGTCGTTCCTAATCAGTTGACCCTCCTTCATCACAAATCGAACTCGCTCAAGTTCGCTGATATCGGCGAGCGGATTGCCCGCGACGGCAACGAGGTCTGCAAATTTCCCCGGCTCAACTGCTCCGATGCGGTCCTGCCATCCGAGCATTTGCGCGGCATTGGTGGTGACCGCGCGAAGGATTTCGAGCGGCGGCATTCCGGCGTCCTGCAAATGGGAAAACATGGTCGCCGAGGCTTGGCCACGTGTCTTGCCAGGATAGAACCAGCACATGTCTGATCCAGCCGCGAACTTCACTCCTGACTTGAGAATTCGCTGAACAAATTTACGCCTGCGCTCATCGGAGGCGGCCATGTCGGCCTTTGAGGGCGGTACCCGTACAATGCTTGGCTCGGTAATCTTCGAAAAGAACCCGCTCCAAAAGGTCGGCGTGATGTCGAAGAAGATGCCCTTGTCGCGCATCATCTTAAGCTGCTCATCGGTTATGTCGTTGCCATGTTCGATACTGTCCACAGCCGCGTCGATGGCAATTTGGATGGCGCCTTTGCCCACGGCATGGACGGCGACCTTCTTATGCGCGCGATGGGCTTCCTCGACGATCGCGGACATGATCGACGGGTTTATGCCAACGCCATCGTCGTCGAGCGTGACTTTGACGACGTCGATGTCGTAAAAGAGGTTCTCATCCACAGCGCGACGTCCTTCCTCGAGGTTGGTCACTTCGAAAAACTCTTGGCGGAGAATGGGTTCGGCAAGGACGGGATTCAGGCTTTGGACATAGTTACCAAGCGAAGTGATTTTGCGTCCGGAGGCCAAGATGCGGGGACCGGAAATGCGGCCGGCGTTGATCGCATCGCGAAGCGTGGTATCACCGTCGATGCCCGAGTGCCCCAGATTGCGGACGGTTGTGAAACCACTTTCGAGGTCCTCACGCGCCATCTGCGCGCCCAGCAATACGCGTTTGCCGGGCGACTCAACAATCGCCAACAACAGATCGGGAACAAAGTCTCCATTGAACCGGCGCGCTCTCTCGGCCGACGGAGGCACGACCACATCGAGGAGCAAGTGCGTGTGGCCATCGATCAGCCCAGGCAACAAGGTCGCGCTGCCCAGATCAATTGTCTTGGCGCCGGCCGGCGCGTGACTCTGCACCTGAGAAGGTGGCCCAATCTCTTGGATCTTCCCGTTTTCAATCAGGACGGCTGCGGGCGAGAGCACATTCCCGGTTCGCGGGTCGAGCAGATGCCCTGCTTTCACTAGGGTTACGGGGGCGGGCGATTGAGCCATTAATTGTCCTGCGGCACAGATTGCTAACGCCAACAGCGAAAACATTCGCATTTTTACCATCGAGTTCTCTCCCCAATTTGTTTCACATCAACGCGCGCCCAGAGCGTTTTGACCAACAATTCTGGCGGTATCCCGGCTTGCAGCAAGTAGTCTCGAATTCCTATCATGATAGATTCGTCTTCGATTTCCGTTTCACGGGATTGACCGCGCCAAGCGAAACCCCATGATCAGGTCGCGGTAGTCGGAAGGGTTTCTCTCACGCGTTGGCGGGCGTAGGAGCCACGAGGGGTAGTACCAGGAGCCACCCCGATCGACGCGCATGCAGGTGTCTCCAACTTCGACCGCACTACCATCCGTCGGTGCATTGGCGTAAGAGTCAACATAACAGTCCTGCGTCCACTGCCAGACATCACCCGCCATGTCGTAGAGTCCGAAGGGGTTGGCAGGCTTCAAACCCACCGGGTGAGTCTGACCGCCAGAATTGGCTTTGTACCAGGCATAGTCTGCTGCGGCTCCGTCGTCGTCACTCCACCACAGTCGCGTCGTCGTTCCGGCGCGCGCCCCATATTCCCATTCCGATTCGCTGGGCAATCGGTAAGGGCCATCCCCTGAGGTTGAACCCCGCCGACGCACTTTGCCATTCAGCCAAGACACATAAGCCCTTGCATCATGCCAGCTGACGCACACAACTGGGTCTCGGTCGGTTTGAATGAAGCCAGGATTCTGCCAGCTTACGCCTGCTTGCTTGTTCCACTTCTCACCGTCATGACCACATCCATCCACGGCGGAATATCCTGTCTCTCGAACGAACGCCGCGTATTCAGCGCGCGTCACGTCGTACTTGCCCAAGGCGAAGGATCGCAGCGAAACAAAGTGTTGCGGCGATTCGTCAGAAACCGACCCGGGCGTGGCGCCATGACCGACCGCCCAGGATTTCTCGGAGGGGGATGATCCCATGGTGAACTTACCCGCCGGGACTACGACCATCTCTGGGCAATCCGGACAGTCACGGAATACGGTGCCTGGTCCGCGATGTGCGGTCGCGCCAGCCGGTGCGGACACCGCGTTCACGGTAAAGATGGGAGCCATCCACAGTAAGGCTAAGAGTATTTGCTTCATTGAAGGGACTGTCCTTAAATTCCTGTATACCCAAGAGATATTGGGGTGTGTTGCCGGTGGGGGCCAATGATGCGCCGGCACCGCCAAGCTTCGTATCTCCGTCATGGGTTGTCCCTGGGTTTGAAGCTTGAACGCAGGGAATATAGATCTTGTCTTGTTCTCGGATGTCTCGATGTTGCAGACCGAGGGTCTCAGGCGATGAGCCGTGGGCATTGGACGATAAGCTGAGGGTTACGGTTGTATATTAGTGACTATGCTAAAGCGCGACGCCCTCGGATTTCCCAGCTTCTGGCCGGCGCAAGCCCTCGGCTGGGGTTATTTCTATCTGCTGCTGCTCGCTTCGAATCTACCGTCGCTGAAGATGCAAGGGGTGCTTTGGGTCATCAGCTTCTCGGTACTCTCGATGTTTGCCGCCAGCTGCCTGCTGCGTTTCCCATGCCGCGCGCTCACGCGGCGCGATCTACCCTGGATTTCTCTGGAGACGCGTGCCTTTGGGTTCTCGTTGCTGGCCGGCGCCGCTTCGGGCCTCGCCCATGAATGGTCGATCGGGCGCTGGCAAGGGACTTGGGATTGGCTGTCTTCCGCGGTGCATTCCACCATGATTCTGTTCCTATGGTGCAATCTGTACTTCAGCGTCAAACAATGGCAGCAATCGGCGCGGGAGCGCGAGCGCCGCTTGCGGGTCGAGGCTGAGGCACGCGATGCGCGACTTCGCGCCTTACGCTACCAGCTTAATCCTCACTTTTTGTTCAATTCCTTGAACGCGGTGTCCACCCTGGTCCTGGACGGGAAAGCGTCGGCCGCCACTCGCACGCTGGCGCAATTGGCCGAATTGCTGCGAACTGTCCTCAACAGCGATGCGCTATCGGAGACACGCCTGTCAGAAGAAATCGCGTTCATCGAGCGCTACCTTGCCATCGAGCAGATCAGGCTCGCGGATCGGCTACGAGTCGAGGTCACGATTCCGGAGGACAGCTTGGACGCGCTGGTTCCCACTATGCTGCTGCAGCCGCTGGTGGAAAATGCCGTGCGACACGGCGTCGCGCCGCTGATCGCAGGCGGAACCATACGAATTCAGAGCTCGATCCAGAACGCTCGACTGTGCATCAGAGTCGCAAACTCCGGCCTTCCCCCTACCCCACTTGAGCGGCCCAACCCGCCGATCAATGGAGTCGGACTCAGCAATACCATTCAGCGTCTCGAGACGCTCTATGCCGCGGAGCACAAGTTCGAATTGCAGTGGCCCGAAGCGGGAGGCTGCGAAGTAAGGATTGAGCTGCCGTACCGAAAAGCGCCGGCGCAGGCAGGAATCGTGTGCGCGTCCTGATCGTCGATGATGAGCCCTTGGCCAGACAGGGGGTGTCGTTGCGGCTCAAGACCACTGCCGATGTCGAGATCGTCGGTGAATGCGGGGACGGGCCGACCGCCGTTGAGAAGGTCCTCGAGCTTGCGCCCGATCTGGTATTCCTGGACGTGCAAATGCCCGGCATGGACGGATTCGAGGTGCTGCGCACGCTGCCCAAGGAAAATTTGCCGGCCGTTATTTTCGTCACCGCCCATGACCAACATGCGCTACGCGCCTTCAGTATTCATGCGCTGGATTATCTGCTGAAGCCGATCGACGATTTGCGCTTTGCCGCGGCAGTGGATCGCGCCGCCGCGCTGATGAATTCAACCGCAAGAACTCAAATGGCCGAGCGCATCCTGCAAATGCTCAACAAGGACCTGGGGAAATATCCCTCGCGCATCTTGGTGCGCACGGGCCAGAGAACCCAGATCGTGCTGGTCGAAGACATTGAATGGATCAGCGCCGCGGGCGAGTACACGGAACTGCATGTGCGAGGCCGCTCGCATTTACTGCGCGAGACCATGAGTTCATTGCAATGCAAGCTCGATCCGACCGCATTTCTTCGCATCCACCGCTCGAGAATCGTGCGCACGAAGTGCATCGTGGAATTGCGCAGCATCGATAATCGAGAACACGTGATTACGCTCTCTGACGGATCGGAACACCGATCCAGCCGCACCTACTCGCCGGGGCTTGAACAGTGGCTAGTGTCCGGTCGGTCTGGGCGGTAGTGCCCTTGGGAGACGGTACAGGGAAATTCCCGATGTTTTAACGTGGACGGCGATATCAGGGAGTGCTTGATAAAACGCGCTGAGCCCTCGGTAACAGCCAGCGGCTTGCGAGCGATGGCGAGAGGGGGCCCATGCGGTTGGTAGTAATTAGCTTTCACTTTCAAGTGTGACGTTGCGCGATTTTGATGTCGTCGAACCGCGCATTCAACGGCTTGGTACCGGTGACCGGCTCACCCGTTGGCTGGCCGATGACTTTCTCGTACGCAGATGCTGACCGGTCAAGCTGCCCCGAACCTCTCCTTGCATTCAGTTCTTCGGCATTCGGGGGCGACGATCCGACGCACCAAAGTATATGATACACCGCTGCCTGCAATGAACGAGATAGTTCAAAAATGAGAATAGTGGAAGATTCTGTCTCACGCTTGGCGCTCAAAGACCGCACTCTGTGGATTGCCACCGTGTGTTTTATTGCGGCTGGCATCGTCGGTGCTCAGGCTCTAGCGCATCACCAGCGCATCACCTTCTACTTCTTGCCCTTAGTCGCAAGCGCATTCGGTTTGGCGTTCCTGCAGATGACGGACGTCGTGTTTGATAAGGCGCGTCGCGTCGTGGCCGTACGCAAGCTCACGGTGGTGAGGGTGACACGCGCGAAGTTACGGTTTGAAGATATTGTCGATGTGACAGTCCAGATATCACCTCAGGTCGGCAACTGGGACTCAATCCACTGTCGTCTGGCTTTTCGGACGCAGGATGCCGTCATACCTATGACTGCTAGCTACGAGCCGGATCTGGAACGTCACAACGCCATGCGTGATGCAATTCTGTGCGCTCTCGGTCGGGCACCGGAAACAACAGTGGGGCCTGATCCTGTGCGGGAACTAGCGAAGGCGGGTCGAATAATCGATGCTGTGGTGTTGCTGCGCCAACGCGAAAACCTCGATTTGGCGACAGCCCGCGAGCGCATTGCCCAGCTCCAACGGGAATCGGGTCCATAAATATGTCGAGCCAACGTGTTCAAAGCCAAACCGGAGATCGCCCTCGATCAGAATGACTGCGGCCTGCAGACAAGAATCCGGCTCTCTGCCGAGGTCACTTCCTCATCGCGCACCTACCCGACACGCCGTGCATGGAAACTGCGGGCCTTCATTCGATTGCCGCAGATTTTCATATCGCACCATCGACGAGTGTGATTCTTGCTCGTGTCCAGGAACAGCCATCGACACGTTTCACTATGGCACATGTGAACACGATTCATCGCAGTCGATGTCAGCAATCGCGCCGCTGATTGCGCGAGGACCCAAACGGGGAATTCCGGATTCGTTTCGAACCGGCCCCACTCCCAATCCACTCGCGAAGTCCCGTCTTGATCCGAGAGCCGCGAGTTCCACACAAGTGCCCTGTGCCCCTCTGCTTCGAGGAATTTGCGCTCTAGCGCTTTAATAATCTCGCCGGAAGGAGGACGCGCGCTAGTCCAACTTCCATACAACAATGCTGCCAGAGCTTCGCGTAATTCAAGCGCTGCCGCCAACGCTCGAGCCGCGGCGGCCGAATTCTTGCGGCGTGCGAGCGCGCCGGCGCGCTTTGCGTCTATCAGCCCCGCTTGTTCGGCAAACCTCAGGAGGTCTGCGTACCCACACAGGAGTTCGGTCGGACCCGCGTCGATAAATCTATTGTCCAGCGTATTGACGAAATCCAGCACTGGGTGAGCGGCGATGAGCTGAAATGTCGCGGGCATGGTCCTACTCAGATAACTGTCAAAAAAGAGTTTACAGGTTAGTGCGGGCAAGGGATACTAACCAGCTATGAGTGTATTAATGGTTAGCACGGACGATGCGAGGAAAAGGTTTGACGTCCGGGAGGCGCTGGCATTCGGCGCAATATATTTGCTTTGGGGGGGCACCTTCCTTGCCATCCGCATTGCCGTGCTGGAGATTCCGCCGTTTTTTACAGCAGGCCTGCGCTTCAGCATCGCCGGGACCTTGCTTTACGGCGTCATGCGCGCGCGTGGGCAACCGCGGCCCTCTCATACGGAGTGGCGAGGCTTGAGTCTTATCGGGTTGTGCATGTTCGTAGCTACCTACGGCCCCTTGTTTTGGGCTGAACAATACGTGACCTCGAGTATGACGGCCATCATCGAGGCCACGTTACCCATCACGACAATCGTGCTAGAAGTTTTCGTGTTTCGCACACAGTCGCTGCAATGGCGATTAGTCTTTGGCGTGGGCGCGGGATTTTCAGGTGTAGCGTTGCTGCTTGTCCACAATGGTGCTCAGCATTTGGCCCTCATTCCCTGCGGAGTTATCCTTGCCGCCGGGGGAGCCTGGTCTTTGGGTGCCGTATTGTCAGGTCGGCTCGCTCTTCCCACATCGAGGCCATTGACCGCCGGCGCGGAGATGATGCTCGGCGGGGCCGGATTGCTCGTGATCTCCGCGGTCTCCGGAGAAATGCATCCTCTCCCGCACATCACTCTACGCGCGGCACTTGCACTGATGTATTTGGTGATTTTTGGCTCGCTGATCGCCTATACCGCCTATGTGTGGCTCTTAGGAAGATTCTCTGCCACACGGGTCTCGAGCCACGCATACGTCAACCCCGTGGTCGCCATGGCACTCGGATATTTCATCGCCGGCGACGTGATTGCGATCCGCTCTATGTTCGCGTCGCTAATGATCGTCTTCAGCGTATTCCTCATTCATACCGGTGCCTCAAAGCGGGAGGCGCCGACGGGCGGTGTGTGCGTCCATGATTGACGGTTCGCCGGATCGTATGGAGTATCGTTAATGGATCTCTTACGCATGAGGCGCTTCGTTAGGAGTTCCTGGCAGAACTCGATCCTCGGGCAGCTGCAGGACTACATTCGTATTCCGAACAAATCCCCAGCGTTCGATCCCGATTGGGAGCGCCATGGGTATATGGGCCAGGCCATTGAACTCATGGCCGGCTGGTGCCGCGCTCAGCCCGTGCCGGGCATGCGCGTGGAGGTGCGCCGCTTGCCGGGTGTGACGCCCTTGCTGCTCGTTGATGTACCGGGGGAGCTTCCCGGATGCGTTCTGCTTTACGGACATCTCGACAAGCAACCGGAGTTTACGGGTTGGTTGCCTGGGCTTGGGCCGTGGGAGCCTGTCATTCGCGACGGCAAGCTCTTCGGCCGCGGAGGCGCCGATGACGGCTACGCGGTCTTCAGCTCATTGACCGCAATCGCCGCTCTCAAGGCTCAGAGAATACCTCTCGCACGCTGTGTGCTGATGATCGAGGCATCGGAGGAGAGCGGCAGCATTCACCTGCCGGCGCATCTTGATGCGCTCGGAGCCGGTCTCGGCGAGCCCTCGCTCGTCGTCTGCCTCGATGCAGAATGCGGCAACTACGCGCAGCTGTGGAGTACCACGTCTCTGCGCGGTTACCTCGATGGCCAACTCACGGTGCGTGTGTTGACCGAGGGTGCTCATTCCGGACTCGCGTCCGGCATTGCACCGGCGCCGTTTCGGATCATCCAACAGTTGCTGGAGCGAATCGAGGATCCGATGACCGGGGACTTGCGGCTCGATGAGTTGCAAGCGGACATTCCCAACGATCGTCGCGCCCAGATCAGCGTAGCAGCCGGCATTTTTGGGTCCCAGATCCTGGAGAAGATCCCCTTCGTTGCCGGCGCGCGACCCATATCGTGCAATGCGGAGGAATTGCTGATCAATAACACCTGGCGGGCGACACTCACCGTCATCGGGGCCGACGGCTTGCCGCCGACGCACATGGCGGGCAATGTATTGCCACCGGCAATTAGCTTGAAGATTTCCCTTCGCCTTCCACCTACCGTAGACGCGGCCGGCGCGAGTCGGATTGTGCGTACGGTGCTCGAGCGCGACCCACCCTATGGTGCGCAGGTCAGCTTCGAGTCTACCTCGTCAACCGTCGGCTGGAATGCGCCGGCTTTCGCACCATGGTTTGAGCAGTCGATGCAACGCGCCTCAAGACAGGTGTTCGGCCGCGAGCCAGTCTATCTTGGCGGCGGAGGCAGTATCCCATTTCTCAGAATGCTGGGCGAGCGGTTCCCGAAAACTCAGTTCTTCGTTACCGGCGTACTGGGGCCACATTCCAACGCGCACGGCCCGAACGAGTTTCTGCATATCGACTATGCTACGCGCCTGACGGCGTGCGTGAGTATTGTGCTCGCCGATCACGGTACACATCTTGTCAATTCGAATGGGGCGTGACTCCAGAATGGCTGCTACCCGTTGACATCGAAGACGGTGGAACCGGTCGTTTTGCGTGCCTCCAGATCTCGATGCGCCAATCCGGCGTCGCGCAATCGGTATCTCTGCTTGACTTCGATCTTGACAGCCCCTGATGCTACGACATTAAACAATTCGCTCGCGGTTTCCTCAAGATCCGATCGCGACGCGATATAGGTTCCGAGCGTGGGGCGGGTCAAAAACAATGATCCGCGCTGCAGGATGTTCGGGTCAATAGGCTCGACCGCGCCTGAGGCCTGGCCAAACAGAACCATGGTGCCCCTCGGCTTCAAGCATGCGAGCGACTTGTGAAACGTGTCGCGCCCGACCGAGTCGTAGACCACGGGCAGACCCTTACCTCCGGTGATCTCTTTCACCCTCGCCACGAAGTCCGAGTTGTTTGTCGTGATAGCGTGAGTGCAACCGTTGGCACGCGCGAGTTCCGCTTTAGCCTCGGTGGAGACCGTGCCGATCACAGTAGCTCCCAGATGCGACGCCCACAGGCACATGATTAGGCCGACTCCGCCGGCCGCGGCATGCACCAGGATGGTGTCATCCTTCGTGACTCGGTGGACGCGCCGGAGCAGGTACTGAGCCGTCATACCTTTCAGCATCATGGCCGCAGCATCGGCGTCGCTAATACCATCGGGGATTTTTACCACGCGGTCGGCGGCGATCAATCGTTCTTCAGAATAGGCGCCGATGACGAGAGCATAGGCGACGCGATCGCCGACCTTGAGATTCGCAACGTTGCTGCCGATTGCCTCAATCACGCCCGCAGCTTCTACGCCGGGCACGAAGGGCAAGGGCTGGGCATAGAGCCCCGTGCGGTGATAGATGTCGATAAAGTTGAGCCCGATAGCGGTGTGCCGCAGCCTGATTTGCTCAGGCCCAGGGTGACCGACATGGATGGCTTCCCAGTGGAGAACTTCGGGGCCGCCGATTTTATTGAGCGTAATCGCAAAGCTCATGTTTCATTTTCCTGTGAGACTTTGGCAATGCGTTCGAAGCGTGGCCTCGCCAGGCGGACATAGTCAGCAGTCTTGAGCCCAATCGAGCGATCGAGACGCCCGGCGTTAAAGAACAGCTCGTCGGAGTCCGCGATGGCCGGATCCACGATCAGCTCCAACCGTGGGTCAAGAGCAAAGGGCAGCACCGTGCCAACGACTGATCCCGCCAGTTCTTCGGCCCGGTCAGGTGGTGCGAAGCCTGCATAGGTTCCCCGTTTGAGCGATCGGATGACATCCAAATCGACGCGTGCGTCTCCCGGAATCACGGCCAGTACGAACTTCGTCACCTTTTTACCCAGCTTCACCATCACGATGATGCATTTCGCTGCCAGCCGAACCGGGTGGCCGCGCATGGCGCTGACGATCTCCGTACGGCCCTCCGCCGGATGGTCTATGAGCCGGTACTGCGCGCCGTTCGCGTCCAGCAGCGCCAGGAGACGCTCGTACGCATCGATTTTCGTTTCTGAGCCGGCAATCACGCCTATCTCCATTGCTAAAAGCGCACGGCGTCAGTGTTGCCGCCACTGATGACGACGGCCACATGTTCGTGCGTCGCCGGGACGTATCGTCGCGAGAGCAGCGCCGCAAGTGCAGCGGCGGCGCCTGGCTCGGCCACGAGCCGCAGTCGATCCCAAAGTGCGAATTGCGCATCGCGAATGGCGCCGTCATCCACCAGAATCACGCGCTTGACGAATTTCCGTGCTATTTGGAAGCACAATTCCCCAACCCGTCTCGGCGCAAGCGAGTCAGCAGCATAGCCGTCCGCCGGCGCATCGACCGGTCCACCCGCGGCAAGGGCGTTCGAGAGGGTAGGCGAAGCCTCCGGTTCAACGCCGACGAGGCGCACGCGCTTGCCGAACCAGGCGGCGATCCCGCCGATCAATCCGCCGCCGCCTACTCCGACAAGGACGGTGTCGACATTCGAACACTGGGCTTCGATCTCCGCCGCCAGCGTGCCCTGCCCGAGAATTGTGTGCACTTGATCGAAGGCATGGATCGCCATGGCGCCGGATTGGGCACTCCACTGCTCGCTGGCCGCGAGGGCGTCAGAGTAGCGGTCTCCTGCGATAACCAGTTCGGCGTTACACTCGCGAATGCGCCGGATTTTGGCCGCACTGGAAATCGTCGGAACGAAGATTTTCGCGGGAACGTTGAGTTTCATCGCAGCGTAAGCGACGGCCGCGCCGTGATTGCCCCCCGAAGCGGCCACAACGCCGGCCTCGGGCACTTTTCGCAGAAGGAGATTGGCGAAAGCACCGCGACTTTTAAATGAACCCGCGTGCTGAAATAGCTCTAGCTTGAGAGTCAACCGGAAGTCGCCCAATCCAAATTCGGAGCCGTGCACTTCAATGACCGGGGTCCGTCGGACGTACGGCTGAATGATGCCTTGTACCCGCAATACACCGGCTCGATCGACCGAGATATCGGCATCGGAGAGCTTAATGCGTTGGCCCGCGCTATCGTGCGACAAGGTCGATTTCAACAGAGGCCCCCAGCGGCAACGCCGCAACGCCGATCGCCGTTCTGGCAGGATACGGCGCGTCAAAATACCGCTGGTAGACGGCGTTCATCGCGGCAAAATCCTTCATATCGGTCAGATAAACGCCGACTCGCACGACATCGGCCAGAGTTTTCCCCGCGGCGGCGAGTATCGCGCGAAGATTTGCGATGACCTGTTCGGTTTGAGGTCCTACTTCTCCGGCGATCAGTCCTGCTGAGGTGGAAGTCTGTGCGACTTGTCCGCTGAGAAAGATGAAATCCCCGGCGCGAATTGCCGGCGAAAAAGGACCTATCGGCTGAGCAATTGCATTGGTCGTGACGGCTTCTCTGGGCATAGCTTTCTCCGTGCCTCGACGCGCATGGTTTGTCTGCGCGATTTGATGTTTGATCGTGGACCCATGCGGGTGATGTTTAAGTGATTAGTCATTAGCCACTTGCCTAAATCCTACTTCGCCAGATGACTAACTGTCAATATGAAACTCTGATAGGATATTTAGACCGTCACTTTTCTCCGCGGAGGGATTATGAATCCACACGAGGCACCGAGATCGGGCCGCAATGCCTTGGGCCAGCCCATCGGCGCCCCGATTCCCGGATGGTCGCGACGCGAACCTCTGCCGCGATCATTGATGGTCGGACGCTTCTGCCGGCTGGAGCCGCTCGCTCCCGCACGCGACGCAGCTTCGCTGTTCGAGGCATTCAGCCTCGATGCAGACGGCCGCAACTGGACATACCTCTTCTATGGTCCGTTCGCGTCGGAAGCGGCATTTCGGGAATGGACGAATTGGGCGGCAGGGCAGCAGGATACGCTGTTTTTCGCCATCATCGACGGCGAGACGGGCAAAGCCGTCGGCGTCGCGAGCTATTTGCGCCTCGATCCCGCCTCCGGCGTCGTCGAGGTGGGTCATCTCAATTACTCGCCATTGCTTCAGCGCAAACGTGCGGCAACCGAGGCCATGTATCTGATGATGCGCCGGGCGTTCGAGGAGTTCGGCTATCGCCGCTACGAGTGGAAATGTGACGCGCTGAACGCGCCGTCGCGTGCAGCGGCCGAGCGGCTTGGCTTCCGCTTTGAAGGCATCTTCCGGCAGGCCGTCGTCTCCAAAGGCCGGAATCGGGACACCACGTGGTATTCGATCATCGACAGCGAATGGCCGGAAGTGAAGGCGGCGTTCGAGCGATGGCTGGACCCGACGAATTTCGATGCGGCCGGTCGGCAGCGCGCGAGCCTGTCGGCACTTCGGCCAACCGACAAGCGAGGATGAGAAAACTGTCAATATGAAAATTGATACCACCCTTCGCGCAATTGCCAGTGAGCGTCGCCTTCAAATCCTGGAGTGGCTGCGTTCGCCACGGGATCACTTTCCGCCGCAGGTTGACGGCGACTTGATCAAAGATGGCGTATGCGGCGTCTTGATCGCGCAGAAACTGGCGGTAAGCCATCCCACCGTCAGCGAGCATCTGCGAATTTTGTCGCAAGCCGGCCTTGTGCACGGTAAGCGCATCAAACAGTGGACGTTTTATAAACGGGACGAAAAGGCAATACGACTATTGAAAAAGAAGATCCTCTCGAAATTCTGATGCACAGGAGGAAGAAATGAAATGTCCGCTTTATTGGGTAGACGCTTTTACAAAGACCCGCTTTCGCGGCAACCCGGCAGCCGTCGTCATTACGGACAGAAGGCTTGATGCAGGGATGATGCAGGCGATCGCGCACGAGAATAATCTCGCGGAGACTGCGTTTGTCGTTGCGGACGGGAATCGATATGCGATTCGTTGGTTCACGCCCACCGTTGAAGTGGATCTCTGCGGTCACGCCACACTGGCGAGCGCTTTTGCGCTCTATCATCGCGGACTTGTCACGAGTAAGTCTATCGAGTTTACCAGTGCAAGCGGCCCCCTCCACGTGACTCGCGCGGCAGATCGTTTAGCGCTCGATTTTCCTGCCAGGCCGGCTTCCATTTGCCCTGACCTCACGCAAAGCGTCGCTGAGGCGTTGGGGTGTATGCCGACCGAGATACACAAAGCGCAGGCGACGATGGTCGTATTCAGAAGCGAGGACGAAGTGCGATCCTTGAAACCCGATATGGATAAGGTCGCGCGTATACCGACATACGGAGTAGTCGCAACTGCGCCTGGAATGCAGGCGGATTTTGTCTCGCGATTCTTCGCACCGCGAGTCGGTGTTCCCGAAGACCCGGTAACCGGATCTACCCATTGCACGCTCGTGCCGTATTGGAGCGCCCGGCTTGGGAAAGCGGAACTATATGCGCAACAGCTTTCAGACCGTGGCGGTGAGCTTTGGTGTGAGGATCGTGGCCATCGAGTTGCCATTGCGGGCAATTGTGCGTTGTATCTGACGGGTGAGATTGAAGTTTGAGCTGACATCGAGTGCCGCAAATTGCCGGGGAGACAGTAATGCGTTGGTGTCTTGAAGAAAGCATCGCGATCGGTCTTTGGTTGTTCGCGGCGGCCAGCGTTGCTGCGCCTAGCGACATGATCTATTCGCGTCCGGGGCAAATCGTACCCGCCGGCGACGGGGCGAACCTCAATCTTTACTGCCTGGGGACCGGCTCACCGACGGTGGTGTTGGAATCCGGCTTTGAGGACTGGGCCCCCGCGTGGGCTGTAGTGCAGCCACGGATCGGCCAATTCACCCG
>JALYIH010000154.1 GCA_030775865.1 Pseudomonadota bacterium | reverse complement strand
TTTCGGAACTACTTTGCCGGCCGTGCCCAGTATCCGAAGTTCAAGCGCAAGCGCAAGGGCAGAGCGGGGAGCCTGCGCTTTCAAGACGCTGGGACCGGGTGGAAACGCGGAATCTTAAGTTTGCCGAAACTCGGGGTTCTCAAACTCGCCGAATCGTTACCATCCGTCGATCGACCGGATCTGGTGACCCTCACCCTCGATGCCGCGGGACGGTATTTCGTGAGCTTTTGCGCCGACGTCGAGAAAGCGCCACCCTCGCTCTCCTGCTGGGCACCCGCGGTGGGGGTGGATCTGGGATTGAAGCACTTAGCTACGCTCTCAACCGGGGAGAAGATCGATAACCCCAAGCATTACCAAGCGCGATTAAGGTATCTGCGCCAGCAGCAGCGCTGCCTATCGCGGCGCCAGAAAGGCAGCCGACGGCGTGAGAAACAAAAGCTTCGAGTCGCCCGGGCGCATGCCAAGGTTCGCCAAGCGCGTCAATACGCCTTGCATGATCTCACCACTCGATTGACGCAAGATTATGATTTGATCTGCATCGAAGACCTAAACGTCAAGGCGCTATCGCGCGGGCGCAATGCCCGCTCGATTAATGACGCCTCGTTTGGAGAGATTCGCCGCCAGCTCACCTACAAGAGCGAGTGGCATGACAAGATCCTCATCGCAGTGGATCGCTGGTATGCCTCGAGCAAGACCTGCTCGAAGTGCCGGCACGTACTCGATGAGTTGCGGCTGGATGTCAGGTTTTGGATGTGCCCTAAATGCAAAGCGTTCCATGACCGAGACATCAATGCCGCACGGAATCTGTTGATGGAGGGACTCCGTCAGCTTGCCGTTCGTGACGAACGGGACCTGCGCGTTGATGCGGGAGATGCATGCCCGGAAGAGATTCTGGTGCAGGTGCTCGCAGAGGAAGCGCGAAGCGGGCAATGCAATCGAGCCTGTCTGGAACAGGCAAGCTTGCATTAGCGGCGCGGTCAAGTGACGATAACTGCGGCGCACCTTCCCATGTGACGCAATTCACACCCAGTATCGCGCCAAAAGCTTACCTTGCTAGCCCACGACACCTGGACTAGCTGAGGGAAAATGCTACTAGGCCATCGCTTGATTCTTCTCGGCGTACTAGCCCTCCCAACCTTCAGCGGTTGCGGCTCCAGTTCTCACGGCAGTGAAAGCGGTAACGAGCCGAAGGCTTCGCCGGGCGGCGCCGTGCCGACCGCACCGGTCACACCGCCGAAGGCCGGCCCCGTCGGGGGCGGCGTTGCCGGCACCCACAACGAAGTAGCCGCAATAGCGTTGACCGATACGCTTTCCGTGGCGGTCGGTACAAGTCAAACAATTACGGTGACATTCAGCTCGAGCGATGGCTTGCCCATCTCGGGCTTCTCGGTCTATGGCAGCCTGGGCACACTGCCCGCGGGCTGGAGCTCGCCCAACAGTCTCACCTGCGCCATTGTCGGTCCCGGCAGCGGCTGTGTACTTACACTGACGTACGCGCCGGTCGCGATCGAAACCGGAACGCTGACGCTCGACTGCGTCTACGTCGACAATGCGGGATTGCCGAGGACGCCCGGGCCCTGTATGACCCTCACCTATGCCTCGACTGCATCCAACAATGTGGTCGCTTCCCTGACCTTGAGCGGCGAAGTCGACGCCGCAGTCGGCGGCAAGCAACCCGTCACGGTCAGTTTCGACACGGACGACGGCAATGCGGCCACGGCATTGACGCTGAGCACGAACCTGGGTGCGCTACCTGCGGGTTGGAGCAGCAAAGTCCCGGCGCTGATGTGCACGGTGGTCAGCACCGGAGACGGCTGCCAGCTTCCCCTGGATTTCGCGCCAACGACCGCTGCCGCCGGGACGCTCACATTGAATTACGGTTACACCGACGCTTCAGGTGCGGCGCGGAGCGGCGCTGTCAATATTCCCTACGCCGCCACGCCGCGCCAAACCGTTGTCGCAGGCGTCTCGCCGAACGGTCAAGTCAATGCCGTGCAGAAGGGCGGCCAGCAGGCTGTCACCGTCACCTTTACCACCGGCGACGGCAATGCCGCGAGCGGCCTGAGCGTGGTTTCCGGCCTGGCCAAATTGCCCGCCGGCTGGAGCAGTGCAGCCACCGCGTTCGGGTGCAGCAGCGTCAGTACCGGCAACGGCTGTCAGCTGCAGCTCGCATTTGCACCCACCGCGCTCGACGCCGGCAATTTGACCTTGCGCTACTCGTACGACAATGCCAGCGGAACGCCCAATTTCGGCGTGTTGAATATTCCCTATGCCGCAACCACCAACGACAATGTGGCGGCCACCGCTTCGCCCACGGGCCAAATCGTTGCCATGCTCGGATCGCCGGCCCAAGCCGTATCGATCGCGTTTACGACCGACGATAACCGTCTTGCCACAGCGCTGCAGGTGACCAGCAATCTGGCCGCACTTCCGGCAGGTTGGAGCAGTACCGCCGGGTCATTCGCCTGCAGCGTTCTGGGCAGCGGCAGTACCTGCCGGCTCGTCTTGAACTATGCGCCAACGGGGGTGGACAACGGTACCCTGGGCTTGACTTATGCGTATGTGAACAATGCGGGCGAGGCCAAGACAGGATCAGTGGCCATCGACTACCGCACGACCACCAACGATAACGTCGTTGCGGCCGTCAACCCCGCATCGCTCAGCGTCGTCACGGGCAGCGGCAGCCATCCCGTCACGGTCACCTTCACGACCGATGACGGCAATGTCGCGAGCGGCCTGTCCGCGGACCTCTCCGCGCTGCCGGCGGATTGGAGCAGTGCCTCGAGCAATTTCACCTGCACCAGTTTGAGCGTCGGTTCGAGTTGCCAGGTTTCGCTCAGCTACTCGCCGACCGCAGCCGCCGTCGGCACACTGACCTTCGGTTATACCTACGTGAACAGCGCAGGGACTGCGAAGAGCGGAAACGTGTCGATCCCGTACACCGCCGCGCCCTAACTTCGGGACCGTGAATTTGATCGGTTGGAGTGGCGCACGCCAGGAAGTGTAAGAAGCCTCAAGGGAACGAAGAAGCAGTTCCCTTGAGGCTTCTTACACCTCCTGACGAATGCTCGAACCGATCAACATCACGGTGCCGAGGTAACAGGCTCGTACGCTATTTCTTACGCCGCGCGCTGATGATGTTCGGCAACTGTGCGATCCGCGACAGCACGTTGGACAGCTGCGGAAGCCCCGAGATTGATATCGCGATGCGCATGCGCGCAATGTTGTCGCGCTTGTCGGTGACCGTGGTCATTCCTTGGATGCTGATTTTCTCGTCTGCCAGAGCGGCGCTCACGTCGCGCACCAAGCCGCGGCGATCGAAAGCCTGCACCTCGATGTCCACCGGAAATTCGCTGCGGCCCATGGCGCCCCAGTCGACAGCCAGTACGCGCGCCGGGGCTTTGATGCTGAGGCGCGCGAAATTGGCACACGCTTGAGTGTGGATGCTGACGCCCCGGCCGACCGTGATGTAGCCCACGATGGGCTCCGGTGGAACGGGTTTGCAGCAACGCGCGTAGGTCGACAGCAGCTCGCCGATCCCCTGTACCTCAACGTCGGGAGCCGGCCTGACGGCGCGCGCCCGGGAATGCTCGGGTTTCGCTTCGCGCACATGCAGCAGGCGCTGTACGGCGCCTGCGACTTGGGCGCCGCTGACTTCGCCCAAACCCAGCGCCTCGTGCAGCGCCTCGACGCTATCCAGTGCCAGTTCTCGCAGTAGCTCGGGCGTGGGCGGACTCTTCACGCCGAGCCGCTGCAGCTCGCGTTCCAGCATGGCGCGACCCTCGGCCTTGTTCTGCGAAGCGTTCTGTTTGCGAAACCAGGCCCGCACTTTGTTGCGATGGCGGGGGCTGGCGAGAAACCCCGATTGCGGGGACAGCCAATCGCGCGAGGGCTGCGGAGTCTTGGCGGTGATGATTTCCACCGTCTCGCTGTTCTTCAATGGATAGTCGAGCGGCACCATGCGGCCGTTGACCTTGGCGCCGCGCGTCCGGTGGCCGAGATCCGTATGGACTTGATAGGCAAAGTCGAGCGGGGTGCCGCCCACCGGCACGTCGACGATTTCACCCTTGGGCGAGATCACATACACGCGGTCCTGGAACAGATCCACCCGCACCCGATCGAGGAAGTCACGGCTGCCGCCGCTATCCTCGGCCGGCGCCAAAAGCGAGCGCAGCTCGTCGATTTTTCGCTGATACGCCTGATTACTGCGGCCACCCTCCTTGTAGCGCCAATGTGCGGCCACGCCGCGCTCTGAGTTGGCATGCATCTCGTGCGTGCGAATTTGGATTTCCACCGGCTCGCCGCCGGGCCCGATCACCGCCGTGTGAATCGAACGGTACAGATTGTCCTTCGGCGTCGCGATGTAGTCGTCGAACTCGCCCGGAATGAACTGCCATAGCGAGTGAACGACGCCCAGCGCCGCGTAGCACTCGGCGATGTTGTTGACGAGCACGCGCGCCGCGCGAATGTCCATGAGCTGCTCGAAAGCCAGCTGTTTCATCTGCATCTTGCGCCAGATGCTGAAAATATGTTTTGGCCGGCCGTCGATGACGGCCTCGATTCCGGCGCCGCGCATCTCGTTTTGCAGCAGCATTTTCAACTCGTCGATATAGTGTTCGCGCTCGGAGCGTCGCGTTTTCAGCACCGCGGCAATGTGCTTGTACTGCTGCGGTTCCAGATATCGAAACGCGAGGTCCTCCAGTTCCCATTTGACCTGCCATACCCCGAGGCGGTTGGCGAGGGGCGCGTACACTTCGCGCGTCTCGATCGCGAGTTTGCGTTGTCGCGGCGCCCCGACACCCTTGGCGGAGCGCATTTTTTGCAACTGTTCGGCGAGCCTGACGACGACCAGGCGCACATCGCCTATCACCGCCAGCAGCATCTTGCGCAGCGCCTCAGCTTGCGCCGCTTCGAGCCCGCGATCGGGGGTCCAGTCGGCCGGCAAGCCGAACTGCCCCAGCTGACTCAATGCGCGCGCCAGTCGCACCGGTTCCTCGCCGAAGCGCTTGCCGGCAGCCTCTCGGTCGATGTATCCGCCGTCCAGCAGTGGCTGAATCATCGCGGCGATGACCACATCGTCGTCGGCATCCAGCGTGCGCACGATCTCCGCGACATCCAGCGCCGCACTGCGCACCAAATCGCCTTCCGGCGGCAATGCGATGTCTCGCAGCGCCGCCAGGCCGGCCTGCAATCGGCTGCTGGCCGTCCGGGAGGTTGCGGTGGTTTCCATGATGAAGCGGGCGCTGCCGGTGGGATAAGGTGCCTATTGCCGGTATCATACTCGGGCCATGCCAGTCCCAATGATGAATCAAATTGCGCGGGCTTGAGATCGCGACCATTCGCGTCCTCGGCATCGACCCGGGCTCGCAACGCACCGGGTTTGGCGTCTTGGATGCCACGGGGTCGCGGTTGAGCTATGTGGCGAGCGGCGTCATTCGCACTGCCCAAGCCGATTTCGCCTCTCGGCTGTGCGAAATTTTCCGCTGCATGCAAACCATTGTCGCGCAGTATCAGCCGCATGAAATCGCCATCGAAAAAGTCTTCGTCAACCGCAACCCGGACAGCGCCTTGAAGCTGGGCCAGGCGCGCGGTGCGGCGATTTGCGGTACCGCCGATGCCAAGGCGGGGGTATTCGAATATGCGACCCGCCAAATCAAGCTGGCCGTGGTTGGATCGGGAAACGCCGAAAAGGGCCAAGTCCAGATGATGATGAGAAGCATCCTGAAACTGGATGGACCCGTGCCGGCGGACGCGGCGGACGCACTGGCGGCTGCCGTGTGCCATGCGCTGCGCGGGCGCGCCCTCATGTTGCAGGCGGGCTTGGGCGGATGATCGGTTTTCTGAAGGGCCGGCTGGCGATGAAACAGCCGCCGATGCTGATGCTCGACGTGAACGGCGTGGGCTACGAGTTGGAAGCCCCGATGTCAACGTTTTACGGGCTGCCCTCGACCGGGGAGCCGGTGGCGCTGTTCACCCACTTGGTGGTCCGTGAGGACGCCCACATCTTGTTCGGATTCGGTACCGACGCCGAGCGGCGCTTGTTCCGCGGGCTGCTCAAAGTGTCCGGCGTCGGTCCGAAAATCGCGCTGGGCATTTTATCCGGTGCGAGTGTGGAGGATTTTCTGCGCACCATCGAGGCTGAAGATGTCGCCATGCTGACGAGAATTCCGGGCATTGGCCGAAAAACCGCCGAGCGCATCATCATCGAGATGCGCGATAGCGTACAGAAGCTCGCGATGCCGGCATCGGCCGGCAATGCACTGAACTCCGGCGCCCCGCAGTCCCCGCAAAGCGAAGCCTTCAGCGCGCTGATTGCGTTGGGTTACAAGCCGCCCGAGGTCACACGGCTGCTAAAGTCCGCCGATGAACCGGGACTGTCGACGACCGAAATCATTCGGCGCGCCCTCAAATCAGCCGTGAAAGCTTAAGATCGCGCATGGGAATCGAACAGGATCGCATCATCGCCAGCACCGGGGGCCGCGACGACGAAGTGGTCGATCGGGCGGTGCGGCCGAAAACACTCGCCGACTACATCGGACAGCCGAATGTCAAAACGCAAATGGATATTTTTATCCAGGCGGCGCGCAAGCGCGGCGAAGCTTTGGACCATGTGCTGATATTCGGGCCCCCGGGTCTCGGCAAAACCACGCTGGCGCATATCATCGCCAACGAATTGAAGGTGAATCTGCGTCAAACCTCGGGCCCCGTGCTGGAGCGGGCCGGCGATCTGGCGGCATTGCTCACCAATCTGGAGCCGCGGGACGTGCTCTTTGTGGATGAGATACATCGCCTGAGTCCGGTGGTGGAGGAGGTGCTGTATCCCGCCATGGAAGACTCGCAGCTCGACCTGATGATCGGCGAAGGTCCCGGCGCACGCTCGATCAAACTCGATCTGCCGCCTTTTACGCTGGTCGGCGCGACCACGCGGGCGGGGCTGCTGACATCGCCGCTGCGCGATCGATTCGGTATCGTGCAACGGCTCGAGTTCTACAGCACCGAAGAATTGACCAAGATCGTCATCCGCAGTGCATCGATATTGAAATTGCACTTGCAACCGGATGGCGCGGATCGAATCGCGGAAAGATCTCGCGGCACACCGCGCATCGCCAACCGGCTGTTGCGCCGGGTGCGTGATTTCGCCGAGGTCAAGGCCTCCGGCATCATCAGCGGAGAGGTTGCGCTGGCGGCGCTCACCATGCTGGAGGTCGATCCGGAAGGATTCGACATGCTCGACAGAAAACTACTGCTGACAGTGATCGAGAAATTCGAGGGCGGTCCGGTGGGCGTTGACAGTCTCGCGGCCGCCATGAGCGAGGAGCGCGGCACCATTGAAGATGTCATCGAGCCCTTCCTCATTCAGCAAGGATTTTTGATGCGCACCGCGCGCGGGCGCGTCGCCACGCGATCCGCCTATGCGCATTTCGGATTGACCGCTCCGACCATCGAGCGTGATTTGAATCTGCCCTTGTTCCGGGACGGCCAATAGTGTCCTCGGCGCCCCGATACACCCACAGCTATTCGGTGTACTGGGAGGATACTGATGCGGGTGGCGTGGTGTACTACGCGAACTATTTGAAGTTCATGGAGCGCTGCCGAACCGAGTGGCTGCGGGCTTTGGGAGTGGATCAGCAGCGGCTGCGCGCGGATCGGCAAGTGCAGTTTGTCGTGGTCAACATCGTCGTGGGTTTTCTGCGCCCTGCGGTGCTGCATGATGAAATTCTCGTCACAGCGGAGCTGCAACGCCTGGCGGGTGCCACAATACATTTCAAGCAAACGATTCTGCGGGGCGACGAGCAATTGATCGATGCCACTGTGCGTGTCGCCTGTCTCGATTCCGGCACGTTAAAACCGCGTGCCATCCCTAAGGATCTTTTCACGGAGTGGCGGAATGCCCAATGATCTGTCGGTATGGAGTCTGGTACTCGAAGCGAGCGCCGTAGTACAAGTCGTGGTGGCGCTGCTGCTGGCAGCCTCAGTGGCTTCCTGGGCGGTCATCTTTCGCAAAAGCCAGGTGATCGGACGTTCGCGCCGCCAGGCCGAGAAATTTGAAACCGCATTTTGGTCGGGGGGCGACCTGGCAACTCTGTACCGCAATATCGAGACCAAGGGGCGCGCCGGGACCGGCCTGCAGAGCATTTTCGAGTCGGGATTCGGCGAGTTCAGCCGCTTACGTCAACAGGGCATACCGCCGGAGCAGCTGTTGGAGGGTGCCAGGCGCGCGATGCGGGTGGCGCAATTGCGCGAACTCGACCGCCTGGAGCAACACCTGGCGATGTTGGCGACGGTCGGCTCGACCAGCCCGTACGTGGGATTGTTCGGGACGGTGTGGGGCATCATGAGCGCGTTTCACAACCTCGGCAATGTGCAGCAGGCCACGCTCGCCGCCGTTGCGCCCGGTATTGCCGAAGCGTTGGTCACGACCGCCGTCGGACTCTTCGCTGCGATTCCGGCCGTGGTGGCCTATAACCGGCTTGCCGATCAAGTCAGCCGCTTGGAGCTTCGCTTCGATACCTTCATCGAAGAGTTCTCCACGATTTTGCAGCGTCACGGCTCGGTCCGGGCACAGGTTTAGGGCATGCCCAAGCCGCAGCGGCGTCGAAGGTTGATGGCCGAGATCAATGTCGTGCCATACATCGATGTCATGCTGGTATTGCTGATCATCTTCATGATCACGGCGCCCCTGCTCAAAGAAGGCATCAAGGTCGATTTGCCGGACGCCGGCGCGAAGCCCATTGATGCGGATTTCTTGGCGAAACACGAGCCGCTCATCTTGACCATAGATTCGCGGGGTCGTTTGTTCATCAATTTTGGCCAGAACCAGGACCAGCCTGTTGCGGAATCGACGGTGAGCTCGCGCACCGCTGCGCTTCTGCGCCGCGATCCGCAAACGCCGGTGCTGGTCAAGGCGGATACCACGGTCCCCTACGGTACGGTGGTACGCGCGATGGTTCTGCTGCAAAAAGCGGGTGCGTCCAAGGTTGGGTTTCTGACCGATCCGGTACGCACGGCGCCTGCGGCAGGTGCGGCACCCAATGGAGCCGCCAGCGGCGCGCACTGATGCCGGGATTTCTGCGCGAACATTCGTGGTCGATCGTATTTTCCGTGGCGCTGCACGGACTGCTGATCGCGGCTTTCGCGGCTGCGGCCCTGATCACCATTCATCACGCGCTGCCCACCATGCAGCCGCTTCCCGTCGATGCGGTGGTCATTGACTCGCAGGTGTTGCATGCCGCGCAACGCGCATTGACGGAGCGCGCCGAACAAGAAGCGGCGCGCGTGCGCGCAGCTGCAGAGGCCAAGGCTGCTGCGCAGGCCGCCGAGGCTAAGGCTGTTACGGATGCGAAGGCTGCAGAGGAAGAGCGTGCTGCGGAGGAGCGTGCCGCGGAGCAGGCCAAGGCAGCCGCCGCCGAAGCGGAACAAATAAAGCAGGCTCAGGCGGCACGGCGGTCCGAAGCTCAGAAGGCGGCCGCTGCAAAACACGCTGAGGAACTGAAACGCGCCGACGATGCCAAGCGTAGTGAGGACGCCCGGCGTGCCGAGGAGGCGAAACGGGCGGCGGATGCCAAACAGGCCGACGATGCGAAACGCGCCGCCGACCTCAAGGCCAAGGCCGAGCGCGAGGCGGAGTTGCGCAAGCAACTCGCGGAGGAGGAACATACCGTGGCAACAGGCCCTGCGCGCGCCCAATATATTGCGCGGCTGGCGAGCAGAATTCAGAATGCATGGATCAAGCCGCCGTCGGCGCGTGCCGGGCTCGATTGCGTTGTAAACATTACACAAATCCCGGGCGGCGAGGTGACGAGCGCGCATGTCAGCCAGTGCAACGGCGATGCAGCGGCGCGCCAGTCAATCGAGAATGCAGTGTATCGTGCATCCCCATTGCCGCCGCCGCCCGATCCGGCGTTGTTTGAACGAAATCTTGTGATTCACTTTCATCCGGACGAATAAATCGAACCATGAATAAGCAGCTCGCATGTTTGGCTCTCCTCGCCGTGAGTTTGGTCGGTTCCTGGCGCGCCCACGGTGAATTCGTCGTGGAGGTCACGAAGGGCCAGACCGAGGCCATTCCCATTGCCATCGTGCCCTTCGCATCCGCGGAACTGGCGGCTGCTTCATTCGACGTGGCGCAGCTCGTGAGCGATGACCTTGCACGCAGTGGACGGTTCAAGACCATGGACCGCAAGGACATGATCGAGCAGCCGCACAGCGGGGCGAACATCGCGTTCGATGATTGGCGCCGCCTCAACAATGACTATATGGTCGTGGGCTCGATGCAGTCGGACGCGACAGATCATTACACCATCACGTACGAGCTCTACAACGTCCTGACCAAGCAGCGGCTGCTGGGTTTTCAAATCAGCTCCAATCGGCCGGGTCTAAGATCTTCCGCCCACCAGATCGCCGATGCCGTGTTCGAAAAGATCTTAGGGATTCGCGGTGCATTCTCGACCAGAATCGCCTACATATCGGTGCTGGGGCATTTGCCCAACAGGACTTTTCAACTCATCGTGGCGGATGCGGACGGTGAAAATCCCCGCGTGGTCATGCAATCGCCCGAGCCGCTGATGTCGCCGTCCTGGTCGCCGGACGGCCAGAGCCTGGCCTATGTGTCATTCGAGGACCGCCTGCCCACGGTGTATGTGCAAACCCTGAAGACCGGCGATCGGCGGCGCGTCTCCGCCCACGCCGGTGTGAACCAAGCGCCGGCATGGTCGCCGGACGGCAGAAAACTCGCGCTGGTGCTGTCCACGCGGGACGGCAATCTCGATGTGTACGTCATGGACTTGGGATCGCAGCAGCTGTCGCGAATCACCGATGATCCCGGAATCGACACCGAGCCGCAGTGGTCAAAAGATGGCCAAAGTCTGTACTTCACGTCTGACCGGGCCGGAGGGCCGCAAATCTACAAAGTCGGCATCAGGCCCGGGGATAAGCCCCGGCGGCTCACTTTTCAAGGCAGTTACAACGCGATGCCGCATGTCTCGCCCGACGAATCGCAATTGGCATTCGTGACGCAAGAAGAGGGGGCCTATCGCATAGCGACGATGGATCTTCGCGGGCGCGGCGATGTCCAAGTGCTCACCAAGGGACATTTTGATATTTCACCGAGCTTTGCACCCAATGGGGCGGTGTTGATCTATGGAACTCGCGATCGCGGCAGAGGTGTGCTGGCGCTGGTCAGCGCGGACGGCCGGGTCCAGCAGCGCCTGGTCTCTAGCGAGGGGGAGCTTCAGGCTCCCGCATGGGCTCCGTTCTGATTCAACAAATTGTTCTGATTCAAAAAATTACACAAAGCGGCTCATCGCCGGTACCCTTGCAAACAACTGGTCACTTGGGACCTCGGACGGAGAGAATAAATGAAACGAATCGTATCGATCGCCTTGCTCATCGCCGCATCGACGCTGCTGGCGGGCTGCCCCAAAAAGCATAACGTCAATGAGCCGCCGGTCGCCGGTACCCAGGTTCCTGACTCTTCAACGGCCGGAGAAGGCGCATCGACTTCCACCAGCCCCTTGGGCGGCGATGCCGACAGCCGCGCGCGCGGGTTCGGGGAAGGAACGGGTGTCTTGGCCCGTAAAGTGATTTATTTCGATTTCGATAAATCGGAAATCAAACCGGAATACGCCGACATCGTGACGACCGCCGCTCACAACTTGACCGGCAATCCCAAAATGAAGCTCAAACTCGAGGGGAATACCGATGAGCGGGGTACCCGCGAATACAACATCGGCCTGGGGGAACGGCGTGCTCAGGCTGTGCGCCGCGCCCTGATGTTGCAAGGAGTCGCGGAGTCCCAAGTCACGACGGTCAGTTTTGGCGCGGAGCGGCCGGCGGTCGAGGGGGATGACGAAGCCGCCTGGTCGAAGAACCGGCGCGTGGAAGTGGTCTATTTGCCGTGAACAGGCGGGTCTCATTCCCTCTGAGCGCGCTGTGCCTGCTCACCTGGAGCTTGAGCGGCTGCGCGTCCACGCCGCCCGAAGAAGATCCGGTCCAGATCAGATTGAAGGATCTGGACACTCGCATCGCGCGCATCGAGCGAGTGATGGCGAATCAGAGCTTGCTGGAATTCTCCAATCAGCTCGAGGCGCTGCGCAGCGATGTGCGCGCCGTGCACAATGATGTCGATCAAATGAGCAACGCGCTCGAGGCGAGCCGCAAGCAACAGCGGGATATCTACGTCGACCTGGATCAGCGTTTGAAGAACCTCGAATCGCGGGGCGCCGGCTCGCCGGCAACAGCAGCGGCCGCGGCCGGCGCGGCGGCCAGTGCGACTGACGCATCGAGCACGAGCGGCGAGGACAAAGTGAGCTACCAGGCCGCGTTCAATCTGCTGAAAGATGGCCAGTATGACCGCGCCATCGCCGCGTTCCAGAAATTCCTCGCGGCCTATCCCGACAGTTCCCTGGCGGACAACGCGCAATATTGGCTGGGCGAGGCTTTCTATGTGAACAAGGACTATCCGCAGGCACAGGCGGCGTTTCAACGCGTCATCGATAAGTATCCTCAGTCGCGTAAACTCCCTGATGCGCTGCTCAAGATCGGCTTTTGCCGCTATGAAACGAAGCAATGGGAGTCCGCCCGGGAAATCCTGGGCCAAGTGGTCGCCCGTTATGCCGAGACACCGGCGGGGCGTTTGGCGCAGCAGCGCCTGGACAGGATGACGGCCGAGAAACATTGAGTGAACAAGCGGTCAAAGCGGAGCGCTTGCGCGTCAATGAGATTTTTCATTCGCTGCAAGGGGAGGCTGACTGCGTTGGCTTTCCAACGGTGTTCGTGCGGCTGACGGGTTGTCCGCTGCGCTGCCAGTACTGCGACACCGAATACGCCTTTCACGCCGGCGAGTGGTTTGATCTCGATGCCATAGTAGAGAAGGTGCAAGAGTTCGGCGCATCGTACGTGTGCGTCACGGGCGGTGAACCTCTGGCGCAGCCGAATTGTTTGAAATTGCTGGCGCGGTTGTGCGATGCCGCCTTGCACGTGTCCTTGGAAACCAGCGGGGCGTTCGACGTCGCCGCGGTGGATGCACGCGTATCGCGTGTGATTGATGTCAAGACCCCGGCATCGAACGAAGCGGCGCGCAACAGGCTGGAGAATTTCCAGCATTTGACGCCGCGCGATCAGTTGAAGTTCGTGATCTGTTCCCGCGACGACTACGACTGGAGCAGGGCGTTTTTGCAGGAACATCGGTTGAGCGAGCGCTGCCGCATCCTTTTTTCTCCCAGCTATAACCAGCAGTCGCCGACGACATTGGCGGAATGGATTTTGGCGGATCGCCTACCCGTACGTTTTCAGATGCAGCTTCACAAGATTCTGTGGGGCGATGTACCCGGCAAGTGACGCGTGGGCCTTAAGCGCGCCATCGTGCTGTTGTCGGGCGGTCTGGATTCGGCCACCGTGCTTGCCATTGCGCGCTCGCAGAACCTCGAGTGTTACGCGCTCAGCGTCGAGTACGGTCAGCGTCATCGGGCCGAGCTGCAGGCCGCGCGGCGCGTCGCCGCCGCTTTGGGCGCGCATGAACATCGCACTATGCACGTCGATCTTGCCGGCATCGGCGGATCGGCGCTGACGGACAGCAATGCGGCGTTACCGGAGACGCTCGAACCCGGCATACCGGCGACCTACGTGCCGGCACGAAACACCTTGTTTCTGTCGCTCGCCTTGGGCTGGGCCGAAGTGATCGGCGCCGCTGATATTTTCGTGGGCGTCAATGCCGTCGACTACTCCGGATACCCGGATTGCCGTCCCGCGTTCATCGAAGCATTCGAAGATTTGGCGCAGTTGGCGACGAAAGCCGGAGTGCAGGGCGGCCGGTTCAAAATTCATGCGCCGTTGATCGAGATGTCCAAGGCGGACATAATCCGCGCGGGGAGGGACCTGGGTGTGGATTTCGCCGCGACCGTCTCGTGCTACCAGGCCGATGCGGACGGAAGAGCCTGTGGGAAGTGCGATTCCTGCCGGTTGCGGGTGGCTGGGTTCGCTGCCGCGAATATCCCGGATCCCACCGTATACCGTTAGGCGCTTTGGCCATGATCTCAAGCGCAAGTTCGGCTATGATGCGCGCCTGCAAATGGGACGGTAGCTCAGTTGGTAGAGCAAGGCCCTTTTAAGGCTTTGGTCCTGGGTTCGAGTCCCAGCCGTCCCACCATTAAATCAATTACTTGCGCTTATAATCGTCCTGTCTGTACGGAAATTGTACGGAAAAATTTCTGCGATCATGAGACGCTCGCTCGAGGTGTTCGCCCTCGTCCCGTTCGATCCCTCGCTGCCCTTTATCGCTGATCCAGGTAGGTTTCAATTCCTAGGTAGATATGATTAAATACCTAGTAATTGAGACGGAGCCAAGCCATGAACGATGCCCTGGAAAGAAAAACACTCGAAGCGGTGAGGCGCCTCGGCGTTGCAAGGCCTCGCGACCTGACTCGGCTCGGGCTGCCACGGGAGTACGTGCAACGACTGGCGGATCGCGGCGCCCTGGTGCGCGTGGCGCGCGGCCTCTATGCCGATCCGGACGCGCCGATGTCGGCGCAGCGGAGCCTGGCCGAGGTCGCACGGGCGGCTCCTAAGGGCATCGTATGCCTGCTCAGCGCGCTCAAGTTCCATCGGCTGACGACGCAAGCGCCTCCGGAAGTTTGGATTGCGCTCGGCGTCCATGCCTGGAGGTCTCGGAGCACGCCATTTCCGGTGCGAACGGTCTATTTCTCCGGTGCTGCGCTGACAGAAGGCGCGGAAACGCACAAGATCGACGGCGTGCCGGTGCGAATTTATTCGCCGGCTAAAACCGTGGCCGATTGCTTCAAGTACCGCAACAAGATCGGAGCTGAGATCGCCGTGGAGGCGCTGAAGGATTACCTCAAGCAGCATCCGCGCGGCGCCGATGCGCTGTGGCGTTTCGCGAAGGTCTGCCGCGTGTCGAACGTGATGCGACCCTATCTGGAAGCGGCGGGTTGAAAAGCAAGGGAACACGAGATCGCGCGGCTTCTGTGCGAGCACGCCTGCTCAACCTCGCCCGCCAACGCGGCGAGGACTTTCAGATCACGCTTCGAAACTACCTCTTTGAGCGCTTCTTGTACCGGCTCGGCCGCTCACCGGTGCGCGAGCGATTCGTGCTCAAAGGAGCGATGCTCTTGCGGCTGTGGGCGGATCAGCCATACCGGTCGACCCTGGACCTCGATCTGCTCGCACATGGCAGTAGCGACACGGATTCCGTAAGCCGCGATATCGCCGCCATTTGCAGCACCGACGTCGAAGACGATGGGATCAGGTACGACTCTTCGAGCCTCGATGTCGAGCCCATCCGCGCGCAGGACGAATATTCGGGCGTCAGAGTCGTGTTCGATGCTCGACTCGGCACGATCCGCGAGCGTCTGCAGGTGGACATCGGGTTCGGCGATGCCGTTTGGCCACAAGCCGAAGAGATGGAGTATCCCGTTGCACTGGGCGATCCCGCACCGCTGATCCGTGCCTATCGACCGGAAACCGTGATTGCCGAGAAGCTGGAGGCGATCGTCTCGCTTGGGATCCGCAACAGCCGCATCAAGGATTTCTTCGACATCGATTACCTGGCCCGCACCGAGCGCTTCGATCGGCCAGCACTGGTCGAAGCCGTACGTCGCACGTTCCACCGACGCGGCACGCCAATCCCGGCCGAGCCGCCGATCGGGTTGACGCCGGAGTTTTGGGCGCAGCCCGGGCGGGACGCCCAGGTCAGAGCCTTCGCTCGGCGGGCACGGCTAGCGACGACGTCGGATTCGGCCAGGGATCTGGGAAAGCGGGTTGCCGAGTTTGCGCTTCCGATCCTCCGAGCCGCTTCCGAAGTGGCCAGAAATTAATAAAAACTTAGCTTTGACTGCGCCCGATACGAGCGCGAACAGAGGAAGGTGACAGAAGGGGCAGCGTGATCTGCCTTGGAGACTTGGAACGACGCACCGTCGCTCGCGAAGGGCTTTCCGTGGTGGTCGATCGCTCGATCAGATCCGCGATCGCTTCGGCCGATATGAACCTGCGACTCCCGATGACCACACTGGCGAGGTGCCCCGTGCGCAGAAGCTGGTAGATGGTATTTCGCGAAATCCCACCCAGGAGTTTTCGGGATTCTTGGATCGAGTAAAGCGTGCGGTCTTGCATAGCGCCCTCGTGTCTATCGATCAGGTTGACCGACGAAATCAATCCGCTTCAGCGAACTGGCCCAGAGTCACATTGTCGCGTTCTTTCTGAAAATGGGAAGGGGAATTCTTGGCAGGATTGTTTATGGCGGCGGAGTTCGGCGGCCGAACTTTTCTTGTCGTTGTTGGCTTCTGTCACTTATTCGGCGGCCTGATCGGTGATCGCTCCGATCGCCTCTTGAGGTGCGGGCGAGAAGCTTTCGCCGGAAAGACTTCTCACATGGTGAAGACGTCAAAAAAGTTCGGCCGCCGAACTCTCGCAGTGCGCGTTTTTCGTGCTGGCATTTTGGGTTGCGGAATTGTGAGGGCAGGATAGGCTAGCGCCAGCAAAATGAATCAGTGTGTATCAACCAGCACTTGAATCAGCGCACAAGGACCTGTCGCCATGGTCGCCTCCGCGAGACTCCTCACCTCCGTTGAACCTGATCAACGCGAGCGCTTTTCCGAACTCGCCGCCGCCCAAGGTGTGTCGTCATCGAGGCTTCTGGCGAGACTCGTGCACCGCGCGCTAGTCGAAAACCCCGAGGCGAAGGTCAAGCGGCTCCTCGAGGAAGCGGCCGCCGGCAA
>JALYIH010000153.1 GCA_030775865.1 Pseudomonadota bacterium | reverse complement strand
GGAGCGGGCGGCGCGGGCGCGTCGGCCGCCGGGGCATCCGCGGTGGCGGGCGGCGGCGTCTCGCCCATGGCCATCCATGCAGGGGAGAGCAATGCGCCGCAGACCATGAGCGATACCATTCGATGCTTGAGATTCATCAGATATTCGGCGTGGATACTCCGGCCTTTAGGCCGGGGCGGAAACGCCGCTCCTTGCATTGGTTGTGGGAGGATGTCAAAACTGACCTATCGTTACTCGCGCAGCAATTCGCGGATTTGATCAAGATAAACGCGCTCGTCGCCGCGCTTGAAGCCGACGGCCGAATAACGCACGACGCCCGCGCGATCCACCAAGATCGTCATGGGCATTTTCTGCAACAAATAGTCCTTGCCGATCTGCGAACCGGTATCGAACAAGATGGCGTACGACACGCCCATGGCCGCCGCAAACTCCTTCGAGCGCCGCAGGTCATCGTCCACCGACACCCCGAGGACCACCAGGCCGGCACGCTGGTAGGTGATGTTGATGCGATCGAGCGTGGGCATCTGTTGGCGCGAGTCCCCGTCCGAGCGAGTCCAAAAATTAACCAAGACGACCTGGCCGCGAAACTCGGACAGGCGCAGATTGCGGCCGTCCAAACCCCGCAGCACAAAATCCGGTGCTTCCTTGCCGACCATGGTCGGCGCGGCGGCAATCGCCGATGCGGCCATTGCGGCACTGAGAATCAGACTTCCGACGAGCAATGCTCTACGCATGCGGTGCAACGCTTAAACTGACGCCTAAGCGTCGCGATTCAACAATCACGCTGGTAACCCCGCTGTCGTAGACCATCTCTCTCTTAAAGATGGGCCCCGTACCGGAAGCTTTGCGCCCTCGCCTTTCGGCGAGTTTGCCCTGATCAGACCTTATGCAAAATCGCACAATGCGAGCCGCAGTGTCAACGCAACGGCTGCGTGTTCACTGGATTTCTGCATGACTTGGCGCACATTCGGGCAATTTCGCCCGAGAGCATGAGTGGTCGGCGATGCCGGAACGGATTGCGCACAGTCGCGGACACCTGATGAGCGAGTGATGGATGAGTATGTCTCTGTAATGAGACAGCAATCTTGCGGACTCGAGCGATGTGAGAAGGGTCTGACGTCGCCATCAGACCCTTCTTACGAAGTCAGGGTTACGCAACCAGTCCATTCTTCAGACCGGCGAGCGGCTGCCACGCAATCAAGGGCTCCAGCGCCGTTCCCGAGCCAAGAGTATTGTTCAAATTGGGGGGCGGGAACAGCGTCGGCCACTGAGCGATGGCATTTGCACTATGCAATGCCATGTAATTCAACACCACCATCTGCACCAAGTTCGGCACATTGTTGCCGGCGGGGCTGCCGGTCGTGTTTTGTGACCCGTCGGAATTGAAGTAACCGATCTGCGTGCTCATTTCGGGATTGGCCTGTGCGGCGACGGCCCTTCCCGCGGGATTGAAGACCAAGAAGTAGGTGGCCGCGACGCTCTGATTGTCGGCCGTCCACACACCCTTGCCGCGTCCGCCAACCGAGCTGTCGATCATGCCGTTGCTCGCGAGCGAACCGTCGCTGAACACATAGATCATGACTGGCTTGCCGACGCGCGCCGCGTATTCCAGGCATGCGCCGATGCAGTTGCCAAGATTCAAGTCGCGCGCCTCGCCATCCATCCGGTTGCCCGAATGGTAGTCGAAGCCGCCCATTTCGATGGTGCCGGCTGCGGCGTTACCGTCAATGACGAGTTTCATGACCGCCGCGGTTTTTCGATAGTCGGAATTGGCTTGGTATTCCGCGGTCGTGAAAATGCCGCTCCCGCCCACGATGTTCGGATCCACGTCGGGGTTGACGGCCGAGGGACTGCCGTACTGATCGACTATATATGCCGCCTTGGTGAAGCTGCATGCCTGGATGCCGGCCGTCCCTAGCGCGGCTGTGTTTAAACCACCCGGATCACCTGCGTACGCGGTCACCGTTTTATACTTGGCATCGCTGATGCGCTTCATGGACTCGAGAACGTTCACCACGTCGGGGTTGGTGCCGTTGGGCAAAGGCGGCAGTAGAGTGCTCAGTTGCCCGGTGCTGACCAGGCCCTTGCTGTCCTGCGAACTGGAGACCTTGGTGGGCTGCGCCGCGGCGATGACCATGGTCGGAGGTGCCATCGAGTTGCCGCCGGACTGCGAGCTGTCTGAACCGATGAGATTGAGCAAGCCGCCGCGGGCACCGAACTGGTAAATGCCGTACATGGGGTTGTGCGGATTGGTGTTGGTGTCGTTCTGCGACAGCGCCGGAATAATCGTGCCGGTCGTGCCCGCCATGGCCTTGGCACTGGCGCGCAGCTTCATCCCGCGCAGGTGCGCGCTGTCCGAGTGATAGCGCAGACCGAAGCTCGAATCGATGAAATTGCCGGTGGCGCTGGGGCTCGGCACCATAGAACCTGGTAGACCCAGCTTGCTGTAGCCTGCCACCGATAGGAAATCGAGCTGTCCCTTGGGACCGCCGACCAGCACGTTGGAGCCGGCAATGTTGCCGCCGCCCGCCAGATCGAAGCAGATGAACGGAATCTTGCCGGCGCCGGTCGTGATGTTGCAGGCAGTTACAGCCTGCAGAAGATCTGGGGCAAGCAGCGAATTGTTGAGAGCCCGAGCCGAGCGCGGATAGGCCAGCATGCCGGCGAGGGTCGGTCCGATGACCGTTGCAGCCCCCGTCATAAAGCTCTGTGCAACGAACTCGCGCCGCGTGCGCGGCCGAGGATGTTCCTGCAGCAGGAGCGGATCGTGTATTCCCAGCGGCTTGGACTTCTTGCTCATAAATTTAAGACCTCTTGCGATTCGTCTTGCTTAATTGATCAACATGTCGGCGCTGCCGAATGCCGTGGCGCAGGCTGCGGCGGTTACGGCTTGTACTCGAGCCGCAGTGCTGCAAGCGGTCGTCGCGCAGAGCTCTCCAATAAGGTTGGTCAGCTCGCCCGTACTCGTGCCTGGGCCGTTATAAGGACCTGTCAGTGTCGATGCTGCCGGCTGACTATGCAGACCACTGCCCAGCAACCGGGCTGCCAGCGGACCGGTGACCGAATCCATGCCGGCTTGCGATGAGAACAATCCCGCAGTCAGGTTCACGCCCGGGAGCACTTTCGACAGATAGGTCGGGTTATTGACCATGATATTGCAGTACTGAATGGCCAGCTGCGCCACGCCCACTTGATTCGCCGACGAGAAGGCTTCCAGTGTCGGCGTCGGCGGCAACTGCTGCTGCACAGCGAGGTACGTCGCGTTCGCATTCGGATCAGACGTCGGCACACCGGTGAGGGCCGACAGCGTCGAGTTGACCTGGGCAAAGGTTTTGATGCCGATATCGGCGGCCACCGGGCCCGGCGCCGGCGCCGGTGCGGTCGGCGTAGCTTCGACGACCACGTTGGTATGACTGCCCAACCGGTCGAAAGACAGGAAGAACTGGTCGGTCTGCGGGCCGCTTTGCAAGGCGATGACCGTGCCGACGTTCGACAGCACTTCACCCTGAGGCGTGTAGCCCGCCGACGTCACGGTCGTGTTGAGTGGTATATAGGCTTGGCCCACCTGCGGGATCGTGCCGTTGATGCCGATGCGGATTCCTTGCACCGGAATGTTGTTCGGCGTCACGGTCTTGTCCAGCGAGATGAACGTGGGCTGGTTGAACAAATAGGCGTAACTGTCGTATTGGCTGACCGTGAACATCACGTAAGCCTGTGACACGCCCGTTACGGCCGATACGTTGAACAGCACGTAGTAGCGCTCTCCCACACCGGCGTTGTAATTCTGCATGACCTGCGCCGCCGACATGGAGCGGCTGTGGATGGCGACGAACTTGATCAGTCCCTGCCAGGATCGATCGCCCGACACTTCGTTGCCGAGGACCAGTGCGAAGGTGCTATCCCAGTTGGAAATCGTGCCGCCCTTCTGCGGATCCGGTGGGCCCGCGGCCACACCGTTGACGTAGATCTGACGGCCGTTGACGGCGTCGTAGGTGAGCACCACGTGCTGCAAGGATGCCTGCAGGGCCATGGCGGCATCCGGCGTCTGCAACTGCGGCAAACCCGTGAGCGCCGTGCCGGAGGAGCGCAGCATGAAGTCGTAGTCCTGGTTGGTCTGGCCCAACGTGAAGTTGCGCGTGGTGTCGCCGCCGGAATAACTGACCATATAGGACTTGTCGGCCGCCACCAGCGCGGGTGCCACCCAGGCCTCGACCGAGAATTCACCGGTCGCCTGAATGAAGTTGTAAATCTTCTGGCTGGCCTGAGTCGTCGCCTGCGCCTTCCCGCCGGCGCCGACATTGATGCCCCAGCCGCCGGCCAGGGTGACGTTGCCGGAAATCGTCAGATCCGCGGAGGGGTCGATGCCGCTGGTATCAAATGTCGTGTTGTTGACGACCGATTGGAACTCGTACTTGGCGATCGTATCGGCATCGTAGCGGCTGGCACCGCTCGCGATCGTGCCCTGGGTGAGGGTCAAGGCTTTGCTGACCACCAAGTTAGGATCGATGTTGGCCGGTGTCAGCATGGCAGCGAATGCCTGGATCTGCGCCAGCATCTGCGCCGCATCGGCCACGCAATTGTCCCAGCAGTTGTGGTTGTCCGTGAACAGACGTTGATAGAAGCGTGAATTCGTGCCGCAGGTGCCCGCGTTGTTGCCGCCCGACCCGCCGCAGCCGGTGAAGTCGATCTTCGGTATGGCATTCGGATAGGCCACGGCGAGTGAAGGATCCGCAAAGTACGGCGATTGCTGTACTGCCGGGTCCGCGGTCGAAGAGTGGCAGCGCACGCAATACTTGCTCGTCAGTGTGTAAACCGTCTGTTGATAATCGGTATAGCCGGCCGGGAAGTTCAAGCTCTGCCCGACGGATTGATCCGGCGGCGCCTGCAACTGAACCGCTGTCGCGGACGCGGCGCCCGAGGCACTTGCCCAATTCGCAATCCACGTCGTCAAGATCTGGCCGCAGGCACCGTTGTCGGCGAGCCAGCAGTTATGGCCGCCGGCCACCTTGGTGACGATGAGGGAGGTCGAGGGCGTGGCCAGATTGACCACGGTGTTGGCTTGCGCGTAAGCGAGATTCACATCGTCGCTGCGCGCAAAATTCGGCATCTGCGCCGGCGAAGTTGAGTTGTGGCATTGGCCGCAGCGGTTCTGAACGCGAACGTTGTTCCAGAAATTCACCTGGAACGCCGTGACATCGGCGGTCGCCGCCGGGGGCCCGGCGTAGGAGGCCGCAGCGACGGTCTGCGATGGAGCCGGGTTGGTCGTTGTCGGAGCGCCCGCGCCACCGCAGGCACTCAAGGCAATCGACGCCGCGAGCGCTGCTAAACCGGTGAGACGTGTAACGTTCATGCTCAATTCCCCATGCAGTAAGCGGCGCCTTCAGCGAAGACTTGCCGCAGCGAATAGTTATGCGCTTGGAACGAAGAAATCATCGCATTGACCTGGGTGAAGTCCTGCGCGCTATTGGGTGCGCGCAAGCACACATCCTTGAATACGCGGTTCACCTGACAGCTCGAGAAGGTCGCGCTGCTCTCCAGTTCCTGTCCCAGCGATTTAGCACCGTTACCGCTGCCGGGAAGCGTCGCACTCCAGCCCAATATGTAGTTGGGCCCCGTGCGCCAGCGGTTCTCCCACGCATCGTCCATGGTGTTGAAGCCCTGCGAGAAGTTGGTGTTGTTGATGTGGTACTTCGGTTGCACTTGACCGGCGGTATAGACGATCTGTCCGGTGGTGTCGGTGGTGGCCGGGTCCGTGGCGGTGAATTGGTAGTAGGCGAAAGCCTGTGCCATCGGATCCATGCCGCTATGACAGCCGATGCAATTGTTCAGGAACAGGGTGCTCACGCCGCCGGGGCTGCGCGTGATGTCCTGGCGAATTCGATCCGGCGGCCGAGTGATGTCCATGACCAGCTGCAGGTCGTTGCACAAATGATTCAGCATGGTGAAGCGGAACATCGCACGGTTGGTGCCGTTGATGAAGAAAGCACTGGCTGCGCCGCGGGTGGTCATCACGCCGGCGGTTGCCGCCGCGGGGATGCCCGTGAGCGCGGACTGGGTGCTGGAGACCAAGTGCGCGCTCAAGTCGACATTGTTGGCGTCGAGCGCGTCGTACATGGCGTTGTTCGCGGGCGAGTAAGCCGGCTCGCCGGACTTGCCGTCGCCGACGTACACCAAGTCGGCGCTGAGCAACGTGTTGAACGGAACATTGTCCTTCACCATGCCGATCACGGTCGCCGTGTAATCGTTGAGCGGTACGAACACCGACTGAGCCCGGTTGGTCCAAGGGGCCGCCAAGTTGCGGATGGTGTTGTTGTAGAAGGCCGGGTCCTGCGTCGCGATCAGTGCGGCACTCACGGCATCGGTCGCCGTCATTTGTTGAAGCTGAGCGGCCGTCGGCGGTATGCCGGCAATGCGGTTGTAGATTCGCGTCGCCTGGTCGGCGTTGGGAGTGGCCGGCCCCGCCAGCGCGTTTGTGCCGAGCAGCGCGAGGGCGCCGGCACACATCGTTGCGCGTATCGCCAGGGCAACACGGTTGGGCGTCGCTGTAGTGCGGCCTGCCTTCGGCGTCATTGGTTTCTCCATCCCGTTCTTCATATGCACATCCACTCGCGTGAGTTGTGGGTTCGACTTGGGTTGCAAATATACGCAGCGGACTGAGTCCCAAGTAATGTCTCATCCGAACGACGTCGGTGTTTCGCGACAGTACCGACGGTCAATCCCAGGCCTATATTCTGGCCTCGATTTCCGCACGGTCTACCGCTGCGTGCACAGAGAAACGGATATGGAGAAGTTCTTCTGTGAGTACGTTAACAGTATGCGCACGAACATCGACCGAAGATGCGCATAATGAGACCAATTAAGTTCAATGATACCGTTTGCGCGTGTGACGGCGAATCGATGAACTGAAACTTTGAGACAGGTAGCAATATATGAACAATTTCACACTGCGTGAACACCGTCACGGATTGCTCAAGCTCGCGGCGCTTGCGCTGCCGATGCTGTGGGTCATGGGCTGCTCGAGCGCATCGAGCGGTCACGCGCCCGGGGTGGCGGGTGGACAAACCTTGACCCCCGGCATCACGAATTTTCCCCTGGCCTACATCAAGCGCCCGGTCCTCACCAAGGACATCGATGTGCGCGATCTCATCACCTCCATCACGGGCGGGGATCTGTACATTCGCGATCAGGCCAGCGCCGCCGGCGCCGAAGTCAACGTGACCGGATCGATCACCAAGGGCATGGGCGACGTTCGCGACCTCGACGTCTCGCCCGACGGGACCAAGATCGTCTTCTCGCTGCGTCTGCCTCTGAATCCCAAAAAGAAGAATGACGACCCGACTCAGCCGAATTGGCATATCTATCTGTACGACGCCACCACGAAAATGGTGACTCAATTGACCAACGACGACATCACTGCCGGCCACGACGTGGGTGCGCGCTACTTGCCGGACGGGCGAATCGTATTCTCCTCCTCACGCCAGCTCGCCACGCAATCCATCCTGCTGGACGAAGGGCGGCCGCAGTACCAGGCCCAGACCGAGGACCGCACGCAGTCCATATTCCTGTTGCACGTGATGAACGGCGACGGCACCAACCAGCATCAGATCAGTTTCAACACCAATCACGATTTCGCGCCGTCTGTTTTGAGCAACGGCCAGGTCATTTTTTCGCGTTGGGATTCCGCCAACGGCGGTACGATCAGCCTGTATCGGGCCAACCCCAACGGCACCGGATTGGAGCTCTACTATGGCGCGAACAGCCACGCCACCGGCGCCAACATTGCCGGCACCAATAACAATGTCATCCAATTCTTGAATGCACGCGAGCTTGCCAACGGCACGTTGATCGCGCTGGTGCGGCCGTTCCTCGGCACGCAGCTGGGCGGCGACATCGTTCAGATCAATGCACAAGGCTTTGTCGAAAACCATCAACCGGCCACCCCGGGCGGCGCCGCCGGCACGGCACAGACCATTGCGACAACCCTGGGCGTGACGACGGATGCGAACATGCCCTCGCTGGGCGGCAGATTTGCGTCCGTGTTTCCGCTCTATGACGGTACCAATCGCATGCTGGTGAGCTGGTCTCCCTGTCTCGTGCTCGATACCACGGTGAGCCCCAACACGACCAACCTGTGCACGGCCTCGAATACCGCCGGCGCGAATGTCACCTTGGCGCCCCCGCAGTACACGCTCTGGATCTATGACTTGGATAAGGGAACTCTAGCGCCGGTGCTGAGTGCGGATTTGGGCACCATGGTCGTCGAGCCGGTCATTCTGCAGCCCCGAAAACCGGCACCGGTGACCCTCGTCGATGCTGCGCCGGCGCCCGGTCAAGCGGCCACCATGGCCACCGCCGGCGTCGGACTCTTGGACATCAGCAGTGTGTACGATGTCGATGGCATCGATACCGCGACACCCAATATCGCGGGAGTCTCCGATCCCGCCAAGGCGAGTTTCTACTCCCGGCCCTACCGGTTCATCCGAATCGAAAAGTCCGTGGAAATCCCCGGCAAGACTGTTCGCAAGATCAACAACTCCGCATTTGGGCCGGCGGGCATGGGTATGCGCGAAATTCTCGGCTACGCACCGATCCAACCCGATGGGTCGGTCCAGATCCAAGTACCCGCGAATGTCCCTTTCACCATCGACATCGTCGATGCCAACACCAAGCGGATCACCGCACAGCACACGAGCTGGCTGCAACTGCTGCCGGGGGAAACCAAAACCTGCAACGGCTGCCATACGACCGTGAACAACACCTCGCACGGCCGCAATGGCTTGACGACCGCGGTGAATCCGGGCGCGCCGGCCACCGGCTCGCCGTTCCCGAACACCAACCCGGCCATCGCTTCGACCAACGCCGGTGCCACCATGGCGCAAACGCTCAGCTTGAGCACCTGTACCTCGGACGGCACGACCCCGAAAGGCGCCACCACGCCTTGCTCGCAGATCTTGAGCGCCGATGTGGTCTACGATGGCATTTGGACCGTCGGCACCACGCCGCCGCAACCGGACGCAGCCTTCTCGTATACCTATGCCAACGCCACACCGACGCCGCCCACCAATGCGAATTGCACGCCCTGGAGTGCGCAATGCCGCAGCACCATCCACTACGCGGTAACCCTTCCCGGCGTAGCGACGCCGCAGCTGTTCCTGCAGTCCATTTGGAGCAAGGCAAGCCGCACCAACATGGTCAACGGCGTGATGACCTCGACCACCTGTTCGGTCTGTCACGATCCGGTGAATGCCATGGCGATGGTGCAGGTTCCCAAGGGTCAGCTCGACTTGAACGGCACGGCATCGAACGTCGACCCCACTGTCGTCACCTCGTATGAGCAACTGCTGTTTGCACATAACGCACAGACGCTTAATATGGGCGTGCTGCAAGACTTGCTGGTTCCGGCGCCCGGACCTCCGGATCCGGTGACCGGCTTGCCGACGACGATCATGGTGCCGGTTTCATTGGCGCCGCCGATGGCTGCCGGCAGTGCCGCAGGTTCGACCACTTTCTTTAGGATGTTTGACGGAAGTTTTCATGACCCGGTACTTGATCACACAGGCTATTTGTCGTCCTCGGAGCTGCGATTGATCGCCGAATGGTTGGATATCGGCGCCCAGTTCTACAACGATCCATTCGTCGCACCCGCCGCAGCGAACTGACCTGATGCGTCGTCTGCTCGCGCTGGTGCTGTTGGTGCAGGCGTTACATGTAGGTCTAGCAAATGCGGCGGCAAAGAACCTGGTGCTGGTCGTCACCGATCCGTACCTGGAAATGCACTCCGGACCCGGGCGCGGTTTTCCGGTTATTTATGTCATCGGACGCGACGAGCTGGTGACGGTGCTCTACAGCCGAACCGACTGGTTCAAGGTGCGTGCCTCGCGCGGCAACGAAGGCTGGGTGCGGCGCGCCGAACTGTCGCGAACTCTGCTGGAAACGGGCGAGGCGGCGCCGATACCGCCCTATCCTGATTTCGCCTCGCATCGATGGGAACTCGGTGCCGGGTACGGCGTTTACAACCGCGAGAATCTCGTCACGACTTATGCCGATTTCGGGTTGACGAACAGCCTTGATGTGGAATTCGCCGTGCAACAGGCCTTCGGCACGCTCGACAACCGATATATCGCGTCCATCGGCGTGCGGCACACCTTTATTCCCGAGTGGAAGTGGTTCTCGCCCACGGCCGGCATTGGCACCGCTTATCAATATGTGCAGGACAAGGTGCCACCCGCGCCGCTGCAAAAGAGCAATGAGATGGCCTACGTCTCAGTTGGGGCGCGGGGATTCATTACCAGGCGTTTCCTGTGGCGCGTCGATTGGCGCCACTATGTCGTCTTCAACAACCAGAATGTGTACGAGGATTTAGAAGAATGGAAATTCGGCTTAGCTGTATTCTTCTAGCCGCGGCGCTGCTATCGGGCTGTAGCTGGTTCCACCGCGGCCACAAAGCGCCGACCGAGGTCGTGGCCGAACAGCCGCAAGGCGAACCGTCCGTCATCGAGCCTCAAGTGCCGCGGCGCGTGGTAAAAACGCCCCACATCAAGGCCAAAGATTTCGAATTGGGGGGCTACTACGGCGTGCTCAGCATCCAGGATTTCGGCACCAATCCGTTATACGGCGTGCGCGCCGCGTACCACGTGTCCGAGGACATTTTCCTGGAAGGGTATCTGGCCAGATCGAAGGCCGGCACCACCAGTCTCGAGGACGTATTCCCGAATATTACGGTTGTCAGCGACTCTGGGAGACGCTTCACGTATTACCACCTGGACGTAGGCTACAACGTACTTCCCGGCGAGATCTTTCTCGGACGGGGCCGCGCATTCAATTCGGCCCTCTACGTGACGGTCGGCATGGGCGACGTGAAATTTGCCGACAAGGACCAGTTCGCGCTGAACTTTGGAGTGGGTGAACGGCTTCTGATAACCGACTGGCTGGCGGTGCATTTGGACGTACGCGACCATATATTCGAGACCAGCCTGACCGGTCGTACCAAGAACGTCGACAACATCGAAGCCACCCTCGGTTTAACCATTTTTTACTGATCAGGAGTCACGATCAATGCTTAAGACTTCAACCCTGTTGAAACGCTGTGCGATGGCGGCCATCGTCGTCGCCTCGACCGCGTTCGCCGCGGGCGGCGATGCCTCCGGCCCCGCACCCGCTTTCACACTGACCAGCTTGGGCGGACAACCGAGCGGCTTGAGCGCATACAAAGGCCAGGTCGTGATGGTGAACTTCTGGGCGACCTGGTGCGGCCCCTGCCAGCAGGAAATGCCGTTGCTGGATCAAATGTACAAGAAGTACAAACCAGCCGGATTTACGCTCATCGGCGTCAATGTCGACAAGGAAGCCCCCGCGGTGAAGGAGCTCCTGACGCGCAAGCCGGTCACCTTCCCGGTGCTTCTCGACCCGGCGAACCAGGTGAGCAAGGCCTACCACGTCGATGAAATGCCCAGTTCGGTCATCATCGACCGCAAAGGGCAGATTCGCTACATTCATCGCGGCTACAAGCCCGGCGACGAGAACGATTATCAAGATCGCATTCGTCAGCTCATTCGGGAATAACCCATGCGCCTGCGCCCCATTTTGCTGCTAGGTGCCCTGTCGGGCGCACTCCTGCTCTCCAGCGCCTGCAGCATTCAGCCCTGGGTCAAACCCTACGAGCGCGATCGGTTGGCCGATCCCATCATGGCATGGGATCGTGACGCTATTTCCAGCGCCTATTTGGATCACATCCGTGAATCCCGAGAAGGTTCGCGCGGCGCCACCGGCGGCGCGGGCGGCGGCTGCGGTTGCAATTGACGACCAAGCATGGCTCATAGGCACATTCTCTCTCGAGCAGCAATGATCGCTGCTCTGCTGCTGATTCGCAGCACGATCGCGGATGTGCTTCCCGACAATCGGGCGGATGTGTTTTACAGCAAGTACAGCGGCGGCGGCATGGACATCACCGGATACTCCGCCACGGCGCGCGCCAAGATCACGGAGAATTTCGCGGTCGAAGCCAACTATTTCATCGACAAGGTCAGCGGCGCTTCGGTCGATGTCTTGAGCCAAGCGAGCGTCATCAAGGATGAACGCAAGCAAAAAAGCGGCACGCTGGAATACCTGCATGACAAGACCACTTACACGGCATCGTATATGACGAGCGTGGAGCGCGACTACATATCGGACACGGCGAGCTTCTCGCTGAGTCAGAGCATGTTCGGCGATTTGACCACGGTGTCGCTGGGATTCGCCAACACGCACAATAAGGTCGGCGAAAACAACGGCACCGCCAATGTGCCCAACGTCGCATGGCTGGGACACTCCCTTACCCGCGCCTATAGCGGCGGCCTCTCCCAGATCATTACCAAAAATTTCATCACCGGCGTGAATGTTCAAGTCATTACCGACGCGGGATATCTGGCGAATCCGTATCGGTCGATCCGGTATCTCGATCCGACCAAGGCGATCGGCTACAGCTTGGCGAGCCAGGTGTATCCCGATACGCATACCAGCACGGCCCTGCAGGTGCAGGGTAAATATTACCTACCCTACCGTGCCGCTGTGACCGGCTTGTATCGGTACTTCAAAGATACTTGGGGAGTCGTGGGCAACACCTATGAAATCGACTACACGCATCCCATACGCAATCAGTGGATATTCGAAGGACGGGTGCGCTACTACAAGCAAAGTGCGGCCACTTTCTACAGCGACCTATTTCCTTTTGCGGGATCGCAGAATTTCACCGCGCGCGACCAAAATCTCGCCGCCTTGGACAACACCACGGTCGGCGCCAAAGTCACTTACGCGTTCCTGCCGGACGGTTGGCGGATATTCAAGCGCGGCACAGTCACCGCCGATGTGAGCCGCATCCGCTTCAACTACCTCGACTTTCGCGATATCAGAGACTTTGGCGTTGCGCAGGGGTTCGCTCCGGGCACCGAGCCTCTCTATAAATTCAACGCGACGGTGTATCAACTCTACCTATCGATGTACTTCTGACCCGACCTGACGGTCGTGCGCCACCAGAACAGCAGCATCGGCGCGAGCGCGCAAGCAATGGCAATGGTATCCGCGACCCAATCCCAGAAGTCCTGGTCTCGATTCACCATGGGCAGACCCTGCACCACTTCGATCAAACCCCCGAATGCCGAGAGCCATGCGCCAAGAATGACCGGGTTTTGCTTGGGAAATGCGGCGACCGCGAGTCCGGTGAGGACGTAGAAGGCAATGAAATGCGTCGCCTTGTCCCAGGGCGTCAGGTGCAACGCATGTGATGGGGGAATCACCGCGCTGTAAAAAGTGAAGATGAGCGCCGCGAAAAATACCAGTCGCGCGACTTTCAGCAATAACGATATGCTTGGCACTGAGAATCCCAAAACGATCAGGATAACAGGAAGGATGCGCATGAGCCGACCCACACCCTTAAGGACGGCTGTCACGCGCCGGTCGCTGGTGAAAAACTTAAGCCTGGCGGCGGTGGTAACGGCGGCGCTGCCGCTCCGGCGGTCGCAGGCCGCCGAGCTGCCGCATCTGGACGTGAAAGACCCGGCAGCTATGGCCGTGGGTTACCTGGAGAATGTAAGTCAGGTCGACCTCAAGAAATACCCTACGTATATCAAGGGCTCAAACTGCGAAAACTGCCTGCTGCTGCAGGGCACCACGGGCAGCCACTACCGTCCCTGCAATTTGTTCCCGGGCAAAGCCGTCTCGGTCAGCGGCTGGTGCAGCGGCTGGACCGCGGAAATGTAAGCATCTCTGACCCGCACGCCAAGGGCGGGGAAATCGACGAAGAATCCATCCATGCCGCGATTCAGATAGCGGCGAATTTCAGCTTCCAGATTCCCGTGGGCGGCGGGCGCCGTGCCTGTTTTAAGGTCATCCGGCAAAAACTCGTTTTCAGCGCGAAACGTCCAAACGTGCACGCGCAGATTCAGGGCGTGCGCTGCAGCGATGGCTTCGGGAGTGGCCAGCACCTTGGCGATACCGATGGCGTCGGCATATGTTGCGATCTCGCCCAGGTTCCCGAGTTCGTGCTCCAACAACTGCACCAGCGGCAACTTCGTCATCTCGCGCAGCTGGCGTAAATTGCGTGGATCGAAGGATTGGATGAACACGGGGGAACCGGCGCCGGCATAACCGTAGCGCTTCAGCGTATCCAACAGAGCCAATTCCAGCGGCAGGCCGATTCCCGAAAAATGAGCGGGATGCTTGGTTTCCGGATAAACGCCCACCGGTCGATTTTTGCGTGCGCGGCGGTTTGCGCCGATGACCAACTCCATGATCTCATCGAAGGTGGGCACGCTGAATTGAGCGTCGTACTCGCGGTTTTGCGGCCTCAAATCCCCCAACCGCTCGCGGGCGCGCAGGCTTTTGATCTCGGACAATGAAAAATCTTCGGTAAACCACCCGGTCATGGATTCACCATCGATGATCTGTGTGCGGCGCCGCGAGGCAAACTCCGAGTGCTGCGCCACGTCAGTCGTGCCGCCGATTTCATTCTCGTGCCGCGCGATGAGCACGCCATCGCGAGTCATCACCAAATCAGGCTCGATGTAATCCGCGCCCTCCTCGATTGCCAGGCGATAAGACTCGATCGTGTGTTCGGGCCGCTCGCCGCTCGCACCGCGGTGCGCAATGACAACTACTCTAGACAAGGGGCTTACCCATCGGTGCGCGCAAGTTTAGCGCACGCCGAGGGACGAGGCTCCGTCACAGCGGAGCCTCTCCCTTGAGTCGATCCTAAAGCCTAGCGCGGTGGCGCTAGCAGCGGTTGATACGGCTCGTGCGCTGACATCGGGCTGGCCGATCCTGGAATCCAGGGCGACCTCTGTTCTATGCGCCCCTGGCCCCAATCCGCGCGAAGCGAGGTGGGTTGTGCCGCAAATGCAGCACAGATGGCGAAGGCAGCCGCAGCAGCAACCGCAAAACTTCGACGATGCATAGGTTGTTACCTCAAATTTAGGCGCTGTGCGGCGGCAGGACCGGTGGCATATCCAGCGCTCTGGCATGCGGCGGCAGGACCGGCGGCATATCCAACACCGCTGCGTGGGGCGGCAGGACCGGCGGCATGTCCGAAGCCGCAAAAGCGGAACTTGCGACCGCACAGCCCGCGACCAAAGCGATTAGACTTACCTTCATAATGATTGCTCCCGATTGAAAAACTGCCAAGGACACTGGTTGCAGAAGCCACGCGCGTGGTCTTGTTTACTTAAGCGACAATCGGTCGTGATTCCCCTCACGTTGCCAAACAATGTGTGCTTAGGGGAAAGCCTCACGCGATGGCGGGATCCAAGGCCCTGGCGCGGTTGTGAGTGAATGACGATGCAGGTCCCAGCAAATTTCACGCAGCTGCTCACTGAATGGCGCTCCGGCCAGCCTCAGGCACTGGATCGATTGACCCCACTGGTCTACGACGAACTGCGCCGCTTGGCGCGCAGCTACATGCGCGCGGAACGCGGCAGCCATACCTTGCAAGCCACCGCGGTCGTGCATGAAGCGTTTCTGCGCTTAGTTCAGGCGAATGTCGATCTGCAAGACCGCGGACACTTTTTCGCGTTAGCCGCGCGGCTGATGCGCCGTGTGCTGGTGGATCACGCGAAGTCGCGCGCACGCCTCAAGCGCAATGCCGGCATTCGCGATCCGGTGGCTGAGGAATCGGGCCCGGTATCGCCGTCGATCGAGGTCGATGTCGTCGCGCTTGATGAGGCGCTGGAGAGTCTGCTGCAGCTCGAACCGAGGCTGGCGCAAGTCATCGAACTGCATTATTTCGGCGGAATGACATACGACGAGATCGCCGCGGCCGTGGGCGCCTCGACAGCCACTGTGCACCGCGACATACGCCTCGCAAAGGCTTGGCTGCTCAGCGAAATTGGCGGCACCGGATCATGATCCCGCGCGTACGCTGGCAGCAGATTCAGTCTCTGTTCGAGGAATTGGCGGACATGAACGGCGCAGCGCGCAGCGCGCATCTGGACAAGGCGTGCGGCGATGATTCCGACTTGCGGATGTCTGTGCAGTCGCTGCTGACATTGGATGCGGCTGCCGAAGATCCCCTCCTCAACGCCATCGGCGCCGCGGCCGAATCGCTGCTGGACGATCATCGGGACCGCTTGATTGGAACTCGCGTCGGCCCCTATCGCGTGGTGTCGATCTTGGGTTATGGCGGCATGAGCACGGTTTACCGTGGCGAGCGTGATGATGCGCAATATCATCAGACCGTAGCGATCAAGGTCTTGCAGCATGCGTCAGTGCATCCTCGGTTGCGCAGCCGCCTGCACAGCGAACGTCACATCCTCGCGACGCTGGATAATCCAGCGATAGCACGCTTGATCGACAGCGGCGACCTCGAAGACGGCACGCCTTACCTCGTGATGGAATTCGTCGATGGTGAGTCCATCGATGTCTACTGTGACAGCCGGACCCTGTTCATTCGCGAACGCATCGAGCTGTTCATCGCGGTCTGCGGAGCGGTGCACTATGCGCACCGCAATTTGATTGTCCATCGGGACATCAAGGCGTCGAATATCTTCGTCACGGCGGAAGGTGCGCCCAAGCTGCTGGATTTCGGCATCGCGAAACTGCTGGCACCGGAAAGTCTTTCCCACACGCTGCCGGTGACACGCCTGCAGGAGCGCATTCTCACGCCTGAGAATGCGGCGCCGGAACAAGTGCTTGGCCGCCCCATCACCACCGCGACGGACACCTACTCCCTGGGCGTGCTCCTCTATTTGCTCTTGACGGGCCGTTCGCCGTATCGCTTGTTGAGCTTCAGCCAGCTGCAGCTCGAGCGCGCCATCTGCATGGATGACCCGACACGACCGAGTCAAATGGTGGTCGCCAAGCTAAAGGGCGAGAACGACATTGATCGCAGCCGCATCTCGGATCGGCGCGGGCTGTCACCGCAACGTCTGCGCACCCGCTTGAGCGGGGATCTGGACGCCATCGTCGCCATGGCCATGCGCAAGGAACCGGATCGGCGCTACACATCCGTCGAAGCGCTCGCCGAAGATCTGCGCAGGCATCTTGCAGGCCAACCGGTACGAGCGCGCCAGGGCGATTGGCGCTACAACACCGCCAAGTTCCTGCGGCGCAACCTGCTCCCGGTCGTGGCGACAGCGTCCTTGTTCTTAGGCCTGGTGGTCATCGCCGGTGTGACGCTCTGGCAGAATCACCGTCTTGGATTGGCTCGCGACGCAACGGCCCAGGAGCGCGACCGGGCGCAGGAAGTGTCGGCTTTCATGGTCGACGTATTCTCGCGCGCGGATCCGTTCAAGGCGCAAGGCAAGGAAGACACCGCCAAGGACTTGCTCGCTCAAGGCGCTGAGAAAATCAAGGCCAACTCAGCTTTGCAGCCCGAGGTCCGGGCGCAGCTTCTCGAGAGCATCGGACTCGCCGACCGGCGGCAAGGAGCGAGCGAGACCGCCATTCCGCTCTTGGATCAGGCCGTGAGCATTCGCCGCGAGGCGCGCCCTGTCGACAATCGCAAGCTCGCCGCCGCACTGGCCAATTTGGCTCAGGCGCAAACCGATGCCGGGCGTTTCGTCAGTGCGGAAACGAACATACAACAGGCGCTCTCCCTCTCTCAGGTGGGCGATGCGCCGACGTCGGCCGAAACCGCCGACATTCTGTATCAGTACGGGCACTTCTTGCTCAATGCGAAAAGCGATCCCGAACGCGCCAGCCAACTGTTCTCCCAAGCCTTGGGCATATACCGCAGCGTTCCCGGCGATCAGCATTTGGCAATTGCCTCGACCTTAAGCTCGCTCGCGTCGCCCGCAATGTGGTCAGGCGATTTCGTGAACGCTGAGCAGTACCAGCGCGAAGGACTCAATCTGCTGCGTTCCACCGTCAGCCACAACTATCCGGACTATGCATCGTCGCTGGAAGGACTGGGTTATATATTGACGGAGCGCGGAAAATACGCGGAGGCCGAACAGACGCTCAATGAGGCACTGCAAATCGAGCGTGGTGACTTCGGGGTGGACAATCAGCGGGTGGCGGGCATACAGGCCAATTTGGCCACCATTTACCAACGCGAAGGCAACTCGGAACGCGCCGTGGCCTTGACCGGGGACGCACTGAGAATCGTCGCCGTGCGTCTCGGGCCCGCTCACTACCAAGTTGGCTACTATTTGGACGCGCTCGCCAACCTCTATCTCGCGAGCAATAATTTAACCGCCGCCGAAAGCCACGCGCGCCGCGCGCTCGTGATTTACGCGCAGTCGCTGCCGGCGCGCCATTTATATGTAGCCGCGACGCGACACCTGATCGGCGAAGTGCTCTTGCGCCGCGGAGAACTCGCAACCGCTGAAATCGAACTTCGCGCTGCATTGGATCTTGATATGAGTTTGGCAGGTCCGGGCAATTGGCGGGCTGCCCGTGCCCAAGCGAGCCTGGGCTGGCTGTTGATACTGGAAAATCAGGCGGCCGAGGGTGAACCCATGCTCGTTGCGGCTCAATCACAACTCTTGAAGAGCCTGGGGTCGCGACACCCCGAGGTAAGACTCGCTACCTCGCGGCTTGTCGAATACTACCGCGCGCATCATCGCGAAGCCGAAGCGGTGAAGATTCTTTCATCCGACTGAAGGACACCTCCGTCTTGCGGTAAACTATCCGCACTATTGGAGGGCTCCTCGATGCCAAACAGAAACAAACCGATTGCCGCGCTCGCGGCGGCGATATTCGCAGCGGCAATTGTAAATATTGCGCAAGCGGGTGCGCGCGAAGAGGGCCGCTTGCTCACCGCCACCGAGGTGCTTGAAGAGGTCAGGGCCATGCCTGACGTGCGCTTGCCGGATACCTTGCTGCAGCATGCTTATGGAATTGCCGTGATACCCGACGTCACCAAGGTCGCGTTTATCTTCGGCGGCCGGCACGGCAACGGAGTGCTCTCGGTGCGGGACAAATTGACGAGCCCTTGGAGCAATCCGGTTTTCGTTTCACTGACCGGAGGCAGTTGGGGATTCCAAGCCGGCGCGCAATCCTCCGACATCATATTGGTCTTCACCACCAAGACGGGCATCGAAGGCATTGCCGGCGGCAAGCTCACGTTGGGTGCTGACGCTTCGGTGGCGACCGGGCCTGTGGGGCGGCAAGGCTCCGCTGCTACCGACATGAGCTTCAATGCGGAGATTTATTCCTACGCGCGCACGCGAGGATTATTTGGCGGCATTGCCTTGGACGGCAGCGTCATTTCCATTGACCGCTCGGCCAATGCGGCCCTGTATCACAAGCCCGGCGTCTCCGCCTCGGAGATCTTTTCAGGACAAGCGCCCACGCCTCCCGCCACTGCACAACGTTTCCTCGAGCGCCTGGCCCAGGCGACGGGAACGTCAGTACGGGCCTCGCCCGTACCGCAGGCGGATGTGCCCGCGACTGCCGGACAGCCCTCAAACACGGCGCCGACTGCGGAGCCGGCACGCACCTATCCTTTGGAAGAACAGAAAAAGTGAATTCCGCCGGTCCCGTCTGCCGCGTAAACCCGCGGTCGACGTGGATCTTGCCGCTGTTGTTCGTATTCTTTTCTGCGCTCGCGCAGGCACGAGCACCGCTGGTGCTGTTGACCGACTTTGGTACTCAGGACGGGGCGGTCTCGGCGATGAAAGGCGTCGCGTACGGCGTGTCCCAGGATTTGCTGATATCAGACATGAGTCATGAGAATCCGAGCATTTTCGACGGCGCGCACCGTCTTTACCAAACCGAACAATTTTGGCCCGAGGGTACGGTTTTCGTTGCCGTGGTAGACCAGAGTTATGCCGCGCTTCACAAAATAGAATCCGGCCCGGACTGGTCAATCGAGATCAGCAAGGACTGAATTCAGTCGGTTTCCTGCACCGTTACGAGGCTGGCTCCAAAGACGTTCGAACAGCGGCGCGCCACGCCAAGGTCGCGATCGGCGTCAACGAGTCGGCATTCCTTTTTGGCCACGGCGACGGACAAGGTTGCGATCTGACCGATGCGCGCAACCGCCTGCGAGGTGGGCTGAATCTTCTCAAATGGCCCGGATTTGCTCACGTAGTCTGCCGGCAGGGCCAGCGCAGAGAAGTCTCTCGGCGTGTCGGTCACCATCACCATCAAGTGATCGGTCCCCTTTGGCCCAAGCGCCGTCACGCTCCAATCCTGCCGCGGCAATGGCAGGTCTTTGTTCGCCTTGATTGCGTTCGCTGAATCGAGGCTGTTTGGAAACAGCAGATAAAAGCTGTCGGCTTGGGTGCCTCGATAGAATAGGTACACGAAGCCATCGCGCTGCGAGCGAATCGACATCGAGAGGTTGCTGCCAATCTTCAACGTCGGCGATGCGAGGGTTGTGAGTACCTCCCAGCGATCGTCCCGTTGACTGTAGATGTCGTTCAAGGTCGCCAGGGTGTCGATCGCCGTCGGCGCCGGAGCGCCGGGCGCGGGAGCCGCCGCGGGCGCGGTCACGGGAGCCGCATTACTGGTCGGGGACGCCGTATTGCCGTCCGGAACCGATGGCGCGCTCGACGGCGAGCCGCTAAATGCGGGCACCAGGGCGGCATTGCCGGCCAGTGTGGCGTGCTGCCTTGCGGATTCTTCCTGGGTTTTGTCCAGCCGCGCTTGAACACAGGCGGTCAGTTCCTGCATCGAAAGCGCGCCGCTATGATCCGTATCGTCGGCTCCGCCCGCGAGGCATCGCTCGAAATTGTAGGTCATGGCGCCGCCCTTGGAGGTGTCCCACGCCACTTCGTTGTTCCGGGCGGCCGCAAGGATCACCATGTTGTGGTCGGTGGTATGAAAATCCACACCGCGCGCTTGAGAAAAGCTGCCGAGATTCACGGCCAGCGCGCACTGTGGGCTCGACGCTTCGGGACTGAACTTCGGACGATACTGCGCAGCCAGAGATCGTGAGCCTGCCGCCTGAGCCACTCCGCCCGAATGGCAGGAATCGAGCATGACGATGGTCTTATCGGCCTTGGCGCTCAAAGGCTTGATCATGTTCGCGAATTCAGTATTGGTCACCACATGCATGTCCTGCATCACCAGGCTCTCCGTGCATTGGCCGGTGGCTTTACTGAAGAACCTCGCGCCATGGCCGGAAAAGTAAACGTAAAGCTTGTCGCCGGGCATCATGACTTGGTTCATGCTGGCAAAGGCTTGCTTGAGGCCCTCACGTGTCACTTGCTGCTCTGAGAGCTCGACGATGTTCTGCGGGGGCACCCCAAGGCGTTGCGCCAGCTCAATGCCGAGCTTGCGGTCCGTCAATACGCCTGGGAGCGGACTCTTTTGATATTCAGACACCGTGATAATCAAGGCGTGATTCGAGGGAAGTTGCAGCGCGTAATTTGCATCCGGCTGGACGGTGCGAATGCCGGTGGTGAGAATCTGATTGTTGTTCCCGGCCTCTCGGCCGCTGCGCAACCGCGACAACGGCGATTGCTGCACATGCGAAGCAGCCGCTTGCTGCTGCGCTTGTCCGGAAGCGGCTTGCGCGGGAGCCGCTTGCTGCTGCGCGAATGCGGCGCTCGACACGGCGATGAACAGCGTCGTTCGAATCAGTGCATCCCATCGAGGACTACTCATGGTTTCTCCCACGTTGCGTTCGCGGCCGTGGCCGCGGCTATCGCGGCCGCCAGGGGAAAGGACGTGTCCTGCGCATCGAACGGTGGCACGTCCAGCCACTCTATATCAAGGTCGACGGCGGGTGTGGCGTCCGATGGCTGCGACCAGCGCCAGAGCACCCAGCCTTGAGCCGCCCAAATTTTGCCAAGACCTGCGGCTTCGGGCTCCCATAGCTTGACTGGAGATCCACGCTGCGTCAGCAAACCGAGCGCCTGCGTGCGGCTTACCGACGCGGGAAGGCACCCAATCTGCAGTTTTCCTGCGGCTTCTTCCTGCGCGGTAGCGGCGAAAGGTCCCGTGCCCGCGATGAAGCCGCGCACATTCGTATCGAAAAGCTTGGCGAAAGTGAAATATCCCAGCACCACCGCGGCGGGCACGCTCAAGTCGACCAGCAAGTCGCTGACGCTGACCGATAACAGCGAAATCGCCAGCAGCACTCCCGGCACGATAAAAAAGTACTTCGCAACCGCAAGCGCTTGATTGGTCCGTGTGAACAATAGTGCGGATGCCGCCAGCATCAAAAGCTCCAAGCCCCAAATCCAACCCGGGCTCAAGGGCTGCAGGAAGCGGTTGTTCTTGGTGTTATCGACAACGGTCGCAAGCACATTGATCCCTGGGTAACGAGAATCCATCGGGGTTGCCTTGATGTCGTTGAGATCAGGCGCGGTCGAGCCAATCACCACAATCTTGCCTGACAGCCGCGCGAAAAAAGCATCATCATTGCTGCGCGCCGCCTCGAGTACTCGGGCAAATCCCATCGTGGAGTAAGGCGCAATGCCCTTTGGCCAATTGATGAGGTTGTGCGCTCGCTGCGGCAGCGGCCATCCTAAAACTTGCGCCACACGGTACGGCAGTGACGGAATGCGATATCCCGCCACGGTCTCGAAGCTGTCATACCAGCGCACCACATTGTCCGCGTCGGGATAGATGTTATTGGTACCGACCCGAGCGCTGTCGTAAATGCTTTTGAAATAAGGGGTCATCAAGGCGATCGTGCGATGGCCGTTGATTTGGCCTGCGGCATGCGGATGATCAGGCTGTGCGAAATTGAGCATCGACAAAGTAATCTGACTGGCACGATCATCCGCGGGATTGAGCCTCACCGCAGGGAAAAAGGACTTGGTGCTGGAGGTGACGTACTTATCGAAGACCGCCTCACTGGCCGGGTTGGCGACGTCCTCGTCCGAAAACAAGATATCGAATATGACGGCTCGAACGCCGCCGGCCTCCAATTTGGCAGCCACTCGCCCCAGAACCTCCCGTGGCCAGGGCCAACGACCATATTGCGAGCGCATCGCCGCCAGACTAGCCTCGTCGATGTCCAAGACCAGCACATCGGAATCCGCCGGATAAGCAATTGGGCGCTGGCGCATCAACAAATCGAAGCTATCGTGAGCCAGCTGATTGTCGAATGGGTGCCCCCACAGACTCCAGCCGCCGATCAAAGCGAACAGGATCGCGAGCGCCCAGTAATAACGCTGCCCGACCCATAGCAGCAGGCGGCCGAAGGCATCTCGCCAGGTGGGATGCCGCGCGAACAGCCAACCAAGCGGCTTAAGCAGCCAGTCGGTTATGCCCATGGTCCCTCAAGGCGTGCAGGACTCATTCATCTTGCCGGGATAGGTATTCACGGTAATTTGCCGCACGCTGATTGCGCCGGCGGCGCTCGCGAGTCCTTTCGCAAGCGCGTCCGCCCGATTCGCGTCTGTGGCGAAGCGCTGGGCGCCGGTCAAATCAACGAAGAAGGCCGGCTGTTTTTCGAATGCCATGACCGTGACGAGATCGGTGCCGAAGGGCGGCGTCACCACAATATGGTCCTTCGGATCTGCGCCCGGAATCGCGGTGGCGACTCCGCTGGGGACCAAGCGCCGCTCCAAAGGGCCGGCCGGATACAGCACGGTCAAGTCGCCCTGACTGTCGAGATCCATCAGCATGACGAACGCCGGCTTTTGCAAGCGCACTTCGAAGACGAAGGATTCGCAGTGCACGTAGGTATTGCCGCGGCTGCCCGGATCAGTATCGGCGCGCAAGCCGAGCTTGTCGGTGCCCCCCGGCAAGGTCCGGTTGAGCCACGCTTGCGCGGCAATGCGCTTGATGACATTCGGATCGCTTGCGGCGGTTGTCACGACCGGATCGCCCGCCGGCCCCATAAGCTGCACTTCCTCGCCGGTTTGGCGCAACGTCAAGTCCCCGCCTGACTGGACGATGGAAACCCCGGCGATGGCTGCAATTTTGGCTCGCAGCGGCGCGGAAACATTTTCCAGCCGGACTTGGAGTACGTTTCGCGAAGGACTGGGCGCAATGGTGTCTGTCTCCAAGCTCGGCGGCGCAATGGAATTCATGCCGAGAAATGCGTTCGAGCCGACGTCCTGCGGATCTTCGGCGATGGCAGGCAACAACTGGGGATGCTGCGGAAAGTTGCGGTGTTCGAGAAACGAATTCATCGCCTCGCGCGCCTGTGCGTAGTTGAATGCGCCCGGGAGCAATTGCCCTTTGAGTAACCGCAGGAACGCATCCGAAAAGGCACCGTGATACTTCCCATCGAAAGTGGGTGCCTGTTGCAGCGCCTGCGGGGTCGAGATGTCCGCGCCCGTCTCACTGTCGCTGGCACCCGAGAGCAACACCACATGCTGGTATGGATAGGGTGGCGGTTGCGGCCGCGCGCTGATGGGGGCGGTTACATGCGCCACGCCCAAATCACGCGGGTTCATCGGCAGGAAACGCGTATGACTGAATTTCTGCCCAAATGACCGAACCACCTGGCCCGAATAACAACTATCCGATACCACAACAACCCAGCGGCCGCCCTCGTCGAGACGTTTCAGCCGAGGCACGAGGTCGCGCCTCCCTACGACCAACGTGCGCTTCGCCGCCGGCAATGAGCTGTAATCAAGATCGTAGGGCACCCAGGCGCCGGTCGCATAGGGCAAGTCGAAACTGTTGCCGTCGGCGTTGGCGCTGGTGCCATGTCCGCTGAAATAGATCAGTACCGTATCGCCTTTCGAGCTGCGCTGCTCGAGGCCTGCAATTTCCTTGAGGATGCGATCATGCGTGGCCTCTTGATCGCGCAAGGCCAGCACGTCGGCCGGCGCAAATCCCCACTGCCCTGTCAGGGTCTGCTGCACCGAATCGATGTCGATGGCAGGTCCCTTGAGCTCAAAGGATTTCAGCGATGGGTCGCGAAACTGACCGACGGCCACTAGCAACGCCACATTTCGCGCCGCGGCGGAGCCGCAGACCAATAGGCACAGCAACAGTGCCGAAAGACGGCGCGGCGCGGCATTCTTTGAGCAGGCCATCATCCCTATCCCATGGCCGATTTACGTTCTATTGTACACGGGCCGCAGCGGCACAATTCGATTCCAACCGCGAGCCTGAGCGTTGTGTATGATTCCAGCGGCCAACAGAACAACAAAGGATGGAATGCGTTGATATTTCGCTGCAGCGGAAAGAGCGGATTTTCCGCCGAGGTTTCCGGCCATCCGCGGCGTGTCGAGGCACGAAAACTCGAGCGCGAGGTAGAGGTTCGCTTCACAGACGTCCCTTGCATTGTGCGAACACCCGAGGGTGCAGTTCAGGCGCATCCGGGGGACGCGATCTTGACGGGTAACGGCGGTCACCATTGGCGGGTATCGCACGCCAAATTCGCCAACAAATACCGGCCCATATCGCCAACCGTCGCGGGCCAGTCCGGGCACTACATGAGTCTGCCTTACCACATTCTGGCGCTGCAGCTGCTCGAGCCCTTCGAGGTGCACCTCGCCGACGGGGTATCGGCGCTGAGCGGCCATGCCGAAGACTGGCTGGTGGACTATGGGGATGGCAGTCTCGGCATCGTCGCCCAAGACATCTTCGCGACTACTTATGAAATTCTCAAGGTAGCGTGAGTATGGCGCTCCACCAGTTGATTCAACGAGTGCTGCTGATCGGGACTCGATTGAAGATTCCGTCGCCGCCGCAGCCCGCCAGTCCGCCGCAGCGGTTGTTGCCGCTCATTGAGGCTCTCGCTGCCGCCCACCTTATGTTTGATGCGCGTGCCCTGCATTATGGACACCGCTATCGCAGTGGCTTCTGGGCAATTTATTTGTTGAGTGCGCTGGCGGTGCTGTTCGCCGTGTTGCCGCTCGCGCTCGGTTGGGACGATCGCCGTCACCTGGAACATCCGGTCGTGGGCCTGTGGGCCGTCGCCGAGGTACTCATCATCGGCACGGTCAGCACGATTTATTGGTTGGGTCATCGGCGAGATTGGCAAGGACAGTGGTTGCGCGCCCGGACCACCGCCGAATTGATTTGGTACTTGCCGCTGGTCGCGCCGCTGCTCGACTTCACGCAGCCAGAAGCATCCGCAAACTGGTACGTGCGCGTATTCGATCCAGGCAATCACCTGCGAAGCGGTGATGATCTAGAAGCGATATGCGCGAAGAACGAGCCCTTGGCGCGCGCGCTACTCGATGGAGCCTGGTCCGAGCCGGCGTTCATCTCGATGTATGCGCTTTGGACGGTGAGCGTTCTCGAGGCACAGACGCACTATCATCACCGAGTTGCCGCCAGGCAGCACGCCCTGTTGCATCGTGTGCATGCCGTGAACATTGGACTGTTTGGCCTTACGGCTCTGGGAGCACTGTTGCATCTCGTGGTGCATACCGTTTGGCTGTCGGTGATAACGACATTTTTCCCGGCGCTCGGGGCTTCGCTGCATGGCGCGCTGGCGCAGTCCGAGTCCTATCGACTGGGTACGACCTCGGAACGCCTGGCGGTGGAATTGCAACGCGCCATCGGTGACTTGCGCGGGACATTGGGGCATCACGGTGTTTCGCCTCAGGCGTCGCCGATCAAGGACTCGATCCAGGCTGCAATCGAATTGATCCTCGAGGAACATCAAGATTGGCACATGCTGGTGCGGCCGCATCATCTTCCGTTGGCCTGAGAGAGTAAGATCGGGCGGGTCCGTATAATCATGGGGAGACCACAGTGAAATTGACACCAACTTTTCGATTCGCCCCAATAGCCCTCGCGGCGGTTTTTGCCGTCGGCGGTCTATCGACGGCGCATGCCGCCGATATTGCGGTCAAATTGACGGGCGACCAAGAAGTACCCGCGGTGACGTCCGTTGCTGCCGGCGTGGGAACCATCGTCATCAAAAATGACAAATCGGTCAGCGGCAGCATCAAAACAACCGGGATCGAAGCTACGATGGCCCACATCCATCTCGCCGAGCCGGGAAAGAACGGTCCGCCCATCATCCCGCTGAACAAGACGGCAGAGAACACTTGGTCCGTGCCGGAAGGCGCCAAGCTGACGGACGATCAGTACAAGAGCTTCAAAGACGGAAATCTGTACGTCAATGTACACAGCGCCGAACACAAGGGCGGCGAAATCCGCACGCAACTCAAGCCTTAGGTAACTTAAGGAGCGGGTTGCGAAATGCAGACCACCGCCATGCTGTGCGTTGCGGCGCTGGCACTCGCGCCCGGCATGGCCTTCGCGCAATCAAACGACCAGTTGCGGGCGTACCAAAATTTTGAAAGGGCCAAGGCTGCCCATAAGACACCCCAGGCGCTGGATTACGGCCAAGAAGCCGTCAGGCTGACCGAGGCCGATGGGGACAATCAAGTACTCGTCGAACTGCTGCTCAGCATGGGAGATTACGCGGCCCAAGTCAGCCATGACGAACAAGCCGGCGGATACTACAGCCGGGCGTTGAAGCTTCAGGAGGCGAGGTTGGGACCCGATCACCCAGACCTGGTCCCGACCTTGACTGCATTGGCGAACCTAAGCGCCAAGGATCATCGCTATGCGGAAGCCGAACAGTTGCTGATGCGCGTGGTAAGCATCGAGCGGGCAGCCTACGGCGGGCGCCACGAAACCGTACTGGCAAGCCTGGGTAAACTGCGCGGCCTTTACCAAATCACGAATGACACCGCGGCCGTCGCGCGCATCGATGTGCAAATTCAGGCCGCCGCGCTCGTTGACCGCGGTTCCCTGAATCGTCGGTACACGCAGAACAACCAGGGCTTCGCGACAGTTCGGGTGTTCTATGGCACCAATCGGGCGCCGACAGGAGACTTAAAACCCGCCGCCTATTACGGTAAGGCGCGGGGCGAGCTGCAGTGCGGATACCTCGATGTCACCATTCCGAGAATTCATCAGGAAGCGCAGCTCGAAACGCAGCCGCGCTGGGTCGAATACACCTTCGCGGCAGATCAAGCAGCCATGCGTGCCCAGTACGTGCTGCTCGACAAGGTCGCGCCGCTGGCAAGGGAGGAATTTGTCGGCGCGCTGCATCGGCAAGTCAACGATTCGCGCTCCAAGGATGTGTTCATCTTCGTTCATGGGTTCAACACCACTTTCGAAGACGCTGCGCGCCGTACGGCGCAAATGGCCTATGACCTGGACTTTGACGGCACGCCCATGATGTACAGTTGGCCCTCCCAAGGCAGCACGACTGCATATGCCATTGACGAGGCAGCGGTTGGCATCAGCGGCCGAAGAATGGCCGATTTTCTCGAGACGGTCGTCGCGCAATCGGGCGCACTGAGAATCCACTTGATTGCCCACAGCATGGGGAATCGCGCTTTGATAGAGGCACTGCAGACCTACCTCGCCAAACGGGCGCCCGAAAATCGGCAGCACATTTTCGGGCAGATCGTGTTTACAGCGCCGGACGTGGATAGAGATTATTTTTCGGACGCCATCCAATCGTTGGCGGCAGCGGCGGAGCGAGTGACGTTGTACGCATCCGACAATGATTACGCGCTGCGCAGCTCACAATTTTTCCATGGCGCGCCGCGCGCCGGAACCGCGGGAGACGTGATCGTCAAACTAGCCGGCCTCGATTCCATCGACATGTCCGCCGTGCCGGCCGATGCCTTGGGGCATTCTTATTTCGCCGCCAACGCAGGCGCCATTTACGATATTTTTCGGCTGCTTTGGCGCGGCGACCCTCCCCCGCAGCGTTGCGGGATGAGCAATCGGAAGGCCGGCGGCAGCCTCGCGGTGTGGTGGTTCAACGCCGAGGCGTGCAAAGGCGAGGATATGCTGGAAGCCGGAGTGATGCTGAAGCGATTTGGAGAACTGGCGCGAGAGCGCGTGCTTGCCAATATTTCCACACTGACGGATCCCTCGCAAAAGCAGCAGTGGCAGCTGATACTGACGCGCCTTGACGGTTTGCTGCCGCTGACCCAGCCAAGAGGCGTCACATCCCAATGAGCACGCGATTCGTCGATTCGCTTACAGTCGTTGCGTGTCTGTCGTTATTGCAAATGCAGACGGCGTTTGCAGCGAAGGATAAAGACAGCGTCGCCGTGCGGGCCTACGTGAACGACGCCTGCATCATTGCGGACGAGCCGTACTTTCTGCCGGTGGCGCCACCAAAGGACGGATCGGATCAGGCGTCGGCGAAATTTCTGCCGCTGCTGGGCCTCGTGGTGGGCAAACTGGCTGAGCTGTTCATCAATCACGAAATACAAGCGTCTGCCAATCGCTATAAAGCCGGCGTTGCCCGCAAGGACACACGCTACGCGGCCACGCGGCAAATGAATCTTTACCGGGCCGACTTCGAACCGGCCCCCGCGCTCGAAATTAACGCCAGGTTGGGCTGCATGACGATCGTGGCGGCGAATTTCAAATCCGATGCCGCCGACTGCACCGCAGCTTACTCGCCCAAGGACTTATCGAAAGACAGCATCGGACGGCCGAAAAGCGAGTGGAAGACATCGAGAGCCGATGACTCGATCGAAAACCAGCTGCGCCGGGCGAACATTTGTATCGACGGCAAGGCCCGTGCCGTCTACGAAGCACGCTTCGAGTTCTCGGCGGACGGGACGGCCTACCGGCTGAAGGATGCCGGTTACCGGATCGATTCTTTGCTGACGACCGAAAAGCCGGGCGCCTCGCGTACCACGCTATACACGCTGAAGATTTCCAATCCCAGCACGACGGATCAGCAGGAAGTTTTGTCGAGCGCGTGGGTGAATCTCGGCACTGTAACGGCCGGCTCGCAGTCGCACGGTTCGGGACGAGATTCAGCACCCTGGCTGCGCGTGCCACCCCTTTCAATCGAAGCGCGGCGCAATTTTGACGAGAAGACCAAAATACATCAGCAGGTCACCGGCGAAATTGAGGCGCTGCAGCGTGCACTCACCCGCAACCAGCGCCTGCTGGCAGGATTGGATGTACGCATTGCCAAGGCCGGCCCCGATCTGGTGGACGGCCTGAAGCAGGAGCGGACCCGCGTTGCCGTACAAGACCAGGCACAGTCAGCAGAACTCGACGCGCATCGTGCGGAGTACCAGGACTTGCCGCACGCTCCTTTGGAGTTCATGCCGGTCACCATCGAAGTGGCTGTCACGGAGACGGAGTCTGAAAAGAAGGCGCAGGTGGCACTGGCGGAACTCGTCGGCAGCAATAGCAACTTGGTCGCCTCGGCGGTCGGCAATGCAGCCACCGGACTCATTTCCAAGTCCGCAAGTTTGAACGACATCAAGATCGAACCGGACCCCGTGGATTCGGCCGGCGCGCTGGAACATGCGCGTACCGCCTATTTCGATGCGATGGTGGCTGTGCATGGCAGCCCTTCCGCATCGGCCAAGCGGGACTTGGAGCGTGCTCTTGCGGTCGAGAAAGACAAATACAATGAAGCCAGGCGCTCCGCTGGCCTGGAGCAAATAAAATGAAATCCGTCATCATCTCGGCATTTTGCACCGGAGTTCTTGCAGCTGTTTGGGTGCTGCCGGCGCGGTCCGCGGGCCCGTCGGATGAGGGTCAACAATCCGTTCTGTCGAATCAACAGATTCAGCAGGCATTGCAAGCGCCCGTGACGCGCAGTTTCACGCCGCGCGGGCTGGCGCGGCGCCAGGCTGCCGAGTCGGGACAATCGGTCAATCTGAATGTTCCCTTCGAGCACAACTCCAGTGCGCTAATGCCGCAGGCGTCCGAACAGCTGAAGCAGCTCGAGTTGGCGCTCATGTCCGCTGCCTTGGGAAAGGATAAATTCGTGGTCGCCGGCCACACGGATGCCAAAGGCAGCCCGCAGTACAACAAGCAGCTCTCCTTGCGCAGGGCCGAAGCAGTGAAACGGTTCTTGGTGGCCAAGGGTATGGATGCCAACCGCTTGACGACAGTGGGGTACGGGTCGGAGAAATTGCTCGTGCCTGATCGGCCCGAGGACCCCAGCAATCGTCGGGTCGAAATCCGAGATCTCGGTTCCGCAAACTGACACACGCGCACCCATCGCTGATTGACAGGGCCAGCGAGCCATATCGCAGCGCGGGACTATTTGCCTATAATTTTGCGCGCGGCAAATTGAGCGGGGACCCGGTGTTCCGCGCCATGCTGGAACGCGGATTACTGCTGGGGCGCGGACACATTCTGGACCTCGGCTGCGGTCAGGGACTGCTGGCGTCTTGGCTGCGAGCCGCCCTGCTCTGCTACAAAAACGGCAATTGGCCGCAAGGCTGGCCGCCGGCACCGGCACCGCATTCGACTCGGGGCATCGAATTGATGGTTCGCGATGTGGAGCGTGCGCGCGCTGCGCTTGGGCCTGCGTGCGAAATAGCCCAGGGCGATATTCGCAGCTCTGAATTCGGCACCACGGACGCCGTGGTGATCCTGGATGTGCTGCACTATCTGGGGAAGGATGACCAGCTTCAGGTGCTCCAGCGAGTGCGTGCCGCGCTGCCGGCGCGAGGGCTCCTGCTGTTGCGTGTCGGCGATGCGGATGGCGGCTTGCGATTTCGCTACAGTCAGGGGGTCGACAAGGTGGTGATGCTTTTGCGCGGGCACTCATCGGTGGCTACGCACTGCCGAAGTGCCGCACAGTGGCGTGAGCTATTGCACAAATGCGGGTTCGAGGTCCAGGTCACACCCATGAGCGAGGGCACACGATTCGCCAATGTGCTATTGATTGGCCAGGCGAAATGACCGCGGCGATTAGCGCCCGGGTTGATAGACGATCAGACTGGTCACGCTGTCATCGCCGGTCACCGACGAAAGATGTCCATCCCGGGCGAAATTGAGTTGGTACTCGCCATGCGATGATCTCCACATCCGCCACTGCGGCGCATCAAGGGAGACGTTTTCACTGGTGAGGGGATAACCCACTGCGACGATGACCTGCTCACGGGTCATGCCGATCATCACCTTACCCTGACGAATCGCCTCTTGAACGGACGGGTGATAGGAAGCAATGCGCGCGCGTGGATCGTCTTTGATGACGATTTTATTGACCCAGGCGTCCAGCGACTCCTGGTCGCGGCCGTAGTCATGACCCAAGCGCATGGGTTTACCATCCACTTTTACCGCCGCTCGCTGGCGGCCGTAGTTCAAAACCTCAATCGGTGTGCCTGCTGGAATCATCGGCAACTCCGCGTAGTTGCCGTCGTTTATCCAGTCTTTACTGTAATGCAGGTCGCAGCACGCATAGCCCTGGCGCGGAAAGGCAGGCACGCCGTCAGGGCCAACCGGTGCAGGTGCCGGCTTTGAGAGCCCGACGGAGGCCATCACATCACGCAGAATGCCCGCGTGCGCACCGAATGGGACAATGGTGAGCACCGCAACGAGGGCGAAGGACGCTGTAACGGCGCGTCTGGCCAGGCGCAAAGGCAGGTTGCTACCTTTCATCGTTTTAATCCCCTTATTCTAAGCCCCTCCCGGCACCAAAGTTTAGCGCTGCCGTGGCGCGTGATCATGCCACCAAGACCCGGCATTTCGCCAGCGGCGATTCACGAAAGATCCCTTATGTGAAGCTGCGCCCATTGCGGCCCCACGCCTCGACCGATTCAACCCTCTATACTTACCCGATGGGATGCATTCGTCTGGTCTTTTTCGCATTGACCGTCCTAGGATCGGCGGCAGCGGTATCGGCGGAGACCAGAATCGCGCTGGTCATCGGCAACAGTGACTATTCCAGCGGTCCGCTTCCCAATCCCGCCAATGACGCCAAGATGATTGGCGAAACATTGAACAATCTTGGGTTTGAGGTCATTGCGCGCCGCAACGCAGACCAAAACACCATGAAGCGTGCCATCCAAGAGTTCGGTTCGCGGTTGGAGAAAGCCGGCCCCTCGGCGGTGGGATTGTTCTACTACGCCGGCCACGGCGTGCAGCTCAACGGCCGCAACTACCTGATCCCGACCACCGCGCAAATCGAGCGGGAAGGTGATGTTGAAATCGAAGCCGTGAGCGCCGATTGGGTCATCGAGCAGATGCGCTATGCACGAAATCGACTCAACATCGTGATTCTTGACGCCTGTCGCAACAACCCCTTCACGCGCAGCATGCGCTCCGTGGATCACGGCTTGGCCACCATGGACGCGCCGGCGGGAATCCTCATTGCCTACTCGACTGCTCCGGGCGCAGTTGCGGCGGACGGCTCCGGTCGAAACAGCCCCTATACGCAAGCGCTGAGCCAGGCGATGCGAGATCTACGTGAACCTGTCGAACAGGTCTTCAAGCATGTCCGAGTCGGGGTCATGAGTGCCACGTCGGGAAAGCAGGTTCCTTGGGAATCCTCATCGCTCACGGGAGATTTTTACTTCGCCGCCCCGAACAAGATCGCGCCGGTGGCATCCACCGCACCGACGCCTAACGCACCGGCACCAAGCGCGACGGCATCCACCAGCTCTGGCGATCCGAATAAGTCTTCATCGAGCTTCGGCTCATTTGTGTCGGGGTGGTTCGGAACCAACAAGCCTGCCGAGCCCATACGGCAAGCGGCCAATATCCCCAACAAGGCCCCCGATACGCCCGCAGGTTCGATCACTGGAGCGAGCGCAACCGCGATGTTGCAGTCGATCGGAATTCAAGGGAGCGACATCGATGCCTCGGGCTCCTATCCGCCGGCGACGATTCGCCAGCTCGTGGCTCGCACCCCGCGGCACGTCACGGTCGGCAACACTCAGAAACAGATTCAAGCGGCCTTAAACATGTGCCGCCAGTACTCATCCGATTGCGCGCTCAGTACCTTCAGCGACGAAACCCTCCGCACTGCAGCTCTGGATCCCTTCGAACTCGACGCCGTGCCGGTCAGCGTGCAGGCGTTTCGCCAATTCGTTGATGCGACCCACTACAAGACGGAGGCCGAGACGGCAGGCTTCGCCTACGCCTATGTCGGCGGAAACAAGATTCAGTCCGTGACAGGCGGCAACTGGCGCAACGGCCTCAAGCAGCATGAGGTCGTGGATGAGTCGGCGGTTGTCGCGGTCAGCTTTCAGGATGCCGTGGCCTATTGCCGGTATAGGGGTCAGCGCCTCCCCAATGAGAACGAGTGGGAATACATCGCCCGTGGTCCCGAGCGGCACACCTTCCCATGGGGCGAGAACATGGGTCCCGCGGTAGGCACTGCCAATGCTGCTCCCCGAGTCGGTGACGGGCCCGCGGAGGGCATTGGCGGACGCTATAGAGGTCTCTCCGGCAACGTGTGGCAATGGGTTGATAGCAAGGTCGAAGGCCGACGCGTGCTCAAGGGAGGTTCCTGGCTGGAAACCAACCCCGCCTTCAGGCGCGCCGCAAGCCGGCGTTACGAATTGCCGAGTCGCGCAGACGAGGACAGCGGATTTCGTTGCGCGAAAAGTGTAGCCGAGTGGCCCGATGCAGATCTTTGGCTGGCGCAACTCCGCTAAGCGTTAGACGTTAAACTACGGTCCCCCTTGGCCGCAGTGAGCAGAGATCCGATGAGCTTTCAATGTAAGTTTTGTGCGACGGTGATTGTGGCGTGCCTTTTCGCGCCGTTCGAGACGATGGCTCAATCGACAGGGTCATCGAAACCCATAACTCACGAAGCGCTTTGGATGATGAAACGCGTGGGCACTCCCGCGTTGAGTCCGGACGGCAAGTGGGTGGTGTACTCCGTTCTTGAACCTTCCTACGAAACTGACAAGAGCGTCAGCGATCTGTGGCTGGTGCCCACCGACGGGCTTAAAGTCCCGCGACGGATCACCCATACGAAAGCCCCCGAGGGGGATGTCGTATGGTCCCCTGATAGCAGCAGCATCGCATTTACCACCAAGCGCGAAACCGACGATGCGGAGCAAATCTACATCCTCAATCTCGCCGAGGGCGGCGAAGCGCGCCGGCTCACCAATATATCCACCGGCGCCTCGAGCCCGAAATGGCGGCCTGACGGCAAGGCAATCCTATTCGAGTCCCTGGTTTACCCCAATGCTGCGGATGACGAAGCCAATAAAAAGATTGCGGCTGAGCGCAAGGCGCGCAAATACAACGTGCGAACCTATGAGCATTTTCCAATCCGCTATTGGAACCAGTGGCTGGACGATCGCCAACCCACCCTCATGGTGCAGTCGATTGAGCCGGGGTCGACTCCGAAAGACATCCTTTCGACCACGGCCTTGGCTCACACTTCTGGATTTTCCGGTACGGAAACGGAGAGCAGCGTCACCCTCGCGCCCTTGTGGAGCCCCGACGGGCATGAAGTCGTGTTTACCGCAACGACGGAACGATGGCACGCGGCCTTCGCGCACGTGGGCTATCACCTCTATCGCATGGCTGCCGATGGCGGCGAACCCACCGTCATCAGCCCCGCTCCAGGCCAATATCAGGAAGCGGCCTTCAGTCCCGATGGCAAGTCGCTCTTTTTCAAGTACGAGCTGCAGGACTCGGAGGTCTATCACCTGCCGCGGCTCAACAAGGTGGTGTGGCCCGCCGGCGGACAGCCTTCGCCGGTGACGCACGACTTCGACCGGGAGGCGGCGCGCTATGCGTTGGGCGCTGACGGTAAGTTTGCGTACCTGCTGGTGCCGGAAGCCGGCAAGGAAAATCTCTATCGCGTGGCGACGCAAGGCGGCAAGCCGGAACTGGTGATCGAACCGGCGACGGGGGGCTACACTTCTCTGGAGATTGCCGAGAAGTCCGCCAAGCCCACTTTGATTGCCGGCTACGGCAGTTCGGTCTCTCCGACAGAGATTGTGCGCATCGATGCTTCGCGCCGCTCTCACGTCAATCTCACGCATGTGAACACCGCGGCAGCAGCGGCAATCGATTGGCAGCCGCCGCAGCATTTCTACTTTACCAGCGCCAAGGGCCGCAATATCCACAACATGATTGTGCTGCCGCCGGCTTTCGACGCAGCCAAGAAATATCCCACGTTGATTCTGATTCACGGCGGCGCGGCGAGCAATAATCCCGATCAGATCGGACTTCGCTGGAACTATCACCTGCTGGCCGCACCCGGCTATGTGATATTGATGACCGACTACACAGGATCGACCAGCTTCGGCGAGAAATTTGCACAAGCCATTAAACTCGACCCGCTGAAAACGCCCGGCGATGAAATCAACCAGGCCGTCGATGAGGCCATCAAGCGGTACTCATTCATCGATGGATCGCGGCTGTGCGCCGCGGGCGCCAGTTACGGCGGCCATCTGGCCAACTGGATCGAGGCCACCACCTCACGCTACAAATGCATTGTGAGCCATGCCGGCGAAGTCGATCTCTTGAGCCAGTGGGGAACCAGCGACGGCATATACGGCCGCGAAGTGACCAATGGCGGCCCACCTTGGGAGGGAAATCCGGTCTGGCGCGACCAGAGCCCGATCACTCATGCGGCCGATTGGAAAACACCGATGTTGTTGAGCATCGGGGAGCGCGACTTCCGCGTACCCATCAATAACACGCTCGAGAATTGGAGCGCACTGCAGAGAATGCAGGTGCCAAGCCGCCTTTTGGTGTGGCCGGACGCCTGGCATTGGATTACCAAACCGGAGGATAGCCGGCACTTCTATGAAGAAGTGCAGAAATGGCTCGCGACCTATCTCACGAACGGCGCGCCGGCAGGCTGACATGAGCGGCATGTCGCGCAGCGAAAACGGCTGCGCGACATGCTTTCGGCGAGACGCCTTATCAATTGCAAGCGTTATCAATTGCCAACATTGCTGGTTCGGCGAATGAATCCAACGACATTGTCGTGCAGCAACTTGAGCGAGGAATCCTTGGCATAGACCATATGGCCTGAGTCATAGAACTTGTATTCGATGTTCGCCTGCAAATTCGCCGGAATCGGCAGGTGATGCATCTCGTACACACCTTGATAAAACGGCGTGGCGAGATCGAAATAGCCGGCGTTCAATTGAATCTTCAGGTTCGGATTGATCTTCATGGCATTCGCGAGATCGGGCATGACATTCGATCCCTGACGCGCCGAGGCCGGTCGCTGATTTTGACCCGGCTGGCTGTGCTGAAAATTCCAAGTGCCGAAGGTCTGAATGCTGTGTTTGAAGCTCTTGCCCTCACCGTAACGCAAATCCTTGCGCGCATAATCGTTGAATGCAGAGACATACGCCGATCCGAGCGCCGTGGATTGCGGATCATAGTCCGCACGCTGGCTCAAGGGATCGATGTCGGGTCCGGAAAAACGCGTGTCCAACCGGCCGGTCGTCAGCCCAGCGTCGTCCTGCAAATTCTGACGAAATTCTCCGCCGTCGATGCGCAGGTCCGCCTTCAAGATGTAGTCAACCGAAAGGCCGGTGTACTGGTGAAGCTTTTCGGCAACTGAACGCCGATCCGCCGCGCCAAGATCAGATCCGGCCGCAAGGGCTCGTCCATAGTCCCCCATGGCGAACTGCTCGACTTCGGCCAGCAGAGATTCGAGATCCTTGCGTTCACCCGGCAGTTTTTTGTGATACCAGGCGGTTGCAGCATAGGTGGGCAGAACCGTCTGGTATGGAAGATCGATACCGGGATTGCCGGTTGGCCGATCCGGACTCAGATCGAAATTGAGAATCTGCGACAGCAGTATCACGCCGTTGAAATCGATTGCGCGATCGGTTTGAAGCTGATTGATGAGCACCGCGGAACGGGGCGTTCCGTAACTCTCGCCGAACAAATACTTGGGGGAGTTCCAACGGCCGAATTTCGACAGGAACTGCGATATGAACTCGGCGAAGGCATACGCATCCTGATCGACGCCGAAAAACGCCTTCTCCTTGTCCTTACCGGCGATGCGGCTAAAACCGGTGCCTGGCGCGTCGATAAAGACAAGATCGGTGGCATCAAGCAAGCTCGAGCCATTGTTGGTCAGAGAATACGGAGCTGCCGGGGTATGTACATCCGTGGCGGTGACAATGCGGCGCGGCCCGAAAGCCCCCATGTGCAGCCATACGGTCGCCGAACCCGGGCCGCCGTTGTAGACAAAGGTCACTGGCCGCGAGCCGCCGCCGGTCTTGAAGTAAGCGACGTAGAACATCGAAGCTTCGGCAGTCGGATTCTTGGCGTCGCCATCATCCCCTGCTCCGGGGCCTTTGTCGGCCTTGGGGTCGCGCGGAACATCGTCCCAATCCCTTGGATGCACGACCAGCGTGCCGGCGATGGCTTGGTAGGAAATGGCTTGGCCGCCGATGGTCACCGTGCCGGTGCTGCTGACTGACTCGGGCTTGAAGGGCTGGAACTTCCCGCCATCTGCCTTCTCCGAGTCGCTGTCTGATTTTTTATCCGGCGGGTTCGATGCGCCTGGTGCGGCAGCCAGGTACGCGGGTAAGACCAGCGCCACAGCCAAGCCCAAGCAAGCACCGAATTTAAATCGACTCATGTTCGTCCTCCCAAGGGATTTTCTGGCTAGTATGTTCTGCGCGAAGTTTAGCGGGACCTCCGGACAGAAGTAAGCCGGGGTTTTGCTGAGACGTGCCATGATGCGCCATTGCGGTCGAAGAATAATTGCTGAGGACTTGGGACATGAGGATGAAACCGATCACTTGCCTTGCATTGGCGTTTGCTTTTTCGCTAAGCATTCATGCGGCTGCAGGCGCTCAAGCGCCGCCGCCATCAAAAGATGGACCGTATTTCCCGGCGGCCATAGGCCAGACCGAGGCCGACGAATACACGCGTTATGAGCTGTTGGCGCCGGAGACGGCCAGTTTCAAGATTTCGTATGAAGTGTCCGCGACGACACCGGGCGCGAAGTTTTTTTACAATCCAATTCGCAAAGGCAGTTCGGCAAGTGACGAAAGCGTTTACGACGCCATGCTCGGGACGCCGCTGCATTTTGAGGTGGTGAGCGGTGCGCAGGCACGCATGGATGCCTTGATGCCCGACGCTGAGTTGGCGACCAACTACATCAAGGTGACGCTTGCGCGGCCCGTGCCCCCGCACGGCCGGGGCCGGGTGCTGATCGTCAAGACTTACAAAGACCCGAAAAGCTACTACCTGGACGGGAAAACCATCGTTTTCAATCGGCCATTGGGCGTCAAGCGCAACAAGGTGGTTCTGCCACCTGGCTATGAAGTGGTCGGCCTGACGGTTCCCTCGCAGATTCTAACGGAGAAAGACGGGCGCATTGCAATCAGCTTTCTGCATCCAGGATCGGGCGAGGCACCGCTGGTGTTGCGGGCGGCCAAGGGTGCGCAGGTGGGCGCGGCGGCGCTGCCGCAAGCTTTCACGACGCAACGAAGCTGGGAATCCCCTTTCGCGGGAGAGACGGAGCAGGAGCGGCTCTCGGAGCGCGCGCATCAGGATCGAGACATCGTGTATTTTCTGCAGCAGCCTGAAACGCACGCATTCAGCCTGTATCACGACTACACGGAATCGAGAACGGGCGTGAGCGGCTATGCAAATGTTGTGCGTGAAGGCAGTGTGGCGAGCCATCCTTCAGCCATCATCCTGGATACGGGAGAACAGCTGAAGACTCTGCAGATGAGCGGTGCCGAGCTGACGGCATCGAAGATCAACGTCGGCGAGGCGGTGGCATCGGCAGCCCACGTCGTTGTCATTCCGTTCCCGCCGCTGCAGGCGGGACAGACATTGCGGCTGCGTATCGCGGAGACCTATACGGCTCCGGTGAGCTATAAACTGGATGGCGAGGATCTGGTATTCGATCGCAGCTTGGGAAGACCTCGCAATGCGGTGGTGTTGCCGTCAGGGTGGTACTGCACGTTCAGCGCGGCCCCCGCAACCATGACGCAATTGCCGGACGGCAGAGTGCGACTGGATTATTGGGACGATCGACCGGAGGCGGTGGATGTGTTGCTGAAGGCGAGACGACGCATCGCAGAGCCTAGGGGAGCGTCTGACTGACCGTCGGCGACTGCGGATCCTTGGGCGGCGGCGGAGGTTCTACCGGAATCACCGGCAAATGGTAAGCGTCCACCTTGGGGTTTTTGGCTTCTTGTTCCTGACGCTGTTTATCCTGCAGCACCCGCAACTGTTCGCGCCGCTTCTCAAAATCCTCGGTGCGCTTTGCCTCCTCAGCAGGATCGACTCGCGCCGCGAGACGTCCGATCGCGATGCGTGCGTTCACGCAGTCCGAATCCGAGCGCGCCCTGGCGGGATCGCGGTTGCACTTCATGAGCACGCCATCGAGCAAAACGCGATCCTCCATCAGATCCGACACGGTCATCGGGGGAATGCGCCGCGGGCTGCAGGCGGTCAGCACAGCCAGGGCCGCGAAGCACCCGCAAACGATCATTGATTTGGTTGAAATTGGCATATAGCTTTCCACCAGCAATGGTACCCAAAATGGAGCCCCAAACGACCCCATGCTTGTGACGCGTCTCACGACTTGACAATGTTCCAGTCCGCACATTGCGTAAACGGTGCGTTTGACCCCGCCGAAGCGCATGTGTACCGTTCTTACATGCCGACCCCGAAAGCCACAAAACAAGAAACACCCGACTTTGAAACGGCCCTTCGCGACCTTGAAGAACTGGTCGAACGCTTGGAACACGGCGATTTGCCTCTGGAGGAGTCTCTGGCGGCCTTCGAGCGCGGTGTCATGTTGACGCGTGCCTGCCAAGGCGCGTTGAAGGAAGCCGAACAAAAGGTCGAGATCCTGCTGAAGAAGGCTGGTGAACCTGCAGTTGAAGACTTCATGCCCGACGATCCAAAAAACGGCTGAGCACCCAGTGAATGCGGACGCGGTGGAGGCGCTAATGCGTGGGTACCAGTCACGCGTGCAAGCCGTCCTTGACGCCGCACTGCCGGCCGCGGACCTGGTACCGCAGCGCTTGCACGCAGCGCAACGCTATGCGGTTCTTGGTGGCGGAAAGCGGCTGCGCCCCTTGCTTGTCTACTGCACGGGGGAAGCGCTGAATATTCCCACGGGTGTGCTGGACGCGCCCGCGGCCGCGGTGGAACTCATTCATTCCTACTCGCTGGTTCACGACGATCTGCCCGCGATGGACGACGATGATCTGCGTCGCGGACAACCGACCACTCACCGCGCCTTCGACGAGGCAACCGCCATTCTTGCCGGCGACGCGCTGCAAGTATTGGCGTTTTCATTGCTCTCGCGCGACCGAACACCCGGCGTGACTACGGATGCACGGCTGAAAATGATTCAAATCCTCGCCGATGCCAGCGGCACCGGCGGCATGGCAGGCGGCCAAGCGATCGACTTGGCAGCCGTTGGACGAGCCTTGACGCTCGAGGAGCTGGAGGCCATGCACCGCCTCAAGACCGGGGCCCTGATCCGCGCGAGCGTGCTGATGGCGGCAGCCTGCTCGCCTACTTTGAGCGCGGATGCGTGGGAGGCGCTCGATGGCTACGCGCAGGACATCGGCCTCGCCTTTCAAATTCAAGATGACATTCTCGATGTCGAGGGCAAGACCGAGGAGATCGGCAAAACCAGCGGCGCGGACGCCGCGCGCGCCAAACCCACCTACCCCAGTGTGCTGGGCCTCGATGCCGCCAAAATCCGCGCTCGAGAACTGAAGTTACGGGCTTGCGACAGGTTGGCGCCACTCGGCGAGGCATCCAACGTACTGGCATGGCTGGCCTCTTATGTGATTCAGCGCCGGGTTTGAGGCTCCAATCGCGGATATAGCCGCGAAAAAGGGCCGATAAACTGCATGTTTGCAGCGATTTCCGCCTGTCGGTCGCCGTCCACCAGGAGGGTCTCCAGCCAAACCGGGGCGAATGGTCTAAAATTCTTGAGTTATGCGGTTTCGGCACCATGTCGGGCGGAATCGCCTTGAGTAGGAAACGAATATGAATGTCGCGATGCCCGTCAAAAAACCGAATGTCAGCTCCGTGGAGGATGTCCAAGGAC
>JALYIH010000152.1 GCA_030775865.1 Pseudomonadota bacterium | reverse complement strand
GGCACCGGTCTTCGCCACTGTGACGCCCGCCGCGTTTGGTGCATCGCCAACCCTCAAGACCGCAGATTCCTCGCCGATACCAGGCGTAGGATAGTCGTTAACCTGTGGTCCGGGAGCGCGCCATTATTCCTCGCAAATCACGTGCTTTAGAGCGCCTACGCAGCGTTTCGAGCGCCGCCCTCACCTGGATGGCCGGTATCTGGGCGGCTGTTCTGAACGTGCGGCCGGCGCCTCCGCAACTGGGTAAGGCCGCTTTCTTCCAAGGGTTCGAGGAAGTCGCTCGCAGCGCCGGCGTGCGAATTTGGGAGTGGGACGTCGTTCAAAACTCCATGCAGTTCAGCGGGGCCCTCGCTGAGTCTTATGGCGCCGAAATCGCGGTATCGGACGCCGATCCAGACGCCATGATGCTCGGCAAGGTGCACCCCGATGATCGCGCGCGCTATCGGACAGAATTCATCAAGGCGCTCAAAGGCCATGCGCCCATGGAAATCGCCTATCGCGTGAAGGAAAGGGACGGTGCGGTACGTCCCGTCCAACTGCGTGGAAAGGTCTTCCGCAATGCTCAAGGCCGCGCGATTCGCGTTTTGGGTATTACCATCGACATGAGCGCGCAACAGCAAGCGGCAACACTGCTTGCCGAGCAGGCGGATCGGCAAACTCAACTACTGTCGCGACTCAAACTGGCCACGGAAACGGCCGGGATCAGCATTTGGGAACAGGATCTCGTCACCTTCGACTTCATCACCGATGAGACTTTTTGGACGTTGTTCGGCTTGTCGCCATCAGAGAAGTTCGACCCGAGAGGGGTCATTCACAACGACGAACGCGAAGCGGCAACCGCCGCAATACGGGCCGTGCTTGCCGACCCTTCCAGCGATGCCATCCTGCCGGTGCGTCACCGGACCTCAAATCCTCGGCCCGATCCACAGTATGTGCAAACGCATATGCGCGTGTATCGCGATGCCGCCGGCGTGCCCACGCGCCTCATGGGCGTCACCTGGGATGTCACGAAGGAAGTGCTGCATGCCTCGGAGTTGGAGAGCAGAGCGGCGCAGGAAAGCGCACTGATCGAGCGCTTGAACGTCACCACCAAAGCGGCAGGCATCGCACCGTGGGAATTCGATATCACGTCTGATTGTTTTTCCTGGCACGGTCCGCGCCCGCCCTGCTTCGGGATGGATGATGTTCCCCTGAAGGACTACTTTCGAAGCCTGACGACCATCGTTGTGCCGGAGGACCGCGGCGTTCTACTCAGCAGGGCAGCCAATGCAATCGCACAGAATGTGGATTCCTACGAATACATGTTCCGCGTGCAGGGCATCGATGGCGAAATCCACCACATGCAGAACTATGCGCGAATCATGCGCGATGAATATGGACAGGTCCGTTATGTCGTGGGCGTGACCTGGGATGTCACACGCGATGTGCTGACCACTCAAATGCTCAAAAGCCGTGCTGAGGAGAATCAGCGCCTTGTTGATCAAGTCAACATTGCCACCGAGAGCGCCGGCATCTGCTCCTGGGAGCTCGACCTGGTCGCGGGTCGCTACCTTTGGATCGAAAATCCAATCGAGGCTCTGGCGGACCACGCCGTCGGGGGCAATCTGGATGTCCAGGTTCTTGAGTCACTGGTGCTGCCGGAAGACCGAACCTTGTTTCGCGACACGATTTCGGCGGCGCTCGCCAACAAAACGGATCGAATCAGTCTTCGCTATCGCGCCCGCAGCGTCCACGGCGACACGGTGCACGTTCAAAACTTCGGACGCATCATTCTGGACGAAAACGGTACCCCCTCGAGATTGCTGGGAGTCTCTTGGGACGTTACCAAAGAAGTCGTGGCGTCGGAATTGCTGCGCCAGCGAACGGAAGCGGCGCAGGCGGCAAGCCTGGCAAAGAGCCACTTCTTGGCCAATGTCAGCCACGAGATTCGCACTCCCATGAACGGTATCATCGGCATGACCGGCCTGCTGATCGACACGCATCTCGATCGCACGCAGCGCGACTATGCGGAGACCATCCGCTCCAGTGCCGATTCGCTGTTGTCGGTCATCAACGACATTTTGGATTTTTCAAAGATCGAAGCCGGCAAACTGGAATTGGAGTCCATCGAGCTCGATCTACGCACCAACATCGAGGATGTCGGATCCGCGATGGCTTTTCAGGCCGCCATCAAAGGATTGGAACTCATCGTCAGCGTCGACCCGCAACTAACCAGGCGCGTGCTCGGCGACCCTCAACGCTTGCGGCAATGCTTGGTCAACCTGGTCAGCAATGCCATCAAATTCACCAAGGCCGGAGAAATCGTCATTGAGGTGCGCGCCAAACAGGGCAGCAGCGGCGATTCGCTGACGTACTTCGAAGTGCGCGACACCGGCATGGGGATCGCCAAGGAGACGCTGCAGGTATTGTTCCAGCCGTTCGTGCAGGCCGACTCATCGACGACACGAAATTTCGGCGGCACGGGCTTAGGTCTGTCCATCGTGCGGCGGCTGGTCGAATTGATGGGCGGCGAAATCGGCGTGTCGAGCGAAGTGGGGGTCGGCTCCCGGTTCTTCTTTACACTGCCGTTGAAGCCCGCGGCGGCGATCATACCGGAGCGCCGTATGCGTAACGACGTGGGCGGCCGGATTCTCATTGTCGATGACAACGTGACCAATCAGCGGGTGTTGAGTACGCAGCTCGCGCATGCGGGCTATTCCGTGACGACCGTGAGCAGCGGCTCTGCCGCTCTGGATGAGCTGCGAAACGCCAACGCGTCGGATCATCCCGTCGATATGGTCATCACAGACTTCCAAATGCCCGACATGGATGGCGCAATGCTGGGCGAACGCATCATCAACATGCCGGATCTCGCCAGCACTCGATTGGTGATGCTCACCTCACTGGATCGGCATGGGGATACGCCAAGATTGGCGGCACTTGGATTCGCTGCCTATTTGACCAAGCCCGTGCGGGTGCGAGAATTGATCGATGCGGTGGCGCGCGTCATGAGCGGCGGCCCACGGCAGTGGCAGATGGACACGCAGCCCATGATCACGTTGAACATGCTCACGCAATCCGCAGGGCAGCAGCGCTTTGCCGGACACGTACTGCTGGTCGAAGACAATTTTGTCAATCAGAAAGTCGCGGTTCGGTTCCTCGAACGATTGGGATGCACCGTGGAAGTCGCCGGCAACGGCGCCGAGGGCGTCGCCGCCTGCCAGCAGCGCCATTTCGACATCGTTTTGATGGACCTGCAAATGCCGGTCATGGACGGCTTGACCGCCACGCGCAAAATTCGTGCGTGGGAAACCACGGGACACTTGCCGATCATCGCGCTCACGGCGAACGCCATGACCGGGGACCGCGAGCTATGCGAGGCTGCCGGCATGGATGGCTACTTGACCAAGCCCATCGAGGTTGAGCGGTTGCGCAATGTCCTGACCAAATATGGCTTGGCCAAGGATGAGGCAGATTCCTCGACCCTGGTTTCCGAATCACTGCCCGCGCCGGCGCCGGCGCCGGCGACTGCGACTGCGACTGCGACTGCGACTGCGACAAAGCCTGGACCCCCGGTGGATTTGCGCGGATTTCACAGCATTACCGGTGGCGATCATGCATTTGCGCAAGAGCTGGTCGCCACCTTCATCGCCAGCGGCGAGCAGCAGTTAGCCGACGTGACCGCTGCGATAGCGGCACCCAATCGCGAGGCATTGGCGAGGACCGCGCACCAATTGAAAGGTGCCTGTGCAAATATCCACGCGCACGCGCTGAAGTCACTCGCAGGGCAGCTGGAGGCGAACAGCGCCGCCGGAGATGTACGCGCGCTGGAGCGATGCAATGCCCGGCTTCGAGAGGAATTCGAGCGCGTCAAACAATTCTTGAGCAATCCATCGGTCAACCCGCAAGCGGCCAAAGCCGCTTCCTAGAAACGCCAGTTCTGCTTAAACCAAGGCGGCGGCGACCAAGGCCTTGGGGCGGCGCGGACTTCAGCGCATTGGCGGACATCGTCCACACGGCCAAATACAAGAAAAAGCGAACTCTGATCGAGGTTCTTGCTCGAACATAGTATATTTATGGGCCGTCGAGGATTCCGGCGCTGTGCTGATAGAAAACGGTGCACGTTCGACAGCCATTTAAAACTATCGCGCCTCGAGACTCCCAATTGCCCAGTCCAGCGTCCCTGCACTACGCACATGCATAAACTGCACGTGCAGCCCATCGTTGCGACACTCATGCTGCTGCTCATGGCTGGATGCGCAGTGGGTCCTAACTTCAAAAGACCCGCTCCTCCCGAGGTCAGCGGCTATACGGCCGGTCCGCAGTCCGCTACCGCGAGCACTCCCAACGTGGTTGCCGGGCAACCGCAGCGCTTTGCTGATGGAGCCGACATCTCCGCGGACTGGTGGACACTGTTTCATTCCGCGCCGCTCAATGAGCTGATCGACCAGTCGCTGGCAAACAATCACGACCTGAAGGCGGCCCAGGCAGCATTGGCCGTGGCAAGGGAAAATGTTCTGGCGCAACGGGGTGCCTACTATCCCAGTGCTGAGGGGGACTTTTCAGCCACGCGGCAGAGACAATCCGGACAAATTTCGCCCGCGCTGAATTCAAATATATTTCTTTACAATCTTTTTACGCCACAGGTCAGCATTTCGTACGTGCCGGACGTTTTTGGCCTCAACCGCCGCACGGTCGAGTCGCTGGAAGCGCAATCACAAGCAGTTCGTTTTCAAATGATCGCTGCCTACACCACATTGACTTCCACCGTGGTGGTTACAGCCATACAGGTGGGCGCGGTCCGGATGCAAATCGATGCGACCCACGAACTCATCGATAGCACCGACAACACCGTTAAAATTCTGCGATACCAATTTGAGAAGGGCTACGCAAGCCGGCTGGATGTCGCCGCGCAGGAGGCACTCCTGGCGCAAGTCTCTGCCACGCTGCCACCGCTCATCAAGCAGGAGGCCCAGCTACGCGACGTGCTCGCGGTCTTGGCCGGGCGTTTCCCCAGCCAAGCGCCGCTGGATCAATTCAACCTATCAAGTCTGCAGTTGCCTGAGGACCTTCCGCTGAGCCTGCCTTCGGCGTTGGTGTCGCAGCGCCCGGACGTACTGCAGGCCGAGGCTAATTTGCACGATGCGAGCGCCAAAATTGGAATCGCCATCGCAAACCGACTGCCCAATATCGTATTGACGGCAAACGCCGGCAGCTCCGCGGCGGCCATGAGCCAGTTGTTCACCTCAGGAACGGGGTTTTGGGGCGTGGGGGCATCGGCGACAGCGCCCATTTTCCAAGGCGGCACATTGTTGCATCGCGAGCGTGCGGCGAAAGCCGCCTACGATCAGGCTGCCGAACAATATCGCAGCACCGTATTGACCGCCTTTCAGAATGTCGCCGACACCTTGACGGCGCTTGAACAGGATGCAGAGGGCGTAAAGGCTGCGGCAAACGCGTCCAGTGCGGCCAACGTTACTCTGGCGTTGGCGCAGCGCCAATGGCAACGCGGCTATGCGAGTTATCTTGCGTTCCTGAGCGCGCAGCAGGCTGACCAGCAAGCGCGCATCAGCTTGATCCAGGCGCAAGCCAATCGCTTTGCCGATACGGCGGCGCTGTTTCAAGCGCTGGGCGGCGGGTGGTGGCACCGTGCAGATTTAGCCAAAGACAAACATGAAAAATAAATCGATTCTTGCGCGCACGCTGGCTGTTGCGCTGGCAGCCGCTGTCTCAACCGCCGCCTGTTCGCCCAAAACCGACGGCGGTTCGCCCAATTCTGGCGGAGGTCCGCAAACCGCATCTGTAGCCGCGAGCAACGTCAAGCTCACACCGGCGCAGCAAGAAAATGTCCGCCTGTACACGGTGACAGCTGCAAAATTTCGCAAGACCATCGAAGCAACCGGCGTGGTTGATTTCGACAACGATCAGGCCACCAGCGTTTTGGCGCCCTTTTCCGGACCGGTCTCTCGCCTGCTCGTTTCCCTGGGTGAGCATGTCAAACAAGGCCAGCCGCTGGCTGCCGTAGATTCGCCGGATTTCGCAACCGCCATCAGTGTTTATCGGAAGGCGATCTCCACCGCCCAGACCGCCCGGCGGCTTGCCGATCTGGACAAGGATCTTGTTGAACACAACGGCGTTTCCAGGCGCGAAGCCGACCAGGCGGAAGCGGATGCCGCCAATGCCGAGGCTGATCGCGAGGCCGCGCTCCAGTCGCTCGTCTCCCTGCAGGTACCCGCACAGGCCATCAAAAACATCCAGGAAGGCCGGCCCATTTCGCGCCTCGATGGGATCATCCGCGCGCCGATCGCAGGATCAGTCGTCGAAAAGCTCATCACGCCGGGACAGCTGCTTCAAGCCGGCACCACCCCGTGCTTTACGGTTGCCGATTTGTCACGTGTGTGGGTAATGGTGCAGATTTTTGGCTCGGACTTGGAGTCAGTGAGAGTCGGCGACCAGGCGGAAGTAATAACCGGCATCGGCTCAAACAAATTTTCTGGAACAGTAGACAACATTTCCGCCTTGGTAGATCCCAACACCCGTTCCGTAATGGTGCGCGTGGTGGTGAAAAATCCGGGCGATCTGTTAAAAAAGCAGATGTATGTGCGCGTGTCAATTCAAGCGCATCAAGAAAACGCCGCGCTGCTGGTTCCCGTGTCCGCGGTCCTGCGTGACGATGTGAACCTGCCGTTTGTCTATTTGGTGCAATCGGACGGCAGCCTCGCGCGGCAGCACGTGACATTGGGAGACCGTGCCGGCGACCAATACGACATTGTCGACGGTCTCAAGGCCGGTGACCAGATCGTGGTCGACGGGGGCCTCTTTGTGCAGTTCATGCAGAATCAATGAGCGACGATCCGATCCCCGCCGGCTCCGCGCCGCGATCCGCGTCGTTCATGAATCGCGTCGTGGCATCCTCGCTGCGGCAAGGATTCCTCGTCGCCCTGATGACTCTTGTGCTCATCGGCGCCGGGTCGCGCTCGCTGGATCGTTTGCCTGTCGATGCTTATCCGGATCTGTCTCCCCCCAGGGTTGAAATCATCACCCAATGGCCGGGACACGCCGCCGAGGAAGTCGAGCGGCTGATCACAGTGCCCGCCGAACTGCAGATGAACGGCATCCCGCAGCTGGCGACGATCCGTTCAATTTCGCTCTACGGGTTATCCCACGTGATTCTTACGTTTCAAAACGGCACGGATAACTACTTTGCGCGCCAGCAGGCGTTCAATCGCATGGGCGATATCAATCTGCCGAGCGGCGTCGCGCCCTCCATGTCGCCGCTATCTTCACCCTCGGGTCTCATCTATCGCTACGTACTGCAAAGCGCAGACCGCTCACCCATGGAACTCAAGACATTCGAGGATTGGGTCATCGAACCGAAGTACCGATCCGTAGCGGGCGTCGCGGATGACTCTGGGTTTGGCGGCGGCACCATGCAGTATCAGGTGCTGCTCGATCCAGCCAGGATTGCCTCGGTGGGATTATCGGTAACCCAGGTGCAGAGCGCTCTTGCCGCCAACAACAGCAATGGCGGGGGCGGATTTTATTCGCAGGGCGGCCAGTTCTACTACGTTCGCGGCCTGGGGCGAATTAGTACATTGGAAGACATCGGCAATGTGGTGCTGGCGGTGCATGACGGCACCCCGGTGCTGGTCAAAGATATTGGCCATGTAGTCATCGGAATTGCCCCGCGCCTGGGCGAATTCGGCTACCAGTCACAGGATGACGCCGTAGAAGGCGTCATCCTGCTGCGGACCGGCGAAAAAACCCAAGATGTCCTGAAGCGAGTCGAGGCCAAAACCAAGGAACTCAACGAAGAAATCCTGCCGAAGGATGTGAAAGTTCTCCCCTTCTACGACCGCAGCGACCTGGTCGAGCTGACGACACAGACTGTCGAGCGCAACTTGCTGCGGGGCATGCTGCTGGTCATCGTGGTGCTCATATTTTTCCTCTACAATTTTCGCGCCGGCCTCATTGTCGCAGCCACCATACCGATGGCTCTTTTGTTCGCGTTTGTTTGTCTCGATTTGCAAAATGCATCGGCGAACCTGTTGTCCATCGGTGCCGTGGATTTCGGAATCCTCGTCGATGCCGCGGTGGTCATGGTGGAAAATATTTTCCGCCGGATCGCCGCGCGTGGAGGAACTTCGCTCAGCATCAAGGAGATCATCGTCGACGCGGCGGCCGAAGTGGACCGTCCGCTTTTTTACTCAGTAGCCGTCATTGTGGCCAGCTTCCTGCCGATCTACGTGCTGGCGGGTCCCTCGGGGACGCTTTTCAAACCGATGGCGGACACGATGGTTTTCGCATTGATCGGCTCTTTGATTGTCACACTGACACTGCTGCCGGTGCTGTGCGCGTGGTTCATGCGCAAAGGCGTACAGGAACGGCGCAACGCCGCATTCGAGTCCATCAAGTCGATCTACATCAGAGGCCTCGACTTTTGTCTTGCTCATCCTTGGGGAACCACCTTTGCCTCGGTGATTCTGCTGGCAGGCTCGCTGCTGCTCATTCCGCGCATCGGCGCCGAGTTCATGCCTCACCTCGACGAAGGTGCTCTGTGGGTACGGGCAACCATGCCCTATACCATTTCATTCGATGAGTCGGCAAAGATCGCGCCGAGGGTGCGTGAAATGTTGCGCTCCTTTCCGGAAGTCACCACCGTTGCCTCGGAGCTTGGGCGCCCGGATGATGGGACCGATCCCACCGGCTTCTTCAACGTAGAGTTTTTCGTCGGCCTTAAGCCTTACTCGGCGTGGACCGGTTCTTACCGCAATAAAACGGGACTCACCCAGGCAATCAGCGAGAAGCTCGCTGCATTTCCCGGCATCAACTTCAACTATACCCAGCCGGCTGAGGATGCGGTGGACGAGGCAGAAACCGGTCTCAAGAGCGCGCTGGCCGTGAAGGTTTTCGGTTTCAATCTGGACACGCTTGAACAAAAAGGCAGAGCGATAAAGCAGATTTTGGAGCGGGTACGCGGAATCCGCGAAGTGACATTGGTACAGGAACTCGGGCAGCCAAGCCTGACGATCAACATCAACCGCGCCAAAATCGCGCGCTATGGATTGAACGTCGCGGACATCAATGCCTTGATTCAAACGGCTATCGGCGGCGACGTGGCGACTCAGGTGGTGCAACAGGAAAAGCAGTTTGATCTCATCGTTCGCCTTGAGCGTCAATACCGAGACAATGCGGAGGAGATCGGCAATATTCTTGTGGCGACGCCCGCTGGGCAACAAATTCCGCTCAAGGAATTGACCGATATTCAGGTCTCAAGCGGTGCTTCGTTCATTTACCGAGAGGACAATTCCCGCTACATCGGCGTGCAATTCTCAGTGGAAGGCCGCGATCTCGCGGGCGCGGTTGACGATGCGATGCGGCAGGTGAACTCGGCGGTCAAGCTGCCGCGTGGCTATCGCTTGGACTGGGGCGGGGAATACAAGGAATATACGGCTTCACGCCATCAACTGAACATCATCGTTCCACTCACCACCTTCTTGATTTTCTTGCTGCTATTCGCGCTCTACAGCAACATAAAATTTCCATTCATCACGGTGCTCGGCGTGGTGCTCTCGGCACCGGTGGGCGGCATTTTGGCGCTGTGGCTCACCGGCACGCCCTTTTCGGTCTCCTCGGGCATCGGCTTTTTGGCGCTGTTCGGCGTCTCAGTGCAAACCGCGGTTGTCTATATCTCTTACGTCAACGAACTTCGCCGCAGCGGCATTCCCCTCGCCGAGGCCATTCGAGAAGGCGCCATACTGCGCTTGCGCCCCATCATGATGACTGCACTTGTTGCGGCGCTGGGCTTGTTGCCGGTTGCGCTGGCCACCGGCGTCGGCACCGACTCGCAACGGCCATTTGCCCTGGTGATCGTCAGCGGCTTATTCACTCGGCTGTTGATCAGTGTTTTTCTGATGCCGGTGCTGTATGCCCTGGTGGCCCGCCCTCAAGATAGGCTGGAAGTGTGAGGTCGTTTTAATCCTGCTTCAGCGCCGGAACTTGGGAATCCACTTCCGCCGCAATCTTCGCCGCATCGGCGCCGGCGACGGGATACGACTTCGACCAGACGATCGCGCCGTCTCGCACTCGGGCCATCTTGATGTTGAGGACTCGTACCGAAGCTTCAGAGCCGATGGTGCCGCACAAAACGTACAGAGAATGGTTCGATCGCCCTCGTTCCACCGCGGACTTTACATCGCCGCACGGTGCGGCATCTTGGCTCAAGGCAACCCGGCCGGGGTGCGAGATAGCCATTTTCCCGTACACCTGGGCGAATGTTGAATCAGCGAGCTTGGACGCTTCCGTATCTCCCGCTGGCGCCGTGAACGGCATCGCCAACAATGGACTGCGCTCGGTGGGAGGCTCAGCCGCGTCCTCCGAGGTTATGCGAGCGATCTGCAACGCCAGTTTCGAGATGTCATCCTTGTCCGAGCTGCCGTGATACTTGTCCGAAATGGCATGCAGCCTTTCGGCCGCATCAGGTGAGATCTTGGACGAGCGATGATCGTCACCGCTGCAGCCCCGCGCCAGCACTCCTATGCAAAGCCAGACGTAGACGAACGCCCTGACCCACCGCGGCAATTGATTGAAGAAGATCCATGCCGACCGGCACGCCCAGCCGAACACGTGCAGCCAGTACTGCGTTTTCGAGCCTGCCCGCTCGGCCGGAAACGCAGGATACTGAGGCGGACTCTTTGGTAAACCCCTTTTCGCGGTTCGCGCTGGAGAGGTGCCCGCGGGCTTCGGGGTTATCGCCTCGCCCGATACCAGTCGACGGCATAGTGCCTCCAATGCAGGAGTTGGCCGGCCACCCGGCACCCTCAACCACTGAATCGTGAAGAACTTCTCCGGAACCCGTGCCCCGGACTGGTTGGTATCGTCGACCACTACGGGCAGAAGAAACGGATGGTCGTCAGCCATATCGAGGGTTCTCTCGACCGCCAACCGCCATTCCCGCCGAAAGTACCCCTCATGCCGTGCCTCCGTCTGGGCCGAGATGAGCGGCATGAAATAATCGCATTCGCGGATCTGCTTGCGGATCTTCTGGTCCCACAATTCTCCGCCGCCCAACTCGCTTTCGTCATACCAGACTTCCAAGCCGAAAGTCGGGAGCGCATCCTTGAGCATTCGCGCCGCTTCGCGATCCGCGGAGGCATAGCTCAAAAAAACCGACGGTGGGCGGTTGGAACTTAGCGCGTCTACTTCATCAGGCACTGTCTCACCAGCCCCGCAAGGGGGTCTCAGAGTTTTCAAGACTCAAAAAGTGTACCGCACGGCGATCGGCATAGCCGGACGCCCCTCCACCTCTCGCAGCTGTTTAACTTTGTGCGGTAACGAACAGACCAGTAAGAGAATTTCTGTTCCAATGCCAGGATATAGTGCGCAAGGAAGGTGCGATGCAGCAAATCATATTGCTGTTGCAGGAAAACGCCGTGAAGGCGGCCATTGTCCAAGAACTCCTTACCCAATCAACTGGTAAGCGCTTCGTCATCGAATGGACCAGAAGCTGCAGCGCGGCACTCGAGCGCTTAAGAGACCGCAGCAAAGCGAACATTGCAGCCATTCTCATCGACTTGCGCTTGCCGGACGGTCAACCACTACCGATCTTCGATCGGATATTCCAGGCGTCAGTCCACACGCCCATCTTGGTACTCAGCGGTCCGGAACACGAAGGCATTGCAGAACGTGCCGTACAACACGGCGCGCAGGATTACATCCTGGACAACCAGCTCGACGGCTCCTCGCTGGTGAAAGCTGTGCGCAACATGCTCGAGCGCACGGCGATTGCCGAGGCATCGTTTGTCGAAAAGGAGCGCGCACAGGTCACCCTCAATTCCATCGGTGACGCAGTGATCAGCACGGATGTCGCCGGCAATGTGACCTATCTTAATCAGGTAGCCGAAGCGATGACCGGCTGGTCGAGCGCCGAGGCGCTGGGGCGGTCGTTCAGCGATGTGTTCCAAATCATTGACGGCACCAATGCCGAGCCCACCAGCAATCCGATCGCCGCAGCCATGCAGGAAAACAAAACTGTTGGTCTGGCCGCCGGCTCGGTCCTCATCAGGCGGGACGGTCATCAAGCTGCCATCGAGGACTCGACGGCGCCCATTCACGATCGCAGAGGCCAGGTAACCGGCGCCGTGATCGTGTTTCACGACGTAAGCCATGCACACGCGATGTCAGAGCGCATGTCCTATTTGGCACATCACGACTACTTGACGGAATTGCCCAACCGCTTGCTGTTCAATGATCGGTTGGCCCAGGCCATGGCGGCGGCTCGCCGCCACGACGAACAACTGGCGGTGCTGTTCGTCGATGTTGACCGATTCAAACACGTCAATGATTCCTTGGGCCATGCAATCGGCGATCAACTGCTGTTGTCGGTTGCCGATCGTCTCGCCGCCTGCGTTCGCGCCTCCGATACCGTCAGCCGTCAGGGCGGCGATGAATTCGTGATTCTGCTGTCCACCATTGCGCACGCGGAAGATGCTGCGGTCAGTGCCACCAAGATACTCACGGCACTCAGCATGCCGCATGGGGTCAAGGAACATGAACTGCAAATCACCTTGAGTATTGGCATCGCGGTCTATCCGGACGATGGCAACGACGCAGAATCTCTCGTCAAGCACGCGGATATTGCGATGTTGAACGCCAAAAACAACGGGCGCAACAACTACCAGTTCTTCAGATCGGACATGAACGAACATGCTCTTGAGCGCCAATCCCTCGAGAGCGGCTTGCGCCACGCCTTGGACGGCCGTGAGTTTGTGTTGCACTACCAACCCAAGATGGATCTGGCGACGGAAGCCATTACGGGTGCCGAGGCGCTCGTCCGCTGGCGGCAACCGGGGCGCGGCATGGTGCTCCCCGATAAGTTCATTCCCATCGCTGAGCAATGCGGTTACATCGTGCCGATCGGGCGATGGGTTCTGCGGGAAGCCTGTCGCCAAGCCAAACTCTGGCTGGACACTGCCCTCGTACCAACGCCTGTTGCCATCAATGTCTCGGCGGTAGAGCTGCGATCACGAGATTTCATACCGGGTGTTCGAGCCATCTTGAAAGAGACCGGATTGAATCCTAGATACCTCGAGTTTGAGTTGACGGAAACCGCCCTGATGCAGGATCCGACATCCACGATCACCGTGCTGCAAGCACTGAAGGACATGGGCGTGCGGCTGACACTGGATGATTTTGGAACTGGATATTCCAGTCTGAGCTATTTGAAGCGGTTTCCGATCGACGCCCTGAAAATCGACAAGTCGTTCGTCCGCGGCCTATGCACCAACGCCGGAGACGCGAACATCGTCAGCGCGGTCATTAATATGGGCAAAAGCTTCGGACTAAAGGTCATCGCGGAGGGCGTTGAGACCCGCGCGCAATTCTTGAGGCTTCAGGCGCAACAATGCACCGAGGGGCAAGGTTACTATTTCAACGAGCCCGTCGCCGCCAGCGAGTTCGCCAAATTGCTCGGACCCGATTTGTCGATTACGGTCGTGGCCTAGCAGCGCCGCTTGGCAGATCAACGTCGTCGATATCCCGCAACTTGGCCTGGGCGCGGCCGGCGCGCTTGGCAGAGTACAAGGCCTGGTCTGCTGCCAGCACCAGGTCGCCGGCGCAACGTTGCGTCTTCATGTCATCCCGGTGCCGTAAACCTGGCTTTACCCAACACGGACTGGCATCGTCGTAGCAGGCAATGCCGACGCTCACGCTCACGTAGTGAGTGGTCGCTGAATCCTTGTGGAAAATGCCAAAGGCCGCCACGGCATCGAGAACATTTTGGCCTATGTGTCGGGCGCCCTGCCGCGGCGTGTACGGCAGCAGAATGACGAACTCCTCTCCACCGTAGCGTGCCACCAGGTCGGCCGGGCGCTTGCACGCGCGCAGGAGGGCCTGTGTCACCGCCTGCAAACAAATGTCGCCTTTCGGGTGCCCGTACAGGTCGTTGTACAATTTGAAGTGATCCACGTCGATCATCAACAGCGACACGGGGTCCCCCGAGCGCTGGGTGCGCAGCCACTCGCGCTCCAGGGCCTCATCGAATTGACGTCGGTTCGCAATACCCGTCAACGCGTCGGTTGTGGCCGTGCGGCGCAGCTGGTCGGCGACGTGCTTCACCCGCAACTGCGTCCTGACCCGGGCTAACACCCTAGAGGACTTTAAGGGTTTGGAGATGAAGTCAGCTGCGCCCATATCCAAGGCGGAAACTTCGAATCCGGCTTCCGTGTGGCTGGTGATGAAGATCACGGGCACGTCGGCGAGCGAGGACTCGGCCTTTAAGTTCCTCAAGAGTTCGAACCCGCTCATGCCGGGCATTTCTGCGTCGAGCAGTATCAGATCGGGCGCCGATTCACGCGCCAGGCGCATCGCATCCGTTCCGTTGGTGGCGAACCGCAATTCGCCGATACTTCCCAGGATGCGACCCATCAATTGGATGGCGCCTGGATCGTCATCGACCAACAGGATACTGACATCCACGCCGGCTTTAGCCGCGCCTTGGGGCTCAACCACTTCCCAGGATGCCTTTAGTGCCATAAGCCATCATTCAATCTGAATACCCGGCGTGCTTCTGCGCCGGTCGTCCCATAATGCGACAGAGGTCCCTCGTATTTGAACCATTCGTGCCACTATCGTCCTCACGCCTGACACGCGGACGCTTCGCCAGTAGCGATCATGAGCGCCGCAAAATCACCGCGCGAGCTAAAGTTCTGTCCATCTCAGCGTCAGCCGCGCGATCGTGGGTATATAGACCACGGATTCTCCACAGGTAGCCATGGCTATGAAGAGCGTTCTACTCATTGACGACGACAACGTCTTTCTACTCACCATCGGCGTGCGCCTGAAGAGCATGGGATACACCGTGTTTGCCGCCAAAGATGCCGTAACCGCGATATCCGCCGTCCGCAAGAACAATCCTGACGTCATCATCCTCGATGTGTCGCTACCTGCCGGAGACGGATTCATGGTCGCCGAGCGACTCAAGAATCTCATTTCCGCGGCCGCGACCCCGATCATCTTCGTCACGGCGAGCGACAAGCCAGGACTGCGCGAGCGCGCGATGAACCTGGGCGCCGTGGAATTCCTGAACAAGCCCTTCGATGCCACAACACTGGCCGATGCCATCGAATCGGCCCTCTCGCCGGGCGATACCTGGCGGCCACAGGCCAACGCAGTATAGCGGTCACGGTGCAGGGCACCGGATTGCCGGGGAGTTTCGGACACCTATGGAAGCCCAAGAGCAATTCAGCATTCTTCTGGTCGATGACGATCTCACGGTAGTTCGCGTTTTGAACCGCATCCTGAGCCATTTCTCACCTGTGCGATTCGCAGACTCGGGCCGCGCGGCGCTCAAATTGGCGCGTGACTGCACACCGGATCTGGTACTGCTGGATGTGGACATGCCGGAATTCAGCGGCTTCGAAGTCTGCAAGGCGTTCAAGGCCGATCCGGCGCTGCGCGAGGTGCCAATTATCTTCATCACCAGCCATGAGAGCGCGCAGCTGGAAGCGAAAGGAATTGAACTCGGCGCAGCGGATTTCATCAGCAAGCCACCCCATGCGCCTCTGGTGCTCGCACGGGTGCGCACCTACCAACGATTGAAAATGCTGTCCGAAACGGTGCGCAGCGCCGTCAAGATCGATTTCCTCACCGGCGCCCTGACCCGCCGTCAGCTGGAGAAAGCCCTGACGCAGGAATGGCTTCGCTCGCAGCGCAGCGCAGCGCCGCTGGCGTTGCTGCTGGCGGATATCGAGGGCTTCTCTGCATACAACGCCGCATTTGGTGATGAAAAGGGCGATGACTGCTTGAAATCGGTGGCCGCCGCTCTGCGTTCGGTGGCACAGCGGCCCGCGGATGTATTGGGTCGCTATGCCGGCGGACAATTTGCCTTACTTTTGCCGGACACCGATGCGGAAGGCGCGAGCAAGGTCGCTCAGCGCGCGATCGAAGCAGTTGGCGATCTGCAAATTCCGCACACCGAATTGACAGGACTCGACCGCGTCACGCTGTCCGTGGCCGGCGGCTGCTTCACCTCATCGCGCGGGACTAGCGGAAATGCCGCTGCTTCCGCCGTTCCGAATGATTTGATTTCGGCCGCCGAGAGTGCACTCAGAAGCGCCAGGCGGGTCGGCGGACGGCAGGCCAAAGTTATCGACATCGGCGGCCAAGACAGCGCCTTACTCGCAGCCAACCGGAACTGAAGCCATGAAGCCCCCCCCTGCCACGACTCTGAACGCCATCCTCTTGAACGGCAACGGCAGCTCTACCACCGACGCGTTGCTTGGGGCTGAAGCACTGCAGAGAGCCATCTTTCACAGTGCCAACTTCTCCAAGATTGCCACCGACGCCAAGGGCGTCATACAGATCTTCAACGTCGGTGCGGAGCACATGCTTGGCTACACCGCCGAAGATGTAGTCAACAAGATCACCCCGGCCGACATCTCGGATCCACGAGAAATCGTCGCGCGTGCCGAGGCCCTCAGCGTCGAACTGCAAACCCCGATCGCTCCAGGGTTTGAGGCGCTGGTGTTCAAGGCCTCCCGCGGCATCGAGGATATCTACGAGCTGACCTATATCCGCAAGGACGGCAGCCGCTTCCCCGCGGTCGTTTCCGTCACGGCGCTGCGCGATGCGCATGATGCGATCATCGGCTACCTTCTGATTGGCACTGACAACACGGCGCGCAAGCGTGCGGAAGAAGCGCTACTCAAAGCGGGTGCTTTGCAGAGCGCGATTTTCAACAGCGCGAATTTCTCCAGCATTGCCACCGACGCGAAGGGCGTCATACAGATCTTCAATGTCGGCGCGGAACGCATGCTCGGCTATACCGCTGACGATGTGATGAACAAGATCACCCCGGCCGATATTTCCGATCCTTTGGAAATCATAGCCCGCGCCGAGACGCTGAGCGGTGAATTGCAAACGCCAATCGCACCCGGGTTCGAGGCGCTGGTGTTCAAGGCCTCTCGCGGCATCGAGGATATCTACGAGCTGACTTATATCCGCAAGGACGGCAGCCGCTTCCCAGCCGTCGTTTCGGTCACGGCGCTGCGCGACGCGGATGATGCGATCATCGGCTACCTTCTGATAGGTACTGACAACACGGCGCGCAAGCGGATCGAAGCGGAGCAGACACAGCTGGCACAACGCCTTAGAGATCACCAGTTCTATACCCGCTCCCTGTTCGAATCGAATATCGACGCACTGATGACGACGGACGCGCCCGGCATCATCACGGACGTCAACAAACAAATGGAGGCGCTGACCGGCTGCACGCGCGATGAGCTGATCGGTGCGCCGTTCAAGACATTCTTCACAGATCCCGACCGGGCTGAAGCGGGCATAAAACTGGCGCTAAGCAAAAGAAAAGTCACCGACTACGAGCTGACCGCCCGCGATAGAGACGGTAAAGAGACCGTCGTATCCTATAACGCGACCACCTTCTACGATCGTGACAGAAAATTGCAGGGTGTGTTCGCCGCGGCACGTGAAATCACCGAGCGCAAGCAATACGAGCGATCGCTTCGCGAGGCAACGCATCGGGCCGAGCATGCGAACAACGCGAAGAGCGAGTTTCTGGCGAATATGAGCCACGAGATCCGCACTCCGCTGAACGCCGTCATCGGACTGGGGTATCTGCTCGAACACACGACCTTGAGCGAAGACCAGCGCGAGCTTCTGACCAAAATCCAGTTTGGCGGTCGGGCTCTGCTGGGCGTCATCAACAATGTGTTGGATCTGTCCAAGATTGAAGCGGGCGAGATGTCGCTTGAAGACGAACCCTTCGATCTGCCTCAGCTGGTGCGAGACCTCGGCCAGTTGCTGACGCCGCAAGCGGTGTCAAAGGGAATCGAATTGATCGTTCATTGCGCGCCCGCGTTGCCGCGCATCGTCAAGGGCGATGCGTCGCGGCTGCGGCAGATCCTCACAAACCTCGTAGGTAATTCGATCAAGTTCACCGAAACTGGTCATGTGGAGTTAAAGGTGGTCAGTACGGAACAGAGTTCCGATCGCTGCCGATTGCGTTGTACAGTGCAAGATAGCGGCGTAGGCATAGAGGCCGGCGCTCTCAAGCGTCTTTTTACTCCGTTCACCCAGGCTGATGCGTCTACGACCCGGCGCTTTGGCGGTACCGGGCTGGGCCTGTCGATCGCACGCCGGTTCGTTGAACTCATGGGCGGGGAAATAGGCGTCACCAGCACGGTTGCCAAAGGCAGCACTTTCTGGATCGAACTACCACTGCGAATAGTTCATGACATGGACGGTGCAATCGGCGCGCGCGGCTTGAGAATCCTCGTCGCCGAGTCACATGGCGACGCACCCGAACGCCTGGTCGCCATGGCTCGCGCACTGGGCTGGAACCCGCAGATCGCCGAAACAGGTGAACAACTGCTTGGCATCATGAACAACTCCAGAGGCGCCTGGCCCGATGTGTTGCTTCTGGACCTGCATCTTCACGATATGGACGCTAGCCAGCTGATTGCGCGCATCGAGAAGGAATGCGGTCCCGGCGAGTTACCGCCGATCATCGTCGTTGCCGATTCAGCGCAAACTTACGTGGAGCAGGAGCAGCTGGCTCGCGCGTCGGATGTGCTGCTCATGCGGCCACTCACCAGTTCAGCGCTGTTCAACGCGGTCAACACCACCGTGTCCAAGGGCCCCGACAGTCTCGAACGCGTATTGCAATCCACGAATTTCGACGAGTTGCGTGCGCAATGGCTTCCAGGGGTGCGCGTCCTGGTGGTGGATGATAGCGACATCAATTTGGAGGTAGCGCAGCGCATTCTGGAGAAACAGGGTGCCCACGTCTCCACCTGCTCTGACGGCCTGGCAGCGCTGGAGCACGTGCGAGTCCATTCTCGGATGCTTGATATCGTGCTCATGGATGTGCAGATGCCCATACTCGACGGAAACGCAGCCACGCGACGCATCAGAACCGAGCTGAACCTCGCGACGTTGCCCGTCGTTGCCCTGACCGCCGGCGCACTGGTTGTCGAGCGGCAACGCGCCCTCGAGGCCGGAATGAATGATTTCATCAGCAAACCGTTCGATCCTCAGGCGCTCATTCGCAAGGTACGTCGATTGGTTGAAGAGGCGCGAGGCGAACCCATACCGATGGTCATTCTCGACCCCGAACCAGCCCCTCGCGACGGGAACACATTGTTCATGTCGTCCATCGATCCCGCTGTCGTGCAGCAGATGTTCGGAGATGACTTGACCCTCTTTAAATCCGTGCTGCGTCGCATACTGCAGGACTATGCGGACCTTTCACTACCCAACTGCGCCTCATTAAATGACGAGGCGGCGCGAAGCCAGCTCGCTGCGCGCACTCACAAGTTGAAGGGCAGCGCCGGAATGATCGGCGCGAATCGCATCATGCGGCTTGCGGGCGCGGCGGAGACATCGCTTCTGAAAGATCGTTCGCTCGGCGCCATAGAGAAAATACTGCAACAGCTCGCGTCGGCGCTTACGACCTTGCACGAAGAGGCGGAGCCCTATTTGGAACGCCAGCCTGCAATCGAAGCGAATTCAGAGGATATTGCAGGCAATCCTTCGCAGATCGATACGACCGAGATCGATGAACTGTGCGCACTCCTGGATGCCCAGAATCTTTCAGCGATCGACAGGTTCGGCGCCGTATCCCAGTCGTTGCGCGACAGTCTTCACTCGGCGCGCTTCGATTGTCTTAGCGAGGCGATCGATAATCTGGATTTCACGCACGCGGCGGAGCTATTGCGAGAGGCGCACCGAGTCAATTCGCGCCCACTATCAGCTTGAATACCGTGCCCTGGTTCGCCGCCACAATCAAATCAGTAGCTTACGGATACCAAAATCCATCTGTGTACCACCAAGTCATCAAAGTGCCGTGCTCAGTGCTCATGCTGATGTGGAAAACGAGGGATGAAAGAACCGAGGTCTCCGCCGGCTCCAGTGGCGAGATTGGGCACTGGGTTGGCCACTCGAGCTGAGGGACCCAGGAAGCAACTATCTGAGATTAGAGCGAATTTAAAATGGCGGAGAGGGCGAGATTGACTCGGGCCATCCTGGCCCTCGCGCTGCGCGCGCCGTCGCCGGCTTTGCGCCCCGAATTGTGAGGTCAATCTCATTTGTGCATGGCAAAAGGCAGCATTTGCCATGTGTATCTCTACGCGATACACTATGCCCCGTGATCAAGAGTTTCCATCACGATGGATTGCAGCGGTTCTTCAGCACAGGCTCAAGGGCTGGGATTCAACCGAAACATGCGAAGAAGTTGTCTTTGCAGCTGCTCAGACTCGATGGCGCCACCAGCGCCGCGGATATGAATCTGCCGGGCTGGGACTGGCACCCGCTCAAGGATGCTCTGGCCGGCCACTGGGCCGTGTCGGTGAATGGAAATTGGCGTCTGACCTTCACGTTTGAAGGCACCGACGCGATTCTGGTCGATTATCAGGACTACCACTGAAAGCAAGGAGAGTTTTTTATGAGTCGCATGCATAACCCGCCGCACCCTGGAGCCGTCCTACAGGACACGGTGCTGCGCGCCGATGGTGGCATTACTGTCACCGAGTTTGCCGAGCGCTTGCGCGTCTCGCGCGTCGCGCTGTCGCGCGTGGTGAATGGGCATGCCGCCATCAGTGCCGAGCTTGCGATCCGCCTGGCCGCCGCGCTGGGTGGCTCCGCTGAGTCGTGGCTGCGCATGCAGGTCTCCTACGATCTATGGAAGGCCGCCAAGAAGCGTCGCCCGAAGATCGCGGTCATGGAGCACGCGCAAGCCGCCTAGGTTCGCGCCGCCGCCGACGTTGGGCCTCATGATGGGCATGGCGATGGGACCATGCTGCCGGGGTGATGACGGTTGCCGGCCACCGTGCTGAGGAAGCTAGGCGCAGTGCAAATCCAGGTGCAAATCGAGAATCAGTTCAGAGCTTCGCCGGTGGCCAAAATATGCAGTATTTTGGCGGAGAGGGTGAGATTCGAACTCACGAGCCCCGTAAAGGGCCTCCGGTTTTCAAGACCGGTGCATTCAACCGCTCTGCCACCTCTCCGGCGGGTTGCGGGCGCGATTTTACCCGACAAAATATGGTTGTGCCCGGCCGCTAAGCCATTGAACCACCGGTACTTAGCCCTATATCGGGCTGAACCGGCCAAATCAGCGCCTTACGGGGTGCTAAAATGGCGATCTGGCTTTATGGAGGACACGATGGCCACTTTCCCGAGTAGTAATTCTGCTTTCCCGCGCGCCGGCGTCGATAGCCGTGCCGCTTTCATCACGCGCACCTACACCCATGTGGTGGGTGGCATTTTGGGCTTCATTCTGATCGAACTGGGGCTGTTCGAATCCGGCCTCGCAGGTCAGATCGCGAGCTTCATGCTCAGCTTCAATTGGTTCCTGATTCTCGGCGCCTTCATGCTCGTGGGCTGGCTGGCGACGCGCACTGCGCAAACCAGTTCGTCTCTTGGCATGCAGTACTTCTCTTATGCTGCCTACGTGGTTGCCGAAGCGCTGATCTTCGTACCCTTGCTCTACATCGCCGACAAGAAGGCTCCGGGAGCGATCGACAGCGCCACCTTGATTACCGCGCTGGGCGCGGGCGGTCTCATGGTTGTTGCGCACCGCACCCGCAAGGACTTCTCCTTCCTGCGCGCCATTCTGATGTGGGGCGGCGTGGTGGCAATCCTGGCGATGATTGGTGGTGCCGTTTTCGGATTCCAACTGGGAACTTGGTTCTCGGTGGCCATGATCGGCTTCGCCGGTGCTGCGGTGTTGTACGACACGTCGAACATCATCCACACCTATCCGGAAGATCGCTACGTGTCGGCTGCCATGCAGCTGTTCGCCTCGATCGCACTGATGTTCTGGTATGTGCTGCGGTTCGTCATGGGCAACCGTAACTAGTCGATGCCCGGGCGAGTCTGCTGCGGATCACCGCAGTAGGCTCGCCCCGCCCATATACGGCGCAAGCGCATTCGGTATGCCGATGCTGCCGTCCTCCTGCTGATAATTCTCCAAAATCGCGACCAGCGCGCGCCCGACGGCGACGCCCGATCCATTCAAGGTATGCACCAATTCAGGCTTTGCGGTCTCCGGATTGCGCCACCGCGCCTGCAGGCGCCGCGCTTGGAATGACTCGCAGTTGCTGCAGGATGAAATCTCGCGATACCTTTTCTGCGAAGGCAGCCAGACTTCCAAATCATACGTCTTGGCGCTGCTTGGGCCCGTATCGCCCGCGCACAGGGACAAGACCCGGTAGGGTAACTCCAACGCCTTCAGCACGTTCTCAGCGTGCCCGGTCAGTTCCTCGAGCGCCGCGTACGAACGCTCGGGGCGCACGATCTGCACCAACTCGACTTTATCGAATTGATGCTGACGAATCATACCGCGGGTGTCTTTTCCTGCCGCTCCCGCCTCGGATCGAAAACAAGGCGTGTGCGCAACCAACTTCAGAGGCAGCCGCTCGGGCGCCAGGATCTGATCGCGCACCAGATTCGTCAGCGGCACTTCGGCCGTCGGAATCAGGTAGAAGCCGGGATCGCCGCGGACCGCAAACAAGTCCTGCTCGAACTTCGGCAATTGTCCGGTACCGACGAGCGCCGCCGCCTGAACAAGGTAGGGCACGTAGGCTTCGCGATAACCGTGGTCGCGGGTGTGCAGGTCCAGCATGAATTGTGCAAGCGCGCGGTGGAGCTTCGCCAGCATCCCTGTCAGCACCACAAATCTGGCCCCGGAAATACGTCCCGCGGCTTCAAAATCCATACCAAGGCGTTCGCCGAGCGCTACATGATCCTTCGGCTCGAAGGTAAATTCTCGGGGCATGCCAAAGCGGCGTACTTCGACATTGGCGCTCTCATCGCGCCCCTCAGGCACACTGTCGCTCAATATATTCGGCAGTCCCATTTGCAGCTCGGTAATTTGCGCCTGAATGGCCTCGAGCCGCTTCTCCAGGCCTTGCAACCCTGCCCCCAAGGACTCCCCTGCGCCAAGCAAACTTGCGGCATCCTGGCCTTTCGACTTGGCGATCCCCACCGCCTTCGCATTGGCATTGCGTTCAGCCCGCAGTCGATCGGCCTCCATCTGCAGGCTCTTGCGTTGCTCTTCGAGCGAAGCAAAGCCGTCCACATCGAGTACAAAGCCTCGTCGCGCCAGTGCGGCGGCTACTCCCGGTAGGTCGCTGCGCAGCAGCCTGGGGTCAAGCACAATGAATTCCTTCGCAATTGATCATGGATTACCTGTGTCCTGCGCCTTTGCGTCACGGGCGCGACGCGCCGCCAGCGCTTCGCCGATTTTGATTTCCAGCCCGCGGGTCACGGGCACATAGTAGCGGCGGTCCGGCATCTGATCCGGAAAATAGCGCTCGCCCGCAGCATACCCACCCGGCTCATCGTGCGCATATCGATAGCCCTGGCCGTATCCGATTTCCTTCATCAAGCGCGTCGGCGCATTGCGAAGGTGCAGCGGAACCTCCAACGATCCGAGCTTGGTCGCATCTTCGGTTGCGGCATTGAATGCGGCGTAGACGGCGTTGCTCTTGGCGGCGCACGCCATGAACACAATCGCTTGGGCAATCGCCAGTTCGCCTTCGGGACTGCCGAGGCGTTCATATACCGCGCAGGCTTCCAGCGCCATGGTCAGGGCCCTGGGGTCGGCATTGCCGATGTCTTCGCTCGCCATGCGCAGCGCACGCCGCGCCACGTACAAAGGATCGCAGCCGCCGGCAAGCATGCGGCACAGCCAATACAGCGCGGCATCCGGATCGCTGCCGCGAACCGATTTATGCAACGCCGATATTTGATCGTAGAAATTTTCGCCGCCCTTATCAAACCGCACGTACGTGCTGCCGATCACCGCGCGCATCGTATCGACATCCAGCCTGAGAGCCGATCCCTGCGAAGTACCCAAGTCCGCGGCGGTTTCCAATAAATTGAGCATGCGGCGGGCATCGCCGTCCGCCGCGGCCAGCAACAGTTCACGGGCGCCCTCGTCCACTTGCAGATTCAGCGCACCCAAGCCGCGTTCGCGGTCTGACAACGCGCGCTCGAGCAGTTTGCCAAGATCATCGGTGGTGAGTGATTTCAGTACATAAACCCGCGCCCGCGACAGCAAGGCGTTGTTGACTTCAAACGATGGATTCTCAGTCGTTGCGCCGATGAAGATCAGCGTGCCGTCCTCGACAAAGGGAAGAAACGCGTCTTGCTGCGATTTGTTGAAGCGGTGTACCTCATCGAGGAAAAGCACCGTGTCACGAGTACCGCGCAAGCTGCGTGCATGTTCCACGACCGCTCGAATGTCCTTGATGCCCGCCTGCACCGCCGAGAGCCCGACGAATTCGGCATTCGCTCCATTGGCAACCAATCGAGCCAGCGTCGTCTTTCCGGTTCCGGGCGGCCCCCAGAGAATCATGGAATGCGGATGACCGGACTCCAAAGCCCGGCGCAATGGCGCACCCTGACCCAACAGATGCGACTGTCCAACGTACTCATCGAGGATGCGCGGGCGCAGTCGATCGGCCAGCGGCCGATACGTGCCGTCGCTCACTGTCACTTGTCGGCGCGCCCGATCACGTCGACCCCCGGGGGCGGGACGAAAGAGAACAAATCCGGCGTGAGCTTGGCGTTGCGCTTCGGGTTGCTGAACGTCAGCTGCGTGACTTGATTCAGTTTATCGGCGAGGAACATCGACGCCAGATCGCCATGGCGAAACCCGATCCGCACCAGCTGAAAGTCGGTATCCGCGTGCTTGGGTATGAGCTGGTACCACTCGAGGCCGTCACTGGGGGGCAACGCAGTGACATCGAACTGGCTGCTCAAGGGTCCGCCGCCGGACAGCAGCACCGCCGGCGTGTTGGCCAGACTGGCATCCATGTCGCGCACATTGGCCTGCTGAAGGTCCTTGTCGTAAAACCAGATCTGCTTACCGTCTGCCAATATCAACTGCTCGGAAGGCTGCGAATAATCCCAGCGAAATTTTCCCGGCTTCTGCAGGTACAGTTTTCCGGCAGCGCTGCGCATCACCTTGCCATGGCCGTCATCGATGGTCTGCGTGAAGTCCGCAGACCAAGTAGCCAGGCCGCTCAAGTACTTCTCGACTTCCGCCGATGCAGAGGCGAGAGCGCCGGCTGCGCCGGTCAATACCAGCAGGCAACCCAGCAGCGAGGTGAACGTCTTATGAACCATCTATGTCATTCCTCGGGAGGCGCGGCGCCGTATATTTCTCGATTGCCATTGGACTGCAGGGGACCCACGAGTCCCGCTGCCTCCATCGCTTCGACCAATCTTGCCGCGCGGTTGTAGCCGATTTTGAGACGCCGCTGCACGCCGGAAATCGAGGCCTTGCGTGTCTCGGTGACGATGCGTACGGCTTCGTCGTACAGGGGATCCGCCTCCGCGTCCGCAGCTGCGCCCTCGGCGCCCTCTTCCTCGTCCGACGGAAATCCCGGGATGGGATTGCGCGGGCCTTCCAGAATTTCGTCGATGTAGACCGGGGGTGAGGCGGACTTCAACCCCGCCACCACCCGGTGCACTTCTTGGTCCGAGACGAATGCGCCGTGGACGCGCGTCGGAATCGAGGTACCGGGAGGCAGGTACAGCATATCGCCGTGGCCGAGCAGCGACTCAGCTCCGCTCTGGTCAAGAATCGTGCGCGAGTCCACTTTTGCCGAAACCTGGAAAGCGATGCGTGTCGGGATATTGGCCTTGATCAATCCGGTGATGACGTCGACCGAGGGGCGCTGTGTGGCCAGGATCAGGTGGATGCCGGATGCCCGCGCCTTTTGCGCGAGCCGAGCGATCAGTTCCTCGACTTTTTTACCGACAATCATCATCAGGTCCGCGAGTTCATCGATGATGACGACGATGAAAGGCAAGGACGTCAGATCCGGCACGTCTTCTTCGACCACACCCGGTACGCCCTGCGCGATTTTTTGCATGCGGATCGGGTCTTTGATGGGCTTGCCGGCATCGGCTGCCTCTTTCACCTTGCGATTGAAGCCGCCGATGTTGCGCACGCCGAGCGCCGACATGAGCTGGTAGCGCCGTTCCATCTCCGCCACGCACCAGCGCAAAGCATTGGCTGCCTGCTTCATGTCGGTGACCACCGGCGACAATAAATGCGGTATGCCTTCGTAGACCGACAGTTCCAGCATCTTCGGATCGATCATGATCATCCGAACATGTTCCGGGGTCGCCTTGTAGACGAGACTCAAGACCATCGCGTTGATGCCGACCGACTTGCCGGAACCGGTGGTTCCCGCGATGAGCAAGTGCGGCATACGCGCAAGATCCGCAACGATGGGCACGCCGCCGATGTCCTTGCCGAGCGCGAGGGCCAGCGGCGAGCCAACCTCATCGTAGGGCTTGGACTTGATGATTTCCCCCAAGGTGACGATCTCGCGCTTCTCGTTCGGAATCTCCAGTCCCACCACCGACTTGCCGGGAATGATTTCCACGACGCGAACGCTGATCGCAGAGAGTGCCCGTGCAAGATCCTTGGCAAGATTGCTGATCTGACTGACTTTCACGCCGGGCGCCGGGCGCAACTCAAATCGCGTGATCACCGGCCCCGGCTGCACGGCCACGACCTCCACCTCGATGCCAAAATCCCGCAACTTGATTTCCACCAGCCGCGACATCGCCTCCAGCGCCTCATCCGAGTAAGACTGCTCACGCGTGCCGGGCTCGTCGAGCAGCGACAGCGCCGGCAATTCGCTGGACTTCGGCGCATCGAACAGGGGCACCTGGCGCTCGCGTTCGACCCGATCGCTCTTTTGCGGCAGAGGGGCCGGCGCTTCGATGCGCGGCGGCGGTCGGTTGGCGACCTTCTTTTGCTCTTCGCGTACGACTTCTTGGCGAGCCTGCTTGCGAAGCTGGCCGGACGCGAGTTCGCGTCGCTGCTCCAGGCGGCTTCGGGCCCACTCGATCGCCGCCAACACCCAAGCGCCGAGCTTGTCCATCACCTCGAACCAGGAGACGCCCAGAAACAACGCCACACCCGCCAACCACAGCCCAAGCAGCAGCAGCGTCGCACCGAGAAAACTCAAGCCGCGGGCGACATCCGTTCCCGCGAGATTTCCGAGTACGCCGCCCGCGCTGCTCGGCAAGCCCGCACCGCTCCAATGCAGCGTGGCAAGGCCGCAGCTGGTCACCAGCGTCAGCACGAACCCAACGGCGCGCAGCAGCGTATTGATTCGCGAGCGGGTGTCGGTGAGCCCTTGATCCTTGTGGACCAGCCAACCCGCGTAGGCCAGCATCACGGGAAACAGATACGCCGGACGGCCAAAGAGAAATAGGAAAAATCCTGCCAGCCAAGCACCCACGGGCCCAATCCAGTTGCCGACGGGCCCGGGTTCGCCGGTATCCAAAAAGCTCGGGTCGCGCGTGTGGTAGGACACGAGCGCAAACAACAACAGCAGCGCCAGCGCAGTCAAGACCCACAGCGTTCCCTCGCGCAGCGAGCGCGCAACGGCGGCAGAGAGTTTCATTTTCTGCTTGGCCTTCTTGGGCGAGGAGCCTTCGGCTAAATCTAGACCTTTAATGATAATTACTTCTTAACTGTTTGAATAATATGTAATAGTAACCCGTCAAACGTGAGGCAACAACATTGAAGGGTGCGGTTGCCTGGTGGACTTGTTGTAACTGGCTGGAGCCCACAGATTTACTTACCATGGGTCAGCTAACTTTTAGCGCTCGCCGGCGACCAAGCCCAAGCGACAATTCAAGACGAGAGGCAAATTATACATGAGCGTTGTCAGCCACAGTCGTCTCCTCATCCTGGGGTCTGGACCGGCAGGCTACACCGCGGCCGTTTATGCGGCCCGAGCAAATCGCAACCCCGTCCTCATCACCGGCTTGGAGCAGGGCGGGCAGCTGATGACCACCACCGACGTCGATAACTGGCCGGGCGACGTCGCCCACCTGCAGGGACCCGCGCTGATGGAACGCATGCGTCTGCACGCGGAGCGCTTCAACACCGAGATCGTGTTCGATCACATCAATCGCGTCGAATTGAGTCAACGCCCGTTTCATCTGTTTGGCGACAACGGGCAGTACACCTGCGACGCCTTGATCGTTGCCACGGGCGCCTCTGCCCAATACTTGGGATTGGCTTCCGAAGAGACTTACCGCGGCAAAGGTGTTTCCGCCTGCGCAACCTGCGATGGTTTTTTTTACCGGGGCAAGGCGGTCGCAGTGGTCGGGGGCGGCAACACCGCCGTCGAGGAGGCGCTGTACCTGACCAACATTGCATCGCATGTCACCCTGGTGCACCGGCGCGACAAATTGCGCGCCGAAAAGATATTGCAGGACCGGTTGTTCGCACTGGTGTCGGCCGGCAAGGCCAGCATCGTATGGAATCACACCATCGATGAAATCCTCGGTGACGACTCGGGAGTCACGGGGGCGCGCTTGCGGGCGGCTGCCGGAAGCGCGACGCGTTCCATCAAGGTCGACGGTGTGTTCATCGCCGTCGGCCATGTGCCAAACACCCAGCTTTTCGATCAGCAATTGGAGATGCGCGGCGGATATATCGTGGTCAAAGGCGGCCTCGAGGGCGGCGCGACCAGTACCAGCGTCGCAGGCGTTTTCGCGGCGGGCGATGTGGCCGATCATGTTTATCGCCAGGCGGTGACCTCGGCCGGCACCGGCTGCATGGCGGCACTCGACGCCGATAAATATCTGGAACGAATTGAGGCCGAGACCCACGTCAATCTGCGCGCTGCCCACGCGTGACCCTTCGGCCGGCGCGATTTCTCGACAGCATTGCGCAAATCGATGCGCATGGCTGGAATGCGCTGGCAGTTGCAGCACAACCTTTTCTGCGCCACGAATTTCTTTTGGCGCTGGAGCAATCAGGATGCGCGGCGCCGCGCACAGGCTGGGCCCCGCAACATCTCATTATTGAAGACGCGAAAGGCGTGCCGGCGGCTGCCATGCCGCTATTCCGCAAAGCGCACTCGCGCGGCGAGTTCGTCTTCGATTTTTCCTGGGCGGGTGCATATGCCCAGCAGGGCCTTAAGTACTACCCAAAATTGCTGACGGCGGTGCCGTTCACGCCGGTAACCGGGCCCCGTTTTCTGCTGGATCCGAACCTCGATGCCAAAGCCCTTACCACGAGCGTGGTCAGCGCGGTGCTGGACTATGCGCGAGACGAACAGTTCTCCTCCTGGCACGTGCTGTTCCCGACGGAGGATAACGCTGCCGCGTTCGATCGCGCCGGGCTGATCATGCGCCGCGACTGTCAGTTTCATTGGTATAACCATGGTTACGACTGCTTCGAGGCGTTTCTTGCGACTTTCACCGCGGAGAAGCGTAAGAAGGCGAAACGTGAGCGGCGCCGCGTTGCCGAAGCCGGCATCGAATTCGACACCCTGCACGGCGGGGACATGACGGCTTCCTTGTGGAACATCGTTTATGAGTTTTACGCCGATACTTTTTACCGTCACGGCCATGAGCCGTACCTGAACCTGGACTTTTTCAAGCGCATCTGCGCGGCGATGCCGAATGAACTGATGCTGAAAGTCGCGCGGGTGGGCCGGGAACCCATCGCCGTGGCGATATTTTTCGTGGGCAGTGAGGCGCTGTACGGACGCTATTGGGGCGCCGGCGGCAACTTTCACAGCCTGCATTTCGAAGCCTGCTACTACCAGGGGATCGAGTATTGCATCGAAAAGAAGCTGCAGCGTTTCGAGCCCGGCACTCAAGGCGAGCACAAGGTGCCGCGCGGATTCGTGCCGACCATGACGCACTCCGCGCACTACATCGCGGACCCGCGATTTGCGGCGGCCATCCGGGACTACGCCGAGCGGGAAGCGCGCGGCGTGGATACTTATGCTGCCGCGGTCAAAAACCACGTGCCCTACCGCCGGGCGCCGGATGAGGAGTTGCAGTTCTGAGCAGACTGGTCTGGCTGGGAGAACAAGCGGATCCGAATTGGTTTCCGCCCTTGGATCAGGCATTGCGCGAGCCGCCGGGTTTGTTGGCCGCGGGTGGCGATTTGAGCCCAACCAGGCTGCTTGCGGCCTACGAGCGGGGCGTGTTTCCCTGGTATTCAGCGCAGCAACCCATCCTTTGGTGGTCGCCGGATCCGCGCATGGTACTGTTTCCCGGTGAATTCAAATGTTCCAGAAGCTTGAGCAAAACCTTGCGCCATGGTCCTTTCACCACCCGTGTCGACCAGGCGTTCAGGGCTACGATCCGCGGCTGCGCCGCCCCACGCCGCTCAGGTCCCGAAACCTGGTTGAATGCGGAAATGATCGAGTCCTATGACCGACTCCATGAACTGGGATTCGGTCACTCGGTAGAAACCTATCGCGATGACGGCTTAGTCGGGGGCCTGTACGGGATTCAGCTGGGGCAGGTCTTCTTTGGCGAATCCATGTTCAGCCTGGAGCGCGATGCCTCGAAGGTGGCGTTGGCGCGTTTGGTGGATGAGTGCCGCGCGCGCGACATCAAATTCATCGACTGCCAGGTGGCCAGCGCGCACCTGGCGGGGTTTGGCGCCCGCGACGTGTCGCGCAGTCAGTTTGTGGCGTTGCTTCGCCAATACGCCAGCCGAGTATCACGGGGAAAATGGCTGGCCAATCCCAGTAAATTGCTTTAACAGGGTGCTTTATGCACAATGCGCGCGGTTTCACGCATACCACAAGGACGCATGTCAAAAGAAGAGGCTATTCAGTTCGAGGGCGAAGTCGTTGAGACTCTGCCCAATACGACATTTCGCGTCAAACTCAAGACCGGCCATGTAGTTACGGCGCATATCTCAGGGAAGATGCGCAAAAACTACATCCGAATCTTAACCGGCGACCAGGTCACTGTTGAGATGACCCCCTACGATTTGACCAAGGGTCGCATCGTCTATAGGGGCCGCTAGCCTATCAAGCGCTGCCCTCGTGAGAGAGCAGTGCCGGTTTCGGGTCCGCGGCACGCGTATCGAGCTTGAGCTTGTCCCCATCCTCGCTTAAGGAAACTTCGACGTGACCGCCGTTTACGAGCTTGCCGAATAGCAGCTCTTCGGCCAGCGGGCGCTTGATGAACTCCTGAATGATGCGAGCCATGGGTCGCGCGCCCATCTTGGGGTCGTAACCGCGCTTCGCGATCCAGCGCCGCGCGGGCTCGTCCACGGAAATCGAGACCCCCTTCTGTTCCAGCTGCGCTTCGGCCTCGATCAGGATCTTGTCCACCACCCGCTCGATCGTGTCTTGATCCAGGCTGCCGAACTGAATGACGGCGTCCAGTCGATTGCGGAATTCCGGTGAAAACAAGCGGCGAATCGCCTCCATGCCATCGGCGCCGGAGTCCGACTGCGTGAATCCAATGCTCGGCCGGCTCATCTCGAATGCGCCCGCGTTCGTGGTCATCACAATGATGACGTGGCGGAAATCAGCCTTGCGGCCGTTGTTATCGGTCAGCGTGCCATGATCCATCACTTGCAGCAGCAGATTGAACACGTCCGGATGCGCCTTTTCGATTTCATCGAGCAGCAGCACGCAGTGCGGGTGTTTGGCGATGGCTTCGGTCAACAAGCCGCCCTGATCGAATCCGACGTAGCCCGGCGGTGCGCCGATCAAGCGCGACACGGTGTGGCGCTCCATGTACTCCGACATGTCGAAACGGACGAACTCCACCCCCATCGCAATCGCCAGCTGCCGGGTGACTTCGGTCTTGCCGACACCCGTGGGACCGGAAAACAGGAAGGAGCCCACCGGCCGCCGCTGATCGCCCAGGCCTGAGCGCGACATCTTGATGGCCGCCGACAGCGCTTCGATCGCCTTGTCCTGGCCGAATATCGTCAGCTTCAAATTGCGTTCCAGATTCTTCAGCACATCGCGATCGGACATCGAGACGTTCTTCGGCGGAATACGCGCAATACGCGCGACGACATTTTCAATTTGCGTCACGGTGACTGACTGCGCGCGCTTCTCGACCGGCTGCAGGCGCAAGTTCGCGCCGGCCTCGTCCACGACATCGATGGCCTTGTCGGGCATGTGCCGATCGTTGATGTGCCTGGCCGCCAACTCGGCTGCCGCACGCAGCGCATCATCCTCATACTTGATGCCGTGATGCTCCTCGTAGCGGGATTTCAATCCGCGCAGAATGTCCACCGTGTCCTGCACGGACGGCTCGGTGATGTCGATCTTTTGGAAGCGCCGCGCCAATGCATGATCCTTCTCGAATATCCCGCGGTACTCGTTGTACGTGGTCGATCCGATGCAGCGCAGTTCGCCGTTGGCCAGGGCCGGTTTGATCAAATTGGAGGCGTCCATGACGCCGCCCGAAGCCGCGCCGGCGCCGATGACGGTGTGGATTTCATCGATGAATAGGATCGCCCCCGGCTGCTTCTTGACTTCAGCCAGCACGGCTTTCAGGCGCTTCTCGAAGTCGCCCCGGTACTTCGTTCCCGCCACCAGCGAGCCCATGTCGAGCGAATAAATGGTGGCATCCAGCAGCACGTCCGGCACTTGATTCTCGACGATCATGCGAGCCAACCCTTCAGCGATCGCCGTCTTGCCGACGCCCGCCTCGCCCACGTACAGCGGGTTATTTTTGCGCCGGCGGCACAGGATCTCGATGGTGCGTTCGACCTCGAGCTTGCGGCCGATCAAAGGATCGATCTTGCCCTTGCGCGCCGAGTCATTCAGATTCGTCGCGTACTTCTCCAGCGCATTGCCGCTGCCGTCTCCCTCGCGCTCCGAGTCGGGGGAAGCCGCCCCATCGTCGCGCTCACTGCGCTCCTCGCCCCCGGCTTTTGACAGGCCGTGCGCGATGAAATTGACCACGTCCAGGCGCGAGACATCCTGCATGCTGAGCAGGTACGCGGCGTGCGACTGCTTTTCACTGAAGATCGCCACCAGCACATTGGCCACGGTGACTTCTTTCTTGCCGCTCGATTGGACGTGAAACACGGCTCGTTGCAGGACCCGCTGGAACCCCAACGTGGGCTGCACGTCTCGATCCTCGCCCGTGGGCAAACGCGGCGTGGTTTGATCGATGAATTGTTTGAGTTCGGTTTTGAGCTTTGCGGTGTCCGCGCCGCAAGACTTCAGTATTTCTCTGACTTTGGGCGTATCCACGATCGCGAGCAGCAGGTGCTCTACCGTCATGAATTCATGCCGCGCCTCGCGCGCGCCGGCAAACGCATCGTTCAAGCAAAATTCGAGTTCTTGACTTAGCACTTTACGCCTCTTCTAGCGTTGCCATCAGCGGATGCTGATGTTGTCGCGCGTACGCGATCACTTGAGCCACCTTGGTCTCTGCAATTTCATAAGTGAAGACGCCACAGACTCCTTTGCCTTTGGTATGGACCTCCAGCATAACCCGAGTTGCTTTGGTACGGTCCATCGCGAAGAACCGCTGCAGGATGTCGACCACGAACTCCATTGGAGTGTAGTCGTCATTAATCAGAACTACTTGATACAGAGGCGGTCTTTTGAGCTTGGGCGCCGCTTCTTCGACGATCAAGCTCGTTCCATCCCGCCCGCGTTCAATGTCACTCATGAGTTATCAGTTTATAGGGCGCGTTTGAGCGGTTTACAAGACATGAGAGCCAAACCATGGTCCGGATCGGTCAAATGAGCCCCATCTCGCGTACTGTCGCCAATCACGGTCACTTTAACAAGGAAAAACAAATGCTTGAGCGCCCAAGCGCCGAGACCGTATGATTGCCGGCACGGTTACCATCGCGGGTGACGGGCTGGCCCTCGCACGCGACTAACGCCACGACGTCCAATATCTTAAATGCTCGATACACGCAACGTAGAATGGCTGTCCCGGCTGCAAGCCAATGGCCCCAAGCTGGTGTCGCTGGTGCTGGCTGCGCTGATGCTGCTGCAGCTGCTGCAGCTCGGTTACTCGCTGCTGGCCAAGCCCCTGAAGTCGCCGCAACCGGTGGTCACGGCGTCCGCGCCCCTTCCCAAGCGCTCGGGCGTCGATGTTCAAACAGTCGTTTCGGCGCATCTGTTCGGTGTCGCGGTTGCGGATCCGACCACGCAGGACCCCGAGAACGCCCCGCAAAGCTCTGCCAATCTGCTGCTGGCCGGCACGATTGCAACCCAAGACCCGAAACGAGGGGTGGCCATCATCAGCGACGGGGGCAGCGCTGCGAAGGTCTACTCGGTCGGCGAGCGCATCGGCGGTGCATCTTTGCATTCGGTTTACCTCGATCATGTCATCCTGGATCGCGGAGGCGCGCTGGAGACCTTGCTGATGCCGCGCCAGCTACCGCCGTCCAGCCGCGCGGCAG
>JALYIH010000151.1 GCA_030775865.1 Pseudomonadota bacterium | reverse complement strand
GCGCGCCGGCGCGCGCCCGAGATGCTCCGGCCGGAAATGTGCCGGCATCTCGGCCGCAGGCAGCCAGCCATCGATGTCGCTGGCATGCCCGAGGCGAAACAATTGGTTGAGCACGGCGACGCTTAGGAAACCCCGTTCGCGAAACTCGTGAGCGCTGGCACTGCCATGTCGCTTTGACAATGGCGCGCCATCCTCTCCCACCAGCAGACCGACATGGCCGTAGGCAGGACTCCTCATGGCGAGAGCATCCAAGAGCATGATCTGGCGCGGCGTGTTGGTCAGATGATCATCGCCGCGCAATACCTGAGTAACTCCCATCGCGGAATCATCGACCGCGTTGCAAAAGAAGAACGCCGGGGTGCCGTCTTCACGGCGAATGATGAAATCGCCGATATCGTTGGACGCGAAGCGCTGCGGTCCGTGCACTGCATCGGTAAAGTCGATGGTTCGATCGCTCGGCACGGCAAAGCGCAGGGTCGGCTTCAGACCCCGACCTTCCCGCTCGGCGCGTTGTTCGGCCGTCAATCCCCGGCACGTGCCGGCGTAGCGCGGCGGCCTGCCGGACATCCTTTGCAATTTCCGCGACAGCTCCAGATCTTCTGCCGTGCAGTAGCATGGGTAGGCTCGATCGCGCGCCGTCAACTGCGCATATAAGCCCCGATAGAATTCGCCACGCTCGGCCTGAGAATACGGACCGGCGGGACCGCCGATATCCGGCCCTTCGTCCCAGTCCAGACCCAGCCAGCGCATGTCGGCCATCAACTGGTCCCGGAAACGCGCTTGGCTGCGCTCAGCATCCGTATCCTCAATCCGCAAGATGAACTTTCCGCCGGTTTTGCGGGCCCAAAGATGGCTGAAAAGCGCGGTGCGAGCGTTACCGAGGTGCAGTACACCTGTGGGACTCGGGGCAAACCGGGTGACGACCGGCGTCTCGTTGTTTAAGGACATATCTCAAGATTGTACCTATTCGAGTAGAATCCAAGGTATGAAACAGCTATTACTCATGCTCGGATTGCTGGCTGCCGCTTCGCAAGGGCCCGCGGTGGCGGCTTCTTCGCCTGATTCGAAGACTGCCGCCAAGCCCTCCGTCACGGTGGTGTCGCCGCAAGTGCAGGTGGTCACATCGCTGGGTAATTTTACGATTGAATTGAACACCGAGCGTGCACCGCTCACCGTGGCGAACTTTTTGGCTTACGTGGATAAGGGGCACTATTCCAACACCCTCTTTCATCGCACTGTCGCCAATTTTGTCATCCAAGGCGGCGGCTTCAATGCCGATTACTCCGCCAAACCCGCCCCCGTGACGGTTGTCAATGAATCGGGCAATGGGCTCAGCAATATACGCGGCACCGTGGGACTCGCGCGCTCCCAGGAGCCGCACGGCGGCAATGCCCAGTTCTATGTGAACCTCAACGACAATGCCGCCTTGGACCCTCAGCAGACCCGCTGGGGTTATGCCGTATTTGGGCGCGTGACTTCCGGTATGGACGTGGTCGATAAGATCGGCAATGTGGCCACCGGCGCGCATGGCGCCATCAAAGAAGAGACGCCGCTCAAGCCCATCATCATCCAGCGAATCGAGCGCGTGCCCGGCTCGTAGCGGCCTGTCCCAAGTCGTTCGCGTGGCCACGCTATTTATCTCGGATTTGCACATCGACGCAAGTCGCCCGGGAATCATTGAGCAATTCTTGGACTTTCTGCAGGCCGAGGCCAAGAACGCGGCGGCGCTGTACATCCTCGGCGATCTGTTTGAGTCCTGGATCGGCGATGACGCGCCGGATGCGGCGCAATCGGCGGCGACCGCCGGACTGCGCACCCTCACTTCGAGCGGCGTGCCCTGCTTCGTCATGCACGGCAATCGGGACTTTCTGCTGTCGCGGCGATTCTGCGAAATGAGCGGTGCCCAGCTGCTGCCGGATCCCTTGATCGTCACGCTGTACGGCGAACCGGTGCTGGTGATGCACGGTGACGCGCTGTGCACTGACGATCGCGCCTACCAGCGGCTGCGCGCGACGGTCAGAGACGCCGACTGGCAGCGGCAATTCCTCGCCCTGTCGGTCGATGCGCGCCGTACGCTTGCCGGTGCCGCACGCGCCGGCAGCCAGGCGCATACGGCTGCGATGGAATATGCCATTACCGACGTCAATGCGGACAGCGTGGCGATGGCATTGCGAAGCGCCGCCACCTCCACTCTGCTGCACGGCCATACCCACCGCCCGGCCATTCATGCACTGCAAGTCGACGGTAGGCCGTGCACGCGCATCGTTCTGGGTGATTGGTACGACCAAGGCAGTGTGCTGCGCTGGGATCAGAACGGTCCTGAGCTGCAATCACTGGGCCGCGCCTTAAGCCCCTACTCACTCGGGCCCGGCGGGCCCGAATGAAATCGAAACACAGTATCCGGGCTCGTGATCAGCTGCGCCTCGAGCGCAGCGAAGAGCGCTATTCGCTGCTCCAAGTTCACGCCCGCGCGGGCCGCAGCCCGCTCCGCGAGAGCCAAGTAAACCTTGTAGTGTCTGGCCTCGGCCTCGTGCAGGCCGCGAAAAAAGTCGCGCAAAGGGGCGTCGATGCTTTCTCCCAAGGCCGCAAAACGCTCGCAGGACCGCGCCTCGATGAACGCGCCGCAAATCATCAGGTCGACCTCACGCTGCGGCTCGCTGGCGGCCACCAATCGGCGCATGCCGGCCGCGTAACGTCCCGGCGCCAAGCGCTGCGGTACCATTTTCAGGACCCCGATCATCTTGGCGACTTGTTCATAGTGACGGAGCTCTTCGCGCGCCAACCGCGACATTCTGCCGGCCAATTCCAAATCTTCTGCATAGGCAAACATCAAGCTGAGCGCAGTGGAGGCGGCCTTCTTCTCGCAATTCGCATGATCGATCAGCAATATATCGGGAAGCGCGCATGCTTGAGCGATCCAACTCGCAGGAGTCGGCACGCGCAGCAACGGATGCGCATACTCGGCCGAGCCTGGATTCATGCCGGGACTTTCAGGCTGCCGATGGCAGTGAGCAGCGCCCGGGCCGACTGAAATCGATGGTCGGGCGATTTCGCCAGCAGGCCGCGCAGCAGCCCCTCGTAGCATGCGAATTCGGGCGCAATCTCCGGCAAGTCGGCACGCTTGTGCTTGTAAATAACTTCCATGGCGGTCGCACCGATGAAAGGCTTGCGCCCGATGAGCATTTCGTAGAACACCACGCCTAGACTATAAAGATCGCTGCGCGCATCGATGATTTCCGCATGACCCTGTTCCGGGCTCATGTAGTAGGGGGTCCCGAAGATCTCGCGGGTGCCGGTTAGAGAAATTTCATTTTCGTTCGCCTTGGCCAATCCGAAATCGATCAGGCTGACCGTACCGTCGGGGCGCAGCATCACGTTGGCGGGCTTCAAATCCCGGTGCAGCACACCCACCGAATGGATGGCGTCCAGCGCGCTGGCGATTTGTTCCAGAAACTGCAACGCATGGGCCGGCGTGAGCGGCTGCTTCATTCTCGCGCGCAAGTCACCGGCGGGGAAATGTTCCATGGCAATGTACGCATGGTCATCGGCAACGCCCAAATCGTAGATGCGCACGATGTTCTTGTGATTCAGGCCGGCCACGATTTCGTATTCCTGCAAGAACCGGTCAAAGCTGACGAAGCGCTCGGACACGTCCGGCACTTGACTGAAGACCTTCAGCACCACCAGCGTCCCGGCGCGCTCGCTCTCGGCCAGATAAATTTTGCACATGCCGCCGCTGCCGACCTGCCGGATGCAGCGATGACCTCGGATCATGACGGTGCCGAAACGATAGCGGCTTTCATAGTCCGGATTGGCACGCAGCAAGGCGAGGGATTTTCGATGCTCGTTGGATGCCGTGCCGATGAACTTGATGAGCCGCTCACGGTCGATTTTGCGGCCGTACAGGCGCCGCAGGCCGCCCACGGCGGGCGGCTCGGGATCCGGCGCATCCTCGAGCAGCAGCAACAAAACCGGGGCAAATTCCGCTTTGGCTGCTTGGGCGTGCGCAAATTCCGCCGTGACGGCCGTCGGCGGAGCGGCGACGATGATCACGGCATCGAAACCGACGGCGGCGAAATGCTCGTCCAGGTTCGGCTCGACCCCGAGTTTGTGCTCGACGATGGCGGCGTCAGGCCATTGGATCTCAACGTGCTTGCGGACAAGCAGTCGGTGGTCGTCGCGGGTTGCAATCACCAATAGGCGCATAACTTATGCCGAAACCCGAACCGTCAATCATCCCGGCGCGGGCTTCACAGAATGCGGACGGATTTGAGTCCACGGCCGACACCCTGTCGACGCTGCTGCTTGGCTTCATCGGACCGCTCGCCCTGCAGGCGCGCCAGATACTCCGGCGTCACATCCCCCGTGACGTACTCGCCAGAGAAGCAGGACGTATCGAAGTCCTTGATATTCGCATTATCGTGACGAACCGCGTGCTCGAGGTCTTCCAGATCCTGGTAAATCAGCCAGTCGGCGCCGATGATGTCGCGCACTTCCTCATCGGTGTGCCCCGCCGCCACCAGCTCGGAGGCGTCCGGCATATCGATCCCGTACACGTTCGGGTAGCGCACGGGAGGCGCCGCGGAAGCAAAGAATACCTTTCTGGCACCGGCTTCCCGTGCCATGTCGATGATTTGCGCCGAGGTCGTGCCGCGTACGATCGAATCATCCACCAACAGCACGTTCTTGCCGCGGAATTCCAGGTCGATCGCATTTAATTTGCTGCGCACCGATTTGGCGCGCTGTTCCTGTCCCGGCATGATGAAGGTGCGGCCGATGTAGCGGTTCTTGATGAACCCCTCGCGGTACTTGACCCCGAGCAGCTGCGCGACCTGCACCGCGCTGGTTCGGCTGGTATCCGGAATCGGAATGACCACATCGATGCCGTGCTGGGGCCGTTCGCGCTTGATCTTCTCGGCAAGGCGCTCGCCCATGCGCAATCGCGCCTTGTACACCGAGATATTGTCGATGATCGAATCCGGCCGGGCAAAATACACGTACTCAAAAATGCACGGTGTGTGCCGCGCCATCGCCACGCATTGCTGCGCGTAGAAGCGGCCCTGCTCATCGATGAACACGGCCTCGCCCGGCGCCACGTCGCGCACCATGTCGAAACCCAGCATATCCAGAGCGACACTCTCGGAGGCCAGCATCCACTCGGTGCCTTTCTTGGATTCACGTTTGCCGATCACCAGCGGACGGATGCCGTTGGGGTCGCGAAATCCCAAAATACCGTGTCCTATCACCATGGCAGTGACGGCGTATCCGCCTCGGCATCGCCGATACACAGCGCTGGCCGCGGCGAATACGTCCGCCGGCGTGACCCGAGGGGTGCCCACGCGCTCGAGTTCGGACGCCAGCACATTGAGCAATACTTCCGAATCGGAACCGGTGTTCAGATGCCGGCGGTCTTCGCGCACCAGCACCTCGGTGAGTTCGCGCGCATTGGTCAGATTGCCGTTGTGGCCCAGACAGATGCCGTAAGGGGAGTTGACGTAAAAGGGCTGCGCGTCGTGTGCACTTTCGGCGCCTGCCGTGGGATACCGCACATGGCCGATGCCGATGTTGCCCTTGAGCTTCAGCATGTGCTTCTGCTGGAAGACATCGCGCACCAGTCCTGAGTCCTTGCGCATGAACAGTTCGCCGTCCTGCGCCGTCATGATGCCGGCGGCATCCTGACCCCGGTGCTGCAATACCGTCAGCGCATCATAGATGCGTTGATTGACTGCACTGGTACCGACCATTCCGACGATTCCGCACATGAGGGACCTCCGCTACTTCGGTCTGACTTTGATTCCGGTCAATCGCTCGAGCTTTGCCCAAGGTTCGCCTTTCTCGCCGACCATCGCCCGCAGCCAATCGCCGATGGTCTCACCGTATGGAACCAACTTCGATTGGCCCCACCATTCCTCGTGATTCATGTGCAGCAGCTCGCCGCCGATGACCAACAATCCGACGAGCACCATGCCGCGCACGATGCCGAAAAAAAGTCCGATGACCCGGTCCAGGGGACCTAACCCTAAGGTGCGCGTGAAGTAGCTCAACAGCATCCCCACCACCCAGCCCAACAGGAGCACCAGTACCAGAATCACCAAGCGCCCGACCCACGGCGCGATAGCCGGATCTGCGAGCAACCCGCCAAGATGCGGTTCAATGACAGGGCCGAACTGCCACGCAGACCAGACGGCGAGAATCCAGAAAGCAACCGAGACTGCTTCTCGAATGAAGCCGCGCAGCACGCCGATCAATGTTGACCCTAACAGAACCAACAGGATAAGAACGTCTGCCCCGGTCAATCGCCCGCCTCCTCACACCATACGCATATTCTACCGGACCTACCGCCCCCGCCATCGTGAATCCATCGCCAAAACGCGAAATCAGCCGGCAGGGGCCACCAGGCTGGAAACATGCCCAATTGACTTAAGCTTCGCTGCCGTCCGCTCGGCGGAGTCGCGATTTGCCAGGGGTCCGACACGTACCCGGTAGCGCACTGAGGTACCTGAACCACCCGGCAAGACATATACCGGAAACCCCTGCCCTTTTAACCGATGCGACAAATTCTCGGCGTTCGCACGGTTGGCAAAGCTGCCCAGCTGCACCGCCCAGGCCGTACGCGAAGATATGGGGGAAGACACTGCAGTTTCAACGGCCGCCGGCCTCGCGGGAGCGGCGCTCGATGAGGACGCCGGCGCCGTGGCTGGCGTTGCGGCTGACGTCGTTGCCGGCGTTGCGACCGGCGCTGCGGCTGACGGCGTAGGTACAGCCTCGGTCCCTTGGGCAGCGCTCGCTGCGACAGTGGGTGGCCCGGGTGACGCAGTCGATCCCTGCGTACCGGGCTCGACCTCGGAATTCGCAGGCGCCTTGCTGGTGGCTAAATCCACCGTGACGTTTCGAGTAGGTTCCGGCGCGATCGCCGTACGCGGCGCCGACGCCAACGGGGCCTTCGGACCGGACAACAATTCGGGCACGACAAGTACGATGAGCGCGACCAAGATCGATGCGCCGATGAGCCGTTCTTTGACGCGACGATCCATTACCGCCGAGTATATTCGGGAAGCACCGCGGGCGGCAGCAATCCTGCGGCCTCGAGCCAGTCGAGTGCGGGCCCGACGGTATGAAACGACCCGAACACGACGATTCTATCCTGCGGGGTCGCGGCCCCGAGAGCTGCGGCGCACGCGGCAGCGACGCTTTCTGACGCGTTGACGCTGGCCGCTACCTTGGCTCGCACTTCCTTGGCCAGCTCATCGCCGCGTCGTCCCCGGGCTCCATCGAGGGTTGCGCACCACCATTCACCGATCGAATCGTCCAATATTTCCGCGATTCCCGAGGCGTCCTTGTCGCCTAGGATTCCGCACACGCCAAGGGTCCGCCCCGGAATCGGATTCGCGCTCAGATTGCGCGCGAGCACGCGCGCCGCGTCCGGATTGTGCGCGACGTCCAACACCCAAGTCGGCGAACCTGTCGCGGGTTTGATCACCTGAAAGCGGCCCACCAAGCGCACCTGCGTTAGCCCCCGCGCAACGGCATCGGCGGTGATGCGAAGGCGCGGTGAGATTTCCTCCAGCGCGGCGATCGCAGTCGCGGCGTTGGTGAATTGAATATCGCCGGCCAGCGAGGGCGCCGGCAGGTGCGGTAAATCCCAGTGCGTTCCGCGATAGCGCCAGCCCAAACCTTCTAAAATATAGTTGTATTCGATGGCGAGTCGCTTCAGCGGCGCACCCATCGCGCGAGCTATGCTTTCCAGAACCGGCGAGGGCTCGCGCCCGCCGATCACGGCGGTTCGTCCTGAGCGAAAGATGCCGGCCTTCTCCCGCGCAATGGCCTCGAGCGTGTTGCCCAGGTATTCCTGGTGATCCAGCCCAATACTGGTGACCACCGCCACGTCCGGATCGACCACATTGACGGCATCGAGTCGACCGCCCATGCCGATTTCAAGCACCCATGCGTCGAGCGCCGCCGCGTCGAAGATCAACAGCGCTGCCAACGCATTGAACTCGAAGAACGTCAGCGCCACGGAGCCGCGCGCAGCGTCGATCTTTTCAAAGGTCGCCACCAGTTCGTCGGGAAGGGCCAGGCGGTCGTGAACGCGGATACGCTCTCGGTAATCGCGCAGGTGGGGGGAGGTGAAAGTACCGACCCGCAAGCCGGCCGCGCCCAATATGGCCGCGCAATAGGCGCTCACCGAGCCCTTGCCATTGGTGCCGGCGACGGTGATGACCGGGACCTGCGGCTGGCGCCACTGCAATCGATCGAGCACAACGCGCAACCGATCCAGCCCCAGATCGATAGTCTGTGGGTGCACCTGGGTCTGGTAGGCCAACCACTGCTCGAGACTCCGCATGGGGGGTCGACCTAGGAGCCTAAGCTGCAGCCGGTTCTTTGCCGCTCAATAATCGCAGCATCGCGCCTATGCGATCGCGCAGCTCGCGGCGGTCGACGATCATGTCGAGCGCGCCGTGCTCAAGCAGAAACTCGCTGCGCTGAAAGCCTTCCGGCAAGGTTTCGCGCACCGTCTGCTGAATGACCCGCGGACCGGCGAAACCGATCAACGCTTTCGGTTCGCCAATATTGATGTCGCCCAGCATGGCCAGGCTGGCAGACACTCCGCCGGTGGTCGGGTCCGTCATGACGGAAATAAAGGGCAGCCGCGCTTCCGACAAGCGCTTGAGAGCCGCGCTGGTTTTCGCCATTTGCAGCAATGAATACAGCGCCTCTTGCATGCGGGCGCCGCCGCTGGCCGCGAAACACACCAAGGGCATGCGATGTTCCAGGCAGTGTTCCACCGCACGCACGAATTTCTCGCCCACCACCGAACCCATGGATCCTCCCAAAAAGCGAAACTCGAATGCACAGGCGACCACATCGAGGCCCGCCAGCTTGCCGGCCATGACGACCAATGCGTCGCGTTCTCCGGTTTGCTTTTGAGCCTGAACCAGCCGGTCCTTGTAGCGTTTGGAGTCCTTGAACTTCAGCGGATCCTCCGGCTCGACCTTGGTCGCAATTTCGGTGGTCGATCCGGCATCCAGAAACTTCATGACCCGTTCGCGCCCGTTGATGCGCATGTGGTGGCTGCACTTCGGGCAGACATGCAGATTCCGCTCGATCTCGGCCTTGTAGAGCACGGCATCGCAAGCGGGGCACTTGGTCCACAAGCCTTCGGGCACCGATCGCGTGCGGCGCTCGGTTTTAATGCGCGAGGGGACAATTCGCTCGAACCAGGACATGCGCTTAGTTTAAACCAAAATGGGCTTGGGGCGCCGGGATACCAAAACTCAGTGGATATTCGACGCGCCAGAGGTACAGACCTGCCGCCGGCGCGGTGGCGCCGGCGTATCGCCGATCGGCACTCATCAACACCCTGGTCATGGCCGCGCCGGGATTCGATTCGCGCTGCACATCGAGCAGCGTGCCCACGATGTTGCGGACCATATGATGCAAGTAGGCATTCGCGGTGATTTGCAACCAGAGGTAGTCACCCTCGCGTGTCACCTCGATGGCATCGACGCGCCTGATCGCCGTTTTCGATTGGCACTGAATGGAGCGAAATGCGGAAAAATCATGTTCGCCGATCAGCGCCTGCGCGGCCGCATGCATCGCCGCCGCATCCAGCGGGCGATGAATCCACGCAGCCCGCGTGCGCTGCAACGCTGAGCGCGCGCTCCGGTTCAATATGGCGTACCGATAAATGCGGCGGACGGCCCTGTGCCGCGCGTGAAAGCCCATGGTCACTTCGCCGGCCCACTGCAGGGCAATGCCGGGCGCAAGCTTGGTATTGGCGCCCAATACCCACGCGCGAGGCGTACGCATCGCATGGGTGTCGAAGTGAATGACTTGACCTACGGCATGCACGCCTTTGTCGGTACGCCCGGCGCAGATGGCGGCGACCGGGTGACCCGCGACAAAGGAAAGCGCGGTCTGCACCGCGTCTTGAATGGAGCTGGAGTGCACCTGCGACTGCCAGCCGGCGTAGTCGGTGCCGTCATACTCGATGATGGCGGCGACACGGCGGCCGAGATCGATCACGTTAGCCGGGCAGATTCTCGATTAGGCGCTGCGCTTCCTGTTTCTGGCTCGCAGAACCTTCGCTGACGACTTCCTCGAGAATACTGCGCGCTCCTTCCGGGTCGCCCATGTCCATGTAGGCGCGCGCCAGATCCAGCTTCGTGCCTACCTCGCTCATCGTGACCGGCTCGAGTTCCGGAAGCGCGAGTTCCTCAGTCTTGATCTTACTGGTGCGCGTGCTGGAAATCGCCTTCAGCTTGTTGGTCGCGGCGGCTTCCGAGCCGTTCAGCGCTTCGCCCACATCCAGATCGACGCGGCGGTTGCGCTGGCTGCCCTCGAACACTTCGGTCGAGAACACTTCATCTTCGGCGCGCGGCTGTTCGACCGTATCGCCGGATCCCAAAGCGTTGGCGAGCCGATCAAGATCCAGATCAATGCTGTCGGCATTGAGTCCGCGCAATCTCGAGGTGGCATCGATATCCCCCCGATCGGGCTCCTGAACGTCGGAGTATTCCGGTGACGTGAATCGAGCTGCTACCGTAGGATCTGGCGTCGTGCCGCGCGGCATCTGAACCGTCGGCGCAGACTCAGGGCCCAATACGGCGGTCTTGATCCCCTCCTGATCCATGCCCAAATCGGCCACGAACGAGGCTTCCAATTCGCGTTCCAGCTCGGTCAGATCCTTGTCGCGCGCACGGCTTTCTGCTTCCGCCATCATGCGGCGCGATTTTTCATCGAGACCCGCGACCATGGTCGGCGCGTCCGACGGATGATCGGTTTCCTCGAGCTGCGGTATGCTGACCGACGCACCGTTTGCGGTGCTCTCAAGATGATCCAGGTCCAGACCCAAATCGTCGATCGACAGCTCGGCGGTTTGATCCGCTTTGTTCACCTTGTCCAACTTCGAGGATATCCGGCCGCGAAGATCGGTGGGCTTTAAAGTCGGCGATTCCGCCGTGGGCGAGTCGGCAAAATTCATCAGCTCGGCTTCCACGGTCGGCTCATCGCGCGGCGGCATTTCCCGCGTCGGCGAATCATCCGCTCCGCGCTCCGGTCGATCCAGCGTGAAATCCAAATCGGAGGCGGCGTGCATACCGGGCGATTCGCCGGTGGCCTCGGTGTCGCTATCCTTGGCGATGGGGTGATCGATGCTGCGTTCGCCTTCGGGATCGCCAAACAAATCGATATCCACGCGGTTCTCGCCGCCTTCCAGATTCAGGTCGACCAACGCACCCGCGCCGCGTCCGCTGCCGGCAACGGAGGAGAATAACGGCTCATCGGGGCATATCTGCTTGCCCATGATGACGATCTTGTCCCATTCACCGGCAGGTGCTCGGTCGCGGGTCGCTTCCAAGCCCTTGGCCGTCTGCAGGAAGGCGTCCTTGTTGCCCCAAACGAAATAGATTTCCAACAGCTTCAAGCGCAGATCGCGCCGATCCGGCTCTCTCTCGAGCGCAATGCGGACCAGGTCTGCGGCCTGATCGTACAGACCGTACGCCATGTGAAAGTCCGCCTCGGCCAGGGGATCACCCTGATCGAGATTGACGGCACTCTCGCTGGACATCGTGTCGTCGGGAGCCTTCAGATCCGAGGTTGTCTCGCCGTAGTGCTGCGCAGCCCCGTTGAAGTCCGGCATGCGATGTTCGCCCGATTCTTCCACGACGAATGAGTCATCGCCGCCGCGGCTCGCGCCGATCCTGGCAGCCGGATCACGGAACTCTGAAATGTCGGTGGAATCGAGTCCGGGGAAGTCGTTGCTGCCACCGCTGCTGGCCTGCCGGCGGCGCCAAGAGACCAACGCAAGGCCGGCAATCAACAGGGCGAGTATTCCGCCAGGCAGCCACCAATTCGCGGTGGCCCAATCGATCCAAGAACCTGAATCGGGGGTCACGGCCGGCTTCTTCACGACGGGTGCCGGTTTCGGCGCCGTTACCGGTTCCGGGGTCGGAGTCGCCGTGCTTTCGGTCGGCGGCGGCAACGGTGTGGGCGTGGGCGTCGTCGAGGTAGTGCTCGGCTGCGTCGCTTCCACCGGTGGCGGCATCGGTGTGGGAACCGGCACCTGCGCAATGGGCGGCTGAGGACGCGGCGTCGGTACCGCTGTCACCGGCGCGCCCAGCTTACGCTGCAGCTCGCTCAACTCGTTGTTCTTGAGGTCCAGCAGACGATGCGCGTCCGCCAGCTGTGTCTCCAAATCTTTGACGCGTCCCTTGAGCGCTTGCGCTTCGCCGCTGGCAGCCGAGTCGCTGGGACTGTTGCTGGTGCCGCCGCCGGCGCCCGGCGTCACGAGACGCAGATGCCCGTTGGGTGCCGCAGCACTGGCACCGCGCCACGCATCCATTTGACGGCGTACTTCACCGATCGCCTCGGCTTGATTCAACGCCGCAATTTCATCGCCGCCGGGCACGCGCAATACCGCGCCGCGCCGCAAAATATTGATGTTGCCGCCGAAGGCATCGGGATTCGAGCGATACATCGCGATCATGGTTTGATCGATTTCGGCTTTCGAGCCGGCACGCAGACTGCGGGCAATCTTGGTCAAGGTGTCGCCTTGCGCCACGCGATAGCTATCGCCGACCGCACCCGACGCTTCCGTACTACTCGCGCTCGAAGGACTGCTCGCACTCGAGGCACTGCCCGCCGAGCGGCTGGGGGAACGGCCCGAACGGCGCGGCGCGGCCGCTGCTGTTGTATCGGCAGTTGCGGGCGGGCTCGCGGGACTCGCTGCAACGGGAGCAGGTTTGGAGCGTGCAGCCGGTGCCGCCGCCGGCGCCGTGGTCGCAGCCGCCACGGGTGCGACCGTGCTCGCGCGCTCGCCGGGCGTATACACCGGCGGGTCGAGCAATACCGTGTACTCGCGCATGAGACGGCCACGGGCCCAGTTCACTTCAACCAAAAACGTCACAAAGGGCTCAGGGATAGATTCGGTCGAGCGGACCACCAACACATCGCGGCCGTCCTTGCTCTTGCCCACTTTGAACGTCAGCGTCGACAAGAATGGAGGCCGATCGATGCCGTAGCGGGTAAATGCATCCTTGGCGGCCAAGGTGGCCCTCAGGGCAGTCAACTCGTCCGGACCGGCTGCAATCAGGTCGATCTCGGCATTCATCGGCTCGTTCAGCGATGAGTTCAGATGAATCTCACCTAGGCCCAATGCCCACGACAAGGACGGGGACAGCAGGCATGCCAACAGCATTAGGCGAGGCAGGGTCACAAACATTTCTACTCCCAGAATTCTGGCAGGCAAGCGAACAAACTTCATTGTGCTATAGGGGCTTGGAAGCGAATGCTCACTTGCCTTTTACATAAGCCAATAACTATATCTCACTGGCCTCTATTTACCAAAATCTGGGCTACTGAAACTGCGTTATGCGCCGCACATTTCCGAACATTATCAGCCACCACCCAAAAATTTAGACCTCGATCACGGGTCAAATCGGCCCTAATGCGGCCTACATAGACCTGATCGGGCTCCATCGCCAGCGTGGCGGGCGTCGGGAATTCGGCAACCGATTCCGGGTCAATGAGGCTCAATCCGCTCCCGCGCTGCAGCACACGCAGGGCTTCCCCCACGCCAATGGGCAGCTCAAAAGCAGCATGCACGGCCAGACTATGGCCGAAGAACACCGGCACCCGCACGGCCGTGGCATTGATGGCCAACGTGGGCAAGTTCAGCACACGCCGCGTCTCCTCCCACAATCGCCGCTCCTCGCGCGATACGCCGTCGGCATCCAAGGTGTCCACCTGCGGAATCACGTTGAAGGCGATCTGACGTCCGAACGCCCTACCCTTGGCCTTCTTGCCGCTGAGCATGGCGACCGTCTCCCCGGCGAGTTCGTCCATGGCACCGCGCCCACTGCCCGATACCGCGTGATAAGTTGCCACTTCGACGCGAGCCAATCTGGCGAGCGCGTGCAGCGGCGCAAGCACCGTCGCGAGCGCCACACTCGCGCTTCCCGGCAGCGCGATGAGTCCGCTCGAGCCGACCCGCTCGAGCTCTTGCGGATTGACATCGGCCGCAACCAAGGGCACCGCGGTTTGCGCGCGAAACGCCGCCGAACCGTCGATGACCCAGGCATGCGCCGCGGCAGCGCGAGCGTAACGCTCCGACAGCGCCGCGCGACCGCAGAAAAACACGAGATCGACGCGCGAGAAGTCGAATGCGGCGACATCGCCGACCGTCAGCTTTGCCTCTTCATCGCTGACCGGCGAGCCGACGCTGCGCTCATCATCGAGCGCATGCAGTTCGGCCATCGGTATTTTTCGCGCCCGCAGCTCATCGATCACCGCCGCACCGATCAAGCTCGACACGCCCACCACTGCGATGCGCGGCAATTTCGTGGCGCTCATCGACGTGTAATCACGGGCGTGGGCGAAACCACGTCGGCGCACTGCGCACGAAACCGCAGGTAATGATCCATCAATACCAGCGCCAGCATCGCCACGGCGATCGGCGTGGCGCGAATGCCCACACAGGGATCGTGGCGTCCCGTCGTTACCACTTCGACGGGCTCACCGTGAATGTTGATGGTTTGGCCGGGCAGCGTAATGCTGGAAGTTGGCTTCAATGCGATGCTCACCACGACATCTTGGCCGGAAGAAATGCCGCCCAGGACACCGCCGGCATGATTGCTCTTGAATCCAATCGGAGTCATTTCGTCGCGATGCTCCGATCCACGCTGTTCGACCGACCTGAATCCGGCACCGATCTCGACGCCCTTCACCGCATTGATCCCCATCATGGCGCTCGCCAAATCGGCATCAAGCCGCTCGAACACCGGCTCGCCCCAACCTGGCGGCACACCTTGGGCGACGACGGTGACGCGCGCACCGATGGAATCGCCCGCCTCACGGATGCGCCAAATAAAATCTTCGAGTTCTTGGACGCGCGCCGGATCCGGGCAGAAAAACGGATTGTCGTACGCGGCCTGCGGATCCTTAGGCTCGAGCACGATGGATCCCATCTGCGCAAGATAACCGTGGATGCTGACCTTGAGCCGCTCGCGCAAAAACTTCCGCGCAATGGCGCCCGCCGCCACCCGTACCACGGTTTCGCGGGCCGACGAGCGTCCGCCGCCCCGGTAATCGCGAAAGCCGTATTTTTGCTGATAGGTGTAGTCGGCATGTCCGGGACGAAAGCGATCCTTGATCTTTTCATAGTCACGCGAGCGCTGATCCTCGTTCTGCACCAACAGTGCGATTGGCGTGCCGGTTGTCTTGCCTTCGAACACGCCGGACAGAATCCGGACCGTATCGGGCTCGCGGCGCTGGCTGGTGTATTGAGAGGTTCCGGGCCGCCTGCGGTCAACGTCGCCCTGTAAGTCCGCTTCCGTGAGTTCGAGTCCCGGCGGGCAACCGTCCACCACACAACCGAGCGCAGGGCCATGACTCTCCCCGAAACTGGTGACGGTGAATATCCGACCGAAGGTATTACCCGCCACGTCTCAGCTCTCCAATTCCGCGTCCAGATCCCGCGCATTCAGTACGAATACGCCCCCACCGCCCATCGCAATCCGCGGCCAGATAAATGGCAGTCGCGGAAACGCGCGCAACAGCGCCGCCTCAGTATTGCCGACTTCCACGACCAAGATGCCCTCATCCTCGAGATGACTCCGAGCGGAGGCGAAAATCGCCCGCACCGCATCGAGACCATCGACGCCTGATGCCAAGCCCAGCTTAGGCTCATGCCGATACTCGGGCGGCAATGCGCGCATCTCCGCGCGCCCCACATAGGGCGGGTTGCTCACGATGATATCGTAACGGCGGTCCCCGACGCTGCTGAAATAGTCGGATCGCAGCACCGAGACGCGCTTTTCCAACCCGAGACGGCGCACGTTGCGTCTACAGACTTGCAGTGCGGCGGCAGAAATGTCGGCTGCATCCACCCGCGCGCGCGGAAAAACTTTGGCGCATGCTAAAGCGATTGCACCCGATCCTGTGCCGATATCCAAGACGCGGCGTACGCGGCCGGCCATCCACGGCGCAAAGCGCTGCAGTACGAGTTCGGCAATCGGCGAGCGCGGCACCAACACGCGCTCATCAACGTACAGCTCAAGGCCCGCGAAAAAAGCTCGATGAGTGAGATATGGCAGCGGCACCCGCTCGGCGATGCGCCGCCGCAGCAGCGCATCGATTCGCGCCACGTTACGCTGCGTGAGCGGCCGGCCATAAGCATCTGACCCCAGCTCATGCGGGAGCCCGGCGACAAAGAACACCAATTCAGCCGCTTCATCGCGAGCCTCGGTGGTGCCGTGACCGAAATATACCCGCGCCGCACGCAGCGCCCGCGAGCATCGCTCGATGGCGGCGCCGACGCTTTCCGCCGCGCGGACGGTTTTGATGGCTGTGTGGGATAATCGCGGCATGACGACTCGATTGAAACTAGTATCCTTTGTGTCCCTGTGTGTTGCCGTCGCTTGCGGGGTCGCCGCAGCGCTCGTTTGGGCCCCCAGGCCCCCCATGGAGCTGGCGACCGGTACGTTGCTCGCGCCCAGCCGCGTGCTCGCCGATTTTAGCTTGATCGACAACCAAGGTCGCAGCTTTGGGCCGGCGAATCTACACGGTCATTGGTCCTTGATGTTCTTTGGCTACACGAATTGTCCTGACTTCTGCCCAACGACGCTCACTATGCTCGCGGCCGTGGAAAAGCGGCTGCGCGCTGCCAAAGCCGAAGTGCCGCCCCAGGTGATCTTCGTGTCGGTCGATGCCAAACGCGATACGCCTGCACAGCTGTCGAAGTACGTCCCGTACTTCGACCCTGAATTCATTGGTCTCACCGCCGCCGATCAACCGGCCATCGAGCGACAAGCAAGAAAATGGGGAGTCGCGGTGATGCTTCGGCCCGCAGCCGATGGCAACTACACCGTGGATCACTCGGGTGCCATTTTTGTCATCGATCCGGCAGGCAAGCTCGCCGCCATCCTGAATGGCCCATTCACGGTGGAAGCCTTGCAGAGCGATATCCAGCGCATCGTAGCCGGCCGCGCATGAGTTCCGGTTTCGTGTGGTTTCAATACCTGCTGCCCCAGCACGCACTGTCGCGCCTCGTTCTGCGAGCGACGCGAGTGCGCACGCCATGGTTTAAAAATGCGTTGGTGCGCGGTTTTCTCAAACTCTACCCCATCGACATGACGGAAGCCGCGCAAAGCGATCCTTTGACCTTTGGCAGCTTTAACGAGTTTTTTACACGGACCCTGAAGCCGGGTGCCCGCACCATCGCCGCTGACCCTGCGGCCATTGCCTGTCCTGCCGACGGAACCATCAGCGAGGCGGGCAGCATCGACGGCGAGCAGCTGTTGCAGGCCAAGGGCCGCCGCTACACGCTCACGGAATTATTGGCAGCGCAGCCTTGGGCGAGGAATTTCGAGGGCGGCTCGTTTGCGACCATTTATCTCGCCCCCTTCAATTATCATCGCGTGCACATGCCCCTGCGCGGGCGCCTCAAGGAGACGGTCTATGTGCCCGGCCGTCTGTTCAGCGTCAACGCCGCCACCGCAGCGCATGTGCCGAAGCTCTTTGCGCGCAACGAGCGCGTCCTGACCCTATTCGACACGGCATTCGGCGAAGTCGCGCTGATCATGGTCGGCGCGCTGAATGTGGGAAGCATCGCTACCATTTGGGCCGGTGACATCACGCCTGCTGCGCGTCGTGTGATTGCCAGGCTCCCTCCACAGGATGTGTCGATCGAGAAGGGGGAGGAACTGGGCCGCTTCAATATGGGTTCCACCGTGATTTTGCTGTTTCAGAAGAACCGAGCGCGCTGGCACCCCGACGTACGCGCCGGCGCCGTCGTCAGGCTCGGCCAATCGTTGGGGTCGCTCGAGTGAGGTCGCTCGAGTGACATGGCGCCCCACGGCGACGCATGCAGCCTTAAGAAGGCGCGCCCGGATGCTCGATGTGACGCGCGAGTTCTTCAAACATCGCGGCGTATTGGAAGTGGAAACGCCCATACTGAGCGCTGCCGCGGTGAGCGACCCGCAAATCGAATCTTTGGCGACGCAAATCGCCGGCCTGCCGGATCCCATGTACCTCTGTCCATCGCCCGAATATGCGATGAAGCGCCTATTGGCGAGCGGCAGCGGCGATATTTACCAGATCTGCAAAGTATTTCGCGATGCCGAGCGCGGCCGCTGGCACAACCCCGAATTCACGATGATCGAGTGGTACCGCTTAGGGTTAGACGATGCAGCCCTCATGGACGAGGTCGAAACGCTGATCGGGGAACTGCTGGCGCCCATGCGCCGTCTCGAGGCAGCGGAACGCCTGAGTTATTCGGCCGCATTGCAGCGTCACGCCGGCGTCGATGCATTCAGTTCCAGCGAGGCTGAACTGCGCGAGGCAGCCAGACGCCATGGAATCACCTGCGAGGCCGAACTTGACCGCGATGCCAAACTCGATCTGTTGATGGGGCTGGTCGTCGGACCTCGGCTGGGCCGCGAAAACCCTTGTTTCATCTGCGACTACCCCGCATCGCAGGCCGCGCTCGCCCGCTTGAGACCCGCGGATTCGCGCGTGGCGGCGCGCTTCGAGCTGTACTTGGACGGGGTCGAATTGGCGAATGGATTTCACGAACTGGTGCAACCCAAAGAGCAGCGCGGCCGCTTCGCTCAAGACCTGGCGCGCAGGCGCGCGCGCGGCCAGGTCCAACCGCCGTTGGATGAGAATCTGCTGGCAGCCCTGGAGAATGGAATGCCCGATTGCGCCGGGGTCGCGCTGGGATTTGACCGTCTCGTCGCGATCGCGTTGGGTGCGAATCGCTTGGCCGACGCGATGTCCTTCGACATCGACAACGCCTAACGGCCTTCGGCCGCGGCGGGCGCTCCGGAGCCTAGCCCTTGCCGCGCGACAAGTACTCGCCGGTGCGGGTATCGATGCGCAGTATTTCGCCTTCGTTGATGAACAGCGGTACCCGCACCATCGCCCCGGTTTCGAGCTTCGCGGGTTTCGAACCGCCGGTCGCGGTATCGCCGCGCACACCCGGATCGGTCTCGACCACCTTGAGTTCCATATGCGCCGGCGGCGTGATTTGAAGAGGCACGCCGTTCCACAAGGTGACGACGCAAATCGTGCCGTCCTTGAGCCATTGAGCACCCTCACCCACCGCCTGTTTGGACGCGGTGAGCTGTTCGAAGGTATCGGGTACCATGAAGTGGAAAAAATCCCCGTCGCTGTACAGATACTGCATATCCGTATCGACGACGTCGGCCGCTTCCACGGTGTCACCGGATTTCCAGGTGCGCTCGATGGTACGGCCGGTCTTCAGGTTGCGAACCCGCACCCGGTTGAATGCCTGCCCCTTGCCGGGCTTGACCATCTCGTTCTCGACGATGGCATACGGATCGCCGTCGATCAGAATCTTCAGGCCGGCTTTGAATTCGTTCGTGCTGTAGTTAGCCATCGAAGGCCTCGAGTTGAAGGGCGCGTATCATAGCCGCAACTTGAGGGTTGTGGCCAGTTAGACTCGAATACCTGCTCCGGTGTTGACGCCTGTCCCAGAATGGCGGAATTCCAAGGTGCTACACTTTGCACCCAATTTACGAGGATTTTCCAGTTGAGCGAACAGGGTGCCGTTCCAATGATCGTCATGACGAGGTCCCAGGACCACGTCGAGGCGATTAACAGCACTCTGCGCAAAGCGGGCCATCCGGTGCATTGCACCTGGCTGCCCGACGCCAGCGATCTCGGCGACGCCCTCACGCAGCTCAATCCGGAGATGCTGTTCGCGTTCGTCGAGGAACTCAGCGTCGATCTGGCCTCCATCATGAAGGTGAAGCAGCAGAGCGCACCGGGCATGCCGGTGATCGTCGTGCGCGAGCAAGTCGATGAAGCGGCGATCGCCGAGGCGATGCGCTTGGGCTGCCAGGACGTGGTCACGCTGGCGAATCGCAGCCGCTTGCAGGCGGTCGCGAGCCGAGAGCTGCGCGCTCATCGCTTGGAGCGCGCACTGTCGACGACCCTTTCCTCAGCGCGCGAATATCGCGAACAGCTGCAGAATTTTCTGGAAGGCTCGGCGGATGCCATCACGCACGTGCAGGAAGGCATCATCGTAGATGCGAATCGCGCGTGGCTCGAACTGTTCGGCTATTCCGAGAACGACGCACTGAACGGCACGCCGCTCATGGATCTGTTCGAGCAGGAGACCCACCCCGCGCTCAAAGGCGCGCTGGTGGCATGCCTGCAGGGCAAGTGGAGCGGACACGACCTGAAGGTGCAGGCGCTGCTATCCGATGGCTCGAGCCTGGCGCTCGAATTGGTTCTCACGCGCGCCGACTATGAAAATGAGCCTGCGGTGCGCATCGCCATCTCAGCACTGCATAAAAAAGACCGCAATCTCGAAGTGCAGCTTGCGGATGCCGTCAAGAATGACGCCACCACGCAGTTTCTGCAGCAGCGCTACTTGCTGGCTGCGATGCGCGAGCGCGCGGGGCAGACGATGCGGGGCGGCGTGCGCCAGGTTGCGCACCTGAAACCCGATCGCTTCATCGATATTCAGCATTCCATCGGTGTCCTCGCCAGCGAAGATTTCATGGCCCAGCTCGCTGATTTGCTGCGCTCCCAACTGACGAGCACCGACCTGTGCGGCCGTTTCGGCGGCAACGGCATTCTGGTGATGTTGGAGCGCGGCACGGCCAAAGACGTGGAGACTTGGGCTGAGAACATCGTCAAGCGCGTGCACGCACATGTCTTCGTGATCGAGGACAAGACGCTGTCGGCCACGATCACGATGGGTTTGGGACTCTTGCCGTCCGCCAATCCCGACTTAAGCGCCGCCGTCACCGATGCCGTCAGCGCCACCCGCCGCGGACGGGAATTGGGCGGCAATCAGATGTATGTCGTGGACAAATCGGATACCGATACCCGCGTGCAGGCGTACGACAAGATTTGGGTCAAGCACATCAAGAGCGCCCTGATGGAGAATCGCTTCCGCTTGGTGCAGCAGCCGATCGCCAGCCTGCTCGGCGAGGACAAGGGCATGTTCGACGTGCTGGTGCGCATGCTGGACGAACAGGGCAATGAGGTATTGCCGGCCGAGTTCATCGCCGCCGCCGAACGCAATGACTTGATGAAGAACATCGACCGATGGGTGGTCGGCGCATCGATGTCATTCGCAGCCAATCGCAAGGCTGCGTGTATTTTCGTGCGCCTGTCGAAGGACACGGTGCTCGACAAGAGCGTGCTGGCTTGGCTCGAGACGCAGTTGAAATCCCTCAAGATCGAGCCGAAGCGCCTATGCATGCAAGTCACCGAGGAGATGGCGAATCAGTATGTGCGCCAGACCAAGGAGCTGGCCGAGAGCCTGCGCAAGCTGGGCTTCCGCTTTGCCTTGGAGCATTTCGGCACCGGCCGCGATCCGCTCAAACTGCTGAACGACATCGAAATGAATTTCATCAAGGTGGATGGCTCCTTGATGCAGGGTCTGTCCACCAATCAGATCCAGCAGCAGCGCGTGAAGGGGCTGGTCGAGGCGGCGAAACGCAAAGGCATCGAGACGGTGGCGGAGCGGGTCGAGGATGCCAACACCATGGCGGTGCTATGGCAGCTGGGAATCGAGTTCATTCAAGGATACTTCGTCAATGCGCCCGAAGATGTAACCATGTCCGGCGAGCGCTAACCTAAGACCTCGAGCCGATCGACCTGCTTGTAGGCGCGCGAAAATCTCTGGCGGCGCTGACCCTTCTTGTCCTGGAACTGTTTGAGTTCCTCGAATTTGAGCTTCATCGGCGCACTGTTGCCGCTGTAGATCGTCAAGACCTCGCCCGGCGCCACCACGGCCATTGCGACCAAGTACTCGTCGCGTTCAGCGGATTTCTTGCCCGCAATTCCAAAGAGATTTTGTCCCTTGCCGGCGGTCATCTCTTCGATCTGGCTCACCGGCAACGCCAGCACCTCGCCGTCGTTGTTGACGAATATGGCGAGCGCCGCCGCATTGCCCAAGGCTTGAGCGGGCAGTACCAGCGCGTTCTCCGGCACTTTTAGCACCGATTTACCCTTCTTGTTGCGCGCATACATTTCGCGTAAGCGAACGGCAAATCCGTAGCCGGCATCGCTCGCCAACAACCAAAGATCGTCGGGTTCGCCGATCAATACGGCGGCAAAGGTCGCGCCGTCCGGCGGATCGACCGTGCCGGACAGCGGCTCGCCATAGCCGCGGGCGGCGGGCAGTTGATGCGCATCCAAACTGTACGCGCGGCCGGTTGAATCGACGAACACGGCTTGCTGCAGATTGCGGCCTTTCGCGGATGCTTGGTACTCGTCGCCGCTCTTGTAGCTCAAGGCGCGCACGTCGATGTCGTGGCCCTTGGCGGCGCGCACCCAACCCAATCGCGAGAGCACCACGGTGGCAGGCTCGCTGGTCAAGAGTTCCGTTTCGGAAATGGCCTGCGCCGCTTCGCGCTCCACCAGGCGGGTGCGCCGCTCATCACCGTACTCTTCCGCATCGCTCAACAGTTCTTCGCGAACCAGCTTGGTCAAGCGAGCCTTGCTCTTCAGAATCCTTTCGATCTCGTCGCGCTCTTCGGCGAGCTTTTTCTGCTCGTCCCTGATTTTCATTTCCTCGAGGCGTGCCAAGTGGCGCAGCTTGGTTTCCAGTATCGCCTCGGCCTGTTCGTCGGAGAGCTTGAAGCGCCTGATCAATACCGGTTTGGGCTGATCCTCGGTGCGCACGATGCGAATCACTTCGTCGAGGTTCAAGTACGCAATCAGCATGCCGTCGAGGATGTGCAGCCGGGCGCTGAGCTTCGCCAGCCGATGATTCAGGCGGCGGCTCACGGTGGACTTGCGAAATTCCAGCCATTCCAGCAGCAACTCCCTCAGCCCCATCACGCGCGGCCGCCCGTCCAGGGCGATCACGTTGATGTTCACGCGGTAATTGCGCTCAAGGTCGGTGGTTGCGAACAAATGCGCCATGAGCGCGGGAATGTCCACGCGATTGGATTTCGGCACGAGCACCAATCGCGTCGGGTTCTCGTGATCCGACTCGTCGCGAAAGTCCTCGACCATCGGCAGCTTCTTCTGCTGCATTTGCGCGCCAATCTGTTCGAGGACCTTGCTTCCAGATACCTGGAACGGCAGCGCGTCGATGACGATTTCGCCATCCTCGATTTCATAAGTGGCGCGTGCCTTGAAGCTGCCGGAACCCGTGTCGTACATCTGCACCAGCTCGTCGCGCGGCGAGACGATTTCCGCGCCGGTCGGCAAATCCGGGCCTTTGATGTGCGCCATGATCTTGCGCGTGCTCAAATCCGGATCATCCAGAAGCGCGACGCAGGCCTTGACCACTTCGCGCAAGTTATGCGGCGGGATGTCGGTGGCCATACCCACGGCGATTCCAGATCCGCCATTGAGCAGCAGATTCGGTACGCGCGCCGGCAGCATCGTGGGTTCATCGAGCGAACCATCGAAGTTCGGCGCCCAGTCCACCGTGCTCGAGCCGAGTTCCTGGAGCAGCAAGTCCGCGTAGCGCGTGAGCCGCGATTCGGTGTAGCGCATCGCGGCGAACGATTTGGGATCGTCCGTCGACCCCCAGTTGCCCTGCCCGTCCACGATCGGGTAGCGGTACGCAAAATCCTGCGCCATGTGCACCATGGCCTCGTAACAGGCGGAATCGCCGTGAGGATGGAACTTGCCGATCACATCGCCGACCGTGCGCGCCGATTTCTTGTGCTTGGCGCCGGCCGCCAGACCCAACTCGCTCATCGCGTACACGATGCGCCGCTGCACCGGTTTCAGCCCGTCGCCCAAGTGCGGGAGCGCCCGATCGAGGATCACATACATCGAATAATCGAGGTAGGCGCGCTCCGCGAACGCCTTCAAGGGTTCCTTCTCGACGCCTTCAAAATTGAGCTCTTGATCTTTCATGGATGCGGCACGCTAGATTTGCGCAAGGTTGCCCTTGCTCTCGAGCCATGCGCGCCGATCGCCGGCGCGCTTTTTAGCCAGCAGCATGTCCATGAGCTGATCCGGGCTGTCCTTGGCGTCGATGGTCATTTGCACCAGGCGGCGTGTTTGAGGCGCCATGGTGGTCTCACGCAACTGTAAAGGACTCATCTCACCCAAACCCTTGAAGCGTGTGACGACCGGTTTGGTGCGGGGGCTTTCTGAGGCAATGCGCTTCAATGTCTTTTCGCGCTCCGCCTCATCGAGCGCGTAGATCACTTCCTTGCCTGCGTCGATGCGAAACAGCGGCGGCATGCAGACATAGATATGACCGGCGACCACCAGCGGACGGTAGTGCCTAAGAAACAGGGCGCATAGCAGCGTGGCAATGTGCTGCCCGTCGCTGTCGGCGTCGGCCAGGATGCAAATCTTGTGATAACGCAAGCCCGACAGGTCGCTGGCAGCCGGATCGACGCCGATCGCAATGCTGATGTTGTGTACTTCCTGGGATTGCAGCACCTCGCCGATGTCGGCTTCCCAGGTGTTCAAAATCTTCCCGCGCAGCGGCATGATGGCCTGCGTGACGCGATCGCGTGCTTGTTTCGCCGAACCGCCGGCCGAATCTCCCTCCACCAGAAACAGCTCGCCCCGGGCCGGATCCTGGCTGACGCAGTCGGCGAGTTTGCCCGGCAACGCTGGGCCGGCGACGATGCGCTTGCGCGCGACCTTCTGGCTGTCCTTGAATCGCTGTTGCGCATTGGCAATCGCCAGCATGGCGATTTTCTCGCCCTGGTCGGAGTGCTGATTGAGCCACAGCGCAAAGGCGTCCTTGATCACGCCTTGCACGATTCCTGCCGACTCGCGGGAGGAAAGTTTTTCCTTGGTTTGACCGGCAAACTGCGGCTCGCGCATTTTCATGGAAAGCACGAAACTCACGCCGTCCCAAACATCTTCGGGAGTGAGTTTCAGCCCGCGCGGAACCAAGCTCCTGAATTCACAAAACTCTCGTACTGCATCCGCCGTTCCGGCACGCAAGCCGTTGACGTGCGTGCCGCCTTCGACCGTGGGAATCAAATTGACATAGCTTTCCGCAATGGCGTGTTCGGACTCCAGCACCCAGGCGAACGCCCAATCGAGCGAACCGCCCTCGATATCGCGCTTGCCGTAAAACGTTTCGGCCGGAAGCCATTCACCCTTGCCCAATTCCTCGGCGAGATACTGATGCAGACCGCCGGTGTAGAACCATTCGTCGCGCTCGCCCGTATTTTCGTTGGTGAGCGTGACCCGCAAATTCGGACACAGGACTGCCTTGGCGCGCAGTACCTGCTTGAGCTTCGGAATCGCGAATTTGTCGGTGTCAAAATACTTCGGATCGGGCCAGAACCGAATGGTGGTGCCGGTCTTGGATTTTGGGACATCGCCCACCACCTCGAGCTTTGACTTGAGCGCGCCGCCCGCAAAGCTGATGTTGTACTCCTTGCCGCCGCGACGCACCCAGCACTCCAAATTCTTCGACAGTGCGTTCACCACCGAGACGCCGACGCCATGAAGCCCACCGGCATGCTGGTAAGTCTTGTCGTTGAATTTTCCGCCCGCATGCAGGCGCGTCAGGATCAGTTCCACCCCGCTCACCTTCTCTTTCGGGTGAATGTCGACGGGCATGCCGCGGCCATCGTCCTCGACCTGCAAAGACCCATCCTTGAACAGGGTAACGCCGATGTTTTCGCAGTATCCGGCCAGGGCTTCATCGACGCTGTTGTCGATCACTTCGTGCGCGAGATGATTCGGGCGCGTGGTGTCGGTGTACATGCCGGGACGCCGGCGCACCGGATCCAAGCCGCTCAGTACCTCGATATCGGAGGCCGTATAAGACGATGCCATCAGTTACCTCAAGGAGCCCGTGCCCCGAAGGCGGCGAAGTTTAGCACGCTGAACCGCGACGCAACGGCTGGTACCGCGTGCGCGATTCGGCTATCGTTGGCGCATGGGAATCGCAAACCAACAGAACATGATTCGCACCATTCCTGTTCTGCCGCAACCGTACGGCATCCGTGTGCGGCTGCGTCATGGCGACCCTTTCGCCAAGCTGGTCGGTTCCGACTGGCAAAAGACCCATTGGTTTTTTACCGCAGCCGAGCGCGACCGCGTGCTCGACGACATGTCGCGCAAGCACGAATACTCGCGCATCGGTGATGCTCCGGCGCTGGTTTTCGAGAAGGTGGAGAAACTCGGCGAGAGCCGCAGTTTCTGATTTTAATGCGCTTCTGTTCTAATTGCGCTTCGCGCAAGTTTTTAATGCGCTTCGCGCAACCTTTTTAATGCGCTTCGCGCATAACTCTTCCCGGGGTCGCGGCGACCCCGCCCTAAAGTTCGGGGTCGCTTCGACCCCGGGAAATTCGGCGCGCCAGCGCCTAGAAAGTGCGCCCGAGGAACAGGTAGAACGCACTGTGCCCGGCGGTGTCGTAGCCCGATCCCAAGTAAACAGGGCCAAGAAAGGTATCGAAAGCCAAAAACAGCGAGGCGTCCTTGCGCGCGGAGCCGAAGCTGATATCGCTGCGTTGCTGCCAGGTGTTTCCGAGCTCGAGCGACATGCCTAGGTAGGCGGGAAATTCGAAAAAGCCCTCGCCTCCGCGGCCGATTTTGCGAAAGTAGATGGCGCGCGCAATGGCATAGTTGGGGCCGAATAGCGAAGTGGGCGCGAGGCCGGACAAATTGAAAAAGCCCCCCAAGGAAAATAATTCAGGCACTGTGGTGGCATTGATCCTGCCGCCGACGACGCTGCCCGCAGAAGCCCAGAGGAGAAGCGTATTACGGCCCCTCGAACGGGCCATCAGCCAATCAGCCTGTCCCTTGTCCGAAGCGATATCCGCGCCCAAATTGGTTCGATTGGCATCCCACTGGAAAGTGAATTGCTGTCCCTCGCGCGGAAAATGCAAATTGTCGAGTTGGTCATAGCTGAATTTGGCGAATAGCTCGCCCTCGTTGTACTGCCGGTCCACGAGCGCCGGATCACCCAAGCGCACTCTCGTCAGGCCGTTGGTTCTGTGAAATCCGGCGCGAATTTCGCCCCAGTTGCCCAGGGTGCGTCCGATGTCGAAATCAGCTTCAGCCTCGCGATCGCGATAGTCGGCGACCTCGACATCCTTGACGTAGAGCTGCAGATCCCGCGCTTCGATGCGCACACTCGGCGCCACGAACCAGGTACGACTCGCATCCAGCGGCTGGTAGAACTCGCTTGCCACTTTCGGAGCGCTGCCGATCTGCACATCGGTCACCAACTCAGCGCCTAGATCGTCGAGCTCGGTCAAGATGAAGCGCGCCGCGGCGTTGTAGCGGCTGTTGCCCTGGAAATTGTCCGCCAGGTTCAGGCCGAAGCGAATGTAATTCGGACCCCATGATTTGCGGCGCGCCCGCACCTCGAGGCCGGATTCCTCGTCGGCACCCTGGCCTTGATCGACCAGGGCATAGTCCAAGGTCTCGAAATTACCCAGACCGTATAGTTGCGTGACCCGTTTGCCGACCGCATCGATATCCAGAGGTTTGCCCAGCAGCGGCTGCATTTCCGCCATGATGGTCTTTTCGTAACGCTTGGATTGTTCATCGACGCGCACGAACTTGATGGGCGGCAGTCCGGGTTCGCGCGACGCTCGCCGCGCCAAATAGTCGTGGTAAGCGGCGTCGGAGACGCTCAATGGGTCGAACCGCGCAAGCATCGCGCGCGCCGCATTCTCGCCGGCGGCAATGGTCGAATTTGCCGCGGTGAAGTCAGTGGAACTGGCCGGCCCCAGCACAGGCTCGACCAAGATGTCCGATGGGCTCAATGTGGCGCGTTGCCGATCCGCATCCTTGCGCACCAGAATCGCCAGCATCTGGTTGGAAATCGACAAGGCCGAATCCAACGCGGATCGCGACTGCAATGGAAAGCTCACGTCGGAGACGATGAGAATATCGGCGTGCATGTCGCGCGCCACATCGACGGGCAGATTTTCCGCAAGTCCGCCGTCCACCAAAACCCTACCCTGCGTCTCGACCGGCGCAAATACACCGGGAGCCGAGATGCTGGCGCGCATGGCGATGGCCAGATCTCCCTTGTCCATCAGCACGGCGTTGCCGGTGAGCAGGTCGGTCGCGACCGCGCGAAATGGCGTGGGCAGCAGATTGAAATCAGTGCTGTTGCTGAAGGGCAGGGTGAGCTGACGCAGCGTTTCCTGTAATTTTTGTCCTTGAATAAAGCCCTTTGGCAGCAGAATTCGACCGTGCTTGAGTCCCAAAGGCAGGCGCACCAGGAAATTTCGATCGTCCTGTTTGCGCCTGAAGGCCAGGTCGCGCCGCGGCGGCGCATCCCGAAAAGCTTCCTGCCAGTCCACCGAGCGCATGGTGGCGTCGATTTGCGCGGCCGTCATGCCACTCGCGTACAACCCCCCCACCACGGCACCCATGCTGGTGCCGGCAATGCAGTCAATCGGGACTTTCAGCTCGTCGAGAACCTTCAAGACGCCGATATGCGCCATGCCGCGCGCACCGCCGCCCGATAGCACCAGGCAAATTCGGGGCCGGACCGGAGGCGGGACATCCGCCGCGCCCGCACGCTCGGCGGCGTAAGCGAACTGGCAACTCGCGGCCAGCGCGCAGGCCCATCCGACATGTGTGGCGAGCTTCCCCATATTGGGGAGAGTTTAGAGCACCACGTCAATACTGGAAGCGGTAAAGGTATTGCCGGCGCGGTTGTAGAAGCCTCGAGCCACGAATCGGGTCGCCGGAGTGGGATGGGCAAAGGTGGTATTGAGCTGCGTCACGAAAGCCGCAAAGCCGTTGAATGACTGGATGGCGGGGTTCGCCGCCTCGCTGATGGCGCCCGGTCCCACGGAAAATACCGGCGTGAATAGCGGCAGACCATTCGGCGCCGGCTGAGCCGATGCCGGAACGATCGTTGGCGCCACAGTCAAGGTCTTGATGTCGACACTTTCACCGCCGATGCGGAGCAGCCCGGAGCCGAAAGCAGCATTGGCAAGGTCGATGGTCAGCGCGGTCGAGGTCACGGTGGCGAACGGCGCCGTGGTGCCCGTGCCGGTCCAACTGACAACGAGGCTGGCCGGAACGCTCGGCTCCGCATTTACGGCCTCGGCAATGAAATCCGGGGGCGCCGAGCCGAAGGGGCTGGTTAAGCCG
>JALYIH010000150.1 GCA_030775865.1 Pseudomonadota bacterium | reverse complement strand
CGGCGCCGTCTCCGTCAGGCCGTACACTTGCGTCACCTCCCAGCCGAGCTCCGATTCCAGGCGTTCAATGGTGGCGGCGGCGGGAGGCGCCCCGGCGGCGAGCAGACGTACGCCGCGGGGCAGCTGCCTGCGGGCGCCTACAGGTCCATTGGCAATTCCAATGAGGACCGTGGGCGCGGCGCAAAGAGGTGTCACGCGCTCATGCCGCACGCGCTCATAAACGGCCGGCGCATCAACCGCCCGCAGGCACACATGTGTGGCACCGGCGGCGGTGACAGTCCACACGAACGTCCAGCCGTTGGCATGGAACATCGGCAGCGTCCACAAGTAGCGATCGGCAGGTGTCATCGGCCAATGTGCCAGCGTCCCCACCGAATTCATCCATGCATTGCGATGTGTGATCATCACGCCCTTCGGCCGTGAGGTGGTGCCGCTGGTATAGTTGATCGACAGCAAATCCGTCTCGACCATTTCCGGAATCTCAAATGATTCAGTACTGCGCTCGAGCAGAGACTCGTAGGATAGCCAACCGGCCTTCTCGCCCTCGAGGGCAACGAAATGCTGCACCTCCGGCATCCGCGCTCGAACGCCCTCGACCATGTCCAAGTAGTCAGCGTGTACGCACAGCACCATTGCGCCGCTATGCGTCGCCACGTAAACGAAGTCCTCAGGCGACAGGCGGTAGTTGATCGGCACAATGACCGCCCCAAGTTGCGGTATCGCGTAGAATTGTTCGAGATGCTGATGCGTGTTGGGCGCGATCGTCGCAACACGGTCGCCCTTGCCGACGCCCAGCTTGGCCAGCGCGACGCTCCATCGGTCACAGCGCTCGCCGAATTGCGCGTAGGTAAGGCGGAGGTTGCCGTCGACGACGGCTTCGCGCCTGCCATGCAGTTTGCGTGCGCGGCGCGCGAATTCCAGGGGTGTCAGCGGCGTTTCCATGCGTATTTAAGCGTACCAGATTGAGGGCCTTGATCGAGTCCTTCGATGAATTCTAAGCGAGCCTTTGATCCGCCGGCGGCACTTAATCGGCGAAGTCCCTGGCGATATGCGCCCTGATTCGCCGGCGTATTTCCTCGGAGACGGGCGTTTGGTCGAGTAGCGCGAGCAAACGATCGTTTGACACGATTCCTCTGCCGGCAAGTTCACGGGTGAATACAGCATCCTTCTCGCGGCCGGCAACATACTTTGCAATCGCGAGGTCATGAGGATCCAAACAAAGCCCCACCACGCCGCCGGTATCCCCTGCCGGCAAGTTCACCAATCGGCCCTTCCAGCCCTTGGGAAGTGTTGCTGTAGTTTCGTCGACCGGGTCTGCGTAATAGCCGAACTGCTCGTGGAATTTGGAATCTTGACCGATGATGTTCAACCATTCCGTGCGCGAGGCGTCTCGCTTGGCTATGAGATCAACTTCCGCTGATCGTACAATGTCATCCGCCAAGTCCGGGTGCTTTCCGTGCAGAGACTGGCTGCCAATGATGATGAACTGCTTCTCGCCGGTGATCCGGCCGGCGGCGCGCAATACGTGATCAACCTGCCGCTTCTTCATTCAACTTTCCGACTTCCTCGCGCGACAACATACCGACGTAAGGCGGGGACTGGCGCAGTTGGTTGGAGAACTCGTCTCGCCCCAGAAGCACTGCAAACAGCTCGCCGTCATCTGCATGCTCGAGCAATTTCTTCCACTCTCCGTACGCAGAATTCCAGACCCCGTTCGCCCTCCAACGATGCAAATTTCCGAGACTGTGCCCACGAATGTGCTTCGCCGTAAATCGCGACACAACAGCGGCCGCCAGCCGGCGCTTGTGCTCGTCTAGTTCGGCAGTAGAAAATCCGCCGCGTGAAGCGGGCCGAATACCCCGTTCCGTGAGGACCAAGTGATCGCCCTCGCCGACACCCCATGCGTCAAGGGCCGGCTTCGGGAGGATGACCCCGAGTGAGTTTCCGATGCGCCGAACCACCAGCTTCATACAATTATTATAACGCGTTATAACAAGCTTTCAAGAAAGAGATTGCAATCGCGACACTCACGGCTGCCGTAAATGCTGGAATGGAATGGCCTTCGTGACTGCCTATTCCGTCCATATGTGGATATGATCGGCCACGGCGGCAACAAAAAGGATTGGGATGATGCGAGGGCAGCGTTTTGGCAATCGGTAGCGGCATCCACAAGCGTGGCTGAGCTCCCTGCGATCGCTGCCAGCCAGCGACAAGTCGATGAACCCGACGGGCAGCTGACCCTGCAGCGTACCTTGGGTTCGGGTCAGCTGATTCTGCTGGGAATTGGCGCGATCGTTGGCGCCGGGATATTCGTGTCGACCGGTACGGTGGCAGCGGTCTATGCAGGGCCGGCCATCGTCATTTCCTTTGTCCTCGCGGGCCTCGGCTGTTTGTGCGCAGGTCTGTGCTACGCCGAATTCGCCGCGATGCTCCCCGCCTCGGGGAGTGCCTATAGCTATGTCTTTGCCGCCTTCGGCCGTATTCCAGCATGGCTCATCGGGTGGTGTCTTTTGCTCGAGTACTTGATGGCCGCCGCGAACGTTGCCGTCGGCTGGTCAGGCTACGCTCAGGGGTTTCTGTCGTCTCTCGGACTTCAATTCCCCACAGCGCTGGGCGCCTCACCACTTGCGATCGACGCGCGCGGCGCCGTCGTATTGAGCGGCGCGTGGATCAATGTTCCGGCCGTACTCGTTTTGGGGGGGATCGCGCTGCTGCTGTCGCGCGGTGTGCGCTTGACCGTCGGCGTCAACACGGTGCTCGTGACGATCAAGCTGGCTATCCTGGCGTTATTCGTCGTATGCGGCGCATTTTTTATCGATCCGGCGAACTGGTCGCCGTTCTTGCCTCCGAACCGTGGGTCTTTCGGCGAGTTTGGTTGGTCGGGCGTGGTGCGCGGCGCCGGCGTGATTTTCTATGCCTATTTAGGTTTTGATACGGTCTCGACGGCCGCGCGCGAGACGCGCAATCCGCAATTGAATCTGCCCATTGGCATCATCGGCTCGCTGCTTATTTGCACCGTTGTTTACATTCTGTTCGCGCTCGTACTCACCGGCATTGCTCCGTACCGGATATTGCACGTCGCAAATCCCATCAGCGCAGCCCTCGCTCACGCCGGGGACCGGTTGCTTTTTCTTAAAGTAGCGGTGGAAATCGCTGCGCTGGTCGGATTGACTTCCGTCATGCTGGTGCTGCTGTACGGTCAGAGCCGCATACTTTACGCAATGGCGCAAGACGGACTCGTTCCAAGCAAACTTGGGCTGATTGCGGCCTCGAGTCATGCACCACGGCTCGCCATTGTGAGCGGCGCCGCCATCGCCATTCTGGCGGCGGGCTGGCTGCCGATGGATGTGCTGGCAGAATTGATCTCTATCGGCACGCTGTGCGCATTCATTTTCGTGTGTATCGCCGTACTCGTGCTGCGAGTCCGCCGCCCAGATCTTCGGCGACCCTTTCGCGTTCCCGCCGTGTGGGCGATCGCGCCTGCGGGGGTTGCGATATGCGGATACCTCGTCGCGGGACTTCCGGCCGGTACCTGGATGCGATTCGGCGCGTGGACGGCACTGGGCTTGGGTTTTTACGCCGCTTACGGCCGTAAACGTTCATCAACCGCTGCCGTGCATTGAACCGGCAAGGTGCAACGCGTCGAAGCGGTCATGCCATTTTACTTCTGTATCAGTATCGCGCGGAAATCGTTGACGTTGGTCAGTGTGGGTCCCGTGATCACCGAATCCCCGAGCGCGGTAAAGAACCGATGGGCATCGTTTTCGGCGAGCATGTCGCGCGGGTTCAGCCCCAGCGCCCGCGCGCGCGCCAGCGAGTCGGGGCTCATGTAGCCGCCCGCGATTTCTTCTTGGCCGTCAACGCCGTCGGTGTCACCGGCCAGCGCGTGGATGCGCTCATGCCCTTCGAGCGCGATCGCGAGAGATAACAAAAACTCCACGTTACGTCCGCCTCGGCCGCTGCCGCGTACCCTCACCGTGGTTTCCCCTCCGGACAGCAAGATGCACGGTGCGCTGACGGGTTGGTCGCGCGCGGCAACCTGCAGCGCCACCCCCGCGAATACCTTGCCGACGTCGCGCGCTTCCCCTTCGATGGCATCACCCAGGATGTGCGCCCCCATCCCTGCGTCGCGCGCCACGCCTGCAGCAGCTTCCAGCGCCATCTGCGGTGTGGCGATGGTACGCACCGTGGCGCGCGCGAGGCGCGGATCGCCCGGCTTGACGGATTCACCGCGTCCGCTCTCCAGCAGCTCGAGCACTTCGCGCGGTGGTTCGATGCCATAGCGGCGCACGATGCGCAGTGCATCCGCGCAGGTCGTGGAATCGGCCACGGTGGGACCGGAGGCGATGTCCACCGGCCGATCGCCCGGCACGTCGGAGATCAGCAGGGTGAGCACCTGCGCCGGAAAACAGGCAGCGCCGAGCCGTCCGCCCTTGATGGCGGAGAGATGCCGGCGTACGCAATTCATCTCACTGATGGTCGCGCCCGATGCCAGCAGCGCTCGACTCACGGTCTGCTTCATGTCGAGCGTCAAGCCGTCCGCAGGCAAGGGCATCAACGCCGATCCGCCGCCCGAGATCAGACACAGCACCAAATCCTCTTCCTGCAGATTGCCGACAAGCCCGAGGATTCGCTGTGCGGCACGCATTCCTGCCGCATCGGGAACGGGATGCGCAGCTTCGACGATCTCAATATGCTTGCAGGGGACCGCGTAACCGTAGCGCGTAACCACCAGTCCGGACAGCGGGCCGTGCCAATTTTCCTCCACCGCCCTGGCCATCTCGGCAGAAGCCTTTCCGGCCCCCACGACAATGAGCCTGCCGAGCGGCACTTCGGGAAGATGCGGCGGAATGCACACGGCAGGCTGGGCCGATGCGATGGCCGCATCGAACATTTGCCGCAGCAGTTCTTTAGCGGCCGGCTGGCGCAAGGGCGTTGCCGCGAGAGCCGATGCGGCTCTCGAGTATCCCGAATCCGGCGCAGGTTTTGCTACGAAACCGCGCCCACCGGGTCACGCTACAACACCGACTTGAGCAATGTCGCCATTTCCGCCGGATTGCGCGTTACCTTGATCCCGCACTCCTCCATCACGGCGAGCTTCTCGTTGGCGGTGCCTTTCCCGCCGGAAATGATGGCGCCGGCGTGACCCATGCGCTTGCCCGGCGGGGCAGTGACGCCCGCGATGAAACCCACCACGGGTTTCTTCATGTATGCCTTGATCCACCGTGCGCAAGTCTCTTCATCGTCCCCGCCGATCTCTCCCACCATGATGACCGCGTCGGTTTCCGGGTCATCGTTGAACAGCCGCATGACATCCACATGCTTCAAGCCATTGACCGGATCCCCTCCGATGCCAACGCACGTCGACTGGCCCAACCCTAAGTCCATCAATTGGCCCACCGCCTCGTAGGTCAGCGTACCGGACCTCGAGACCACGCCAATGCGTCCCTTCTTGTGAATGTGGCCCGGCATGATGCCGATCTTGATTTCATCCGGCGTGATCACGCCCGGACAATTGGGTCCCACGAGCAGCGTCTTCTTACCACGCATGCGGCTGCGCGTGGCAATCATGTCTCGCACCGGAACACCTTCCGTGATGCAGATGACCAAATCGAGGTCGGCATCGACGGCCTCGTCGATCGCGCTGGCCGCAAAGGGCGGCGGCACGTAGATCACCGACACGGTCGCGCCGGTTTGCTCTTTCGCCTCGCGGACGGTTCCGTAAATGGGGATGCCTTCGAAATTCTCCCCCGCTTTGCTGGGATTCACGCCGGCGACGAAGCACGCCTTGCCATTGGCGTAATCGCGGCACAAACGCGTGTGAAACGCCCCCGTCTTGCCCGTGATGCCCTGGGTAATCACCCGCGTATTCTTGTCGATTAGAATGCTCATGACGGCCGGCCCTGCTTGCCGCTTACCGCGGCGACAATTTTCTTGGCAGCATCCGCCATGTTGTCTGCGGAGATGATCGGCAGACCGGATTCCTTGAGTGCCTTTCGGCCGAGCTCCTCGTTGGTGCCCCTCATGCGCACCACCAAGGGAACACTGAGCTTCACTTCTTTGGCCGCCGCGATCACGCCTTCGGCAATCGTGTCGCAGCGCATGATGCCGCCGAAAATATTCACCAAAATGCCTTTCACGGCCGGATTCTTCAGCATCAACTTGAAGGCCTCGGTCACCTTCTCGGTGGTCGCACCGCCGCCGACATCCAAAAAGTTCGCAGGTTCCGCGCCGAACAGCTTGATGACATCCATGGTCGCCATCGCGAGGCCCGCACCGTTGACCAGACATCCGATGTTGCCGTTCAAGGAGATATAAGACAGATCGAATTTCGATGCTTCGACTTCTGCCGGGTCCTCCTCGTCCAGATCGCGCATGGCGACGATTTCCGGATGCCGGAACAATGCATTGGAGTCGAAATTCAATTTCGCGTCCAACGCCAGCACATCGCCGGTGCCCGTGATGATCAATGGATTGATCTCGGCCAGTGAGGCATCGCATTCGACAAAGGCGCCGTAGAGGCCGTGCATGAACTGACGCGCCTGAGCGATCGAGGGTTCGGGAACGCCTATCTTGCGCGCAACATCGTCGGCCTGCGCGTCCGTCAATCCGACCCGCGGATCGATGGCAACCTTGTGGATTTTCTCCGGGTGATGCGCGGCGACCTCTTCGATCTCCATGCCGCCTTCGGAGCTCGCCATCAGGGTCACGCGTTGCGTGGATCGGTCGACGACCATGCCGACATACAGCTCCTTGCGTATATCGGCGCCCTCTTCCACCAGCAATCGCTTCACCACCCTTCCTTCAGGGCCCGTTTGGTGCGTGACGAGCGTCATGCCAAGAATTTTCGAGGCGAAGTCATGCACTTCTTGCAACGATTTGGCCACTTTGACGCCGCCGCCCTTGCCGCGCCCGCCGGCGTGAATTTGTGCTTTCACAACCCAGACCTTGCCCCCAAGCTGCCGTGCCGCCGAATCCGCCTCAGCCACCGAAAAGCAAGGGACGCCGCGCGGTGTTGCGACACCGAACTTGCGCAGAATCTCCTTGCCCTGATACTCGTGAACATTCATATCTGCTTTAAACTCCGATATTTACAGTCGTTTTTCGTCCAGCGTCTTCGCCAGCAGTTTGGTTAACGCGTACACGGTATCGATGTGCGGCGTGGGCGTGTTGGTTCGCCGCGCCAACTCCACCACTGAACCGAGCAGCGCGTCGACTTCCAGCGTGCGTGCGGCCTCGACATCTTGCAGCATCGAGGTCTTATGATGACCGACCTTCTCCGCCCCTGCGATGCGTTTTTCCAGCGAGACGCGAAATTTGACGCCCAATTGAGTGGCCACGGTTTGCGCCTCCGTCATCATTGCTGCCGCGACGGCGCGGCTGGGCGGGTACTGACAGATGTCCGCCAGCGTAGCCCGGGATAGAGCACTGATGGGGTTGAACGTCAGATTGCCCCACAGCTTCAACCAAATTTCCGAGCGAATATCGCTCAAGATCGGCGCCTGCATGCCGCTGTTGACGAAGCAGCGCGCAACCTGCGACACACGCTCGCTCGTGGTGCCGTCGGGCTCGCCCACGGGGAAACGATTGCCTTCGACATGCTTGATCACGCCGGGCGCAACCAACTCGGCGGCCGGGTATACCACGCAGCCGATCACGCGCTCGCAAGGGATATTTGCGTAGATCGCGCCGCTGGGGTCGACGCTTTGCACGCGCGTGCCTGCAAAGGAACCGGGGTGGCCGTGAAAATACCAGTACGGTATGCCGTTCTGCATGGGAATCACGACGGTTTTCGGGCCAAACAGTTTCGGCACTTCGCCGGTGATTGCTTCGACCTGATGCGCTTTCATGGCCAGCACGACGATATCCTGCGGTCCCGCCTCTGCATAGTCATCGGTCGCCTTGACTCGCGGCACGACCTCTTCGGTACCGTTTGCGTTGAGCATCCGGATACCTCGAGTACGCAACGCTTCGAGATTTGCGCCGCGCGCAATGAACGTAACGTCCTCTCCCGCCCGTGCAAGTCGAATCCCAACGTAGCCGCCAATTGCACCGACGCCAATAATCGCTATTTTCATGTGCCGCCGCCGCTTGCCACCAGAGGTTCAGTTTGCACTGCCACGATCGCTGTTGCACGCCTCCAGCGGCCGACTTCGACAGCGTGGCGTCCTACACGGCACGACCTACCGAGCTACTCCTTCGGAATAAGTCCGGCGCCTCGCGCCCATTTGTACTTCGCACCGAGCACCGCTACGGGAATCTCGGTGGAATAGGCGTACGCGGGGATGCCGTGCTGATACAGATATTCCGCGGCCTCTTCGACTTCCACGTCGCCCGCAAGCGAAGCAACCACAGGCTTCTCGATACCCTTGGCACGCATCTCGGCGACCACTTCGACCATCAACTTCGCGAATACCATCGGCGGCGTAATGATGGTGTGCCAGTAGCCGAGGATGAGCGCATGGATGCGCGGGTCTTGAAGACCGAGGCGGACCGTATTCTGATAGGTGGCCGGCGGTTCGCCGCCGGTGATATCCACGGGATTGCCGGCCGCGCCGAACGGGGGAATGAACTTGCGAAATGCCGCATCCAGGTCTGCGGGCATTGCCATCAATGAAAGGCCATTGTCGACGCATGCATCCGACAGAAGCACGCCGGAGCCGCCTGCGCCGGTGATGATGACCACATTGTTGCCCTTGGGTGTCGGCAGAACCGGGATGCCCCGGGCAAATTCGAGCAGGTCGCGCAGCGACCGCGCACGAATGACGCCAGACTGCTTGAACACATCTTCATAGATCTTGTCGTTGCCCGCCAGCGCGCCCGTGTGCGAACTCGCGGCGCGCGCGCCCATGCTGGTGCGGCCCGCCTTCAATACGACAATGGGCTTCTTCTTCGACACCCTCTTCGCCACTTCGGCAAAAGAGCGGCCGTCCTTCAAGTCTTCGCAGTGCTGCGCAATGATGGTGGTGTTCTCATCCTGTTCGAAGAACGTAAGCAAGTCATCCTCGTCGATGTCGGACTTGTTGCCGAGGCCTACAATGGCCGAGACACCCATCTTGGCCGAGCGCGAGAAGCCGATGATCGCCATGCCGATGCCGCCCGACTGGGACGACAGAGCGGCGTGGCCCTTGACGTCGTATGCGGTACAGAATGTCGCGCACAAATTGCTGGGCGTGTAGTAGAAGCCATAAATATTCGGCCCCATGAGACGCACGCCATACTTGCGGCCGATTTCCACCAATTCGTTTTGCCCGGCAACGTTGCCGGTCTCCGCAAATCCGGACGGAATCAGAATGGCGCCGGCGATTTTCTTCTCGCCCACTTCCGTCAATGCCTGTGCAACGAACTTAGCCGGTATGGCGAACACGGCCACATCGATGTCGCCCGGCACATCCTTGACGCTCTTATAGACCTTCTTGCCCATGATGCTTTCGGCGCTGGGATGGATCGGATAGATCTCCCCTTTGTAGCCGCCGTTGATCAAATTCTTCATCACGGAGTTGCCGATCTTGCCGTTCTCGGCTGATGCGCCGATCACCGCCAGCGCCTTCGGCTTCATGATGCGGTTCATCTTCTCGACAATTGCCGCTTGACTCGGCCGATCGCGCGCCGGAGCAGGATTGAAATTCAGGACGATGCGCACGTCCGCCGCAGTGGCGCCGCGCTCGGTTGCAAACACCGGATTCAGATCCATCTCCGAAATTTCAGGGAAATCGGATACCAGCGAGGAAACGCGCTCGATCATGCTCGACAGTGCCGCGCGGTCCACGGGCTTCGCGCCGCGAACGCCGCGCAGAATCTCCGCCGCCTGAATGCCGTCCAGCATCGACAGCGCATCTTCGGAGGATGCGGGCGCCAACCGAAAGGTGATGTCTTTCAGAACTTCGACCAGGATGCCGCCGAGCCCAAAGGCCACCAGCTTGCCGAACGCGGGATCAGTCACCGCGCCGATGATGACTTCTTGTCCGCCGGTCAGCATTTGCTGAACTTGCACGCCGAGAATTTCAGCCTTCGCATCGTACTTGCGCGCATTGCCGAGGATGGTCGAGTAGGCCTCCTTCGCATGGTCCGCGGACTTGACGCCCACCACCACTCCGCCCGCTTCGGTCTTGTGCAAAATCTGCGGCGATACGATTTTCATGACCACCGGAAAGCCAATCCCCGATGCGAGCTTGGCGGCCTCGTCGGCCGAGGTCGCGACGCCCTCTTTCGGGATGATAATTCCGTAGGCCTCGCAAACGCCGCGCGCCTCGGGTGCCGTCAATGCCTCGCGGCCGGCAACCTTGGCTTCATCGAGAATTTTACGAACGGCGTTCTTATCGTGTGACATGTCTTGATTTTTCCTTGGAAGCAAAGCGCGGGGCGGCGGCGTTATGCCGACCGGCCCCGGCGTATCAGATGACTTTCTTCAATCTCAGCGCGGCGACATCCGCGGCCGCGAACCCCAGCTCCGCCAGTACTTCGTCGGTATGTTCGCCGAGCAGCGGTGAGCGCGTAACGTCCGTGGGGCTGTCGCTCATCTTGATGGGGTTGCCCACGGTCAGATACTTGCCGCGCTTTGGATGATCCACTTCAACGATGGTACCTGTCTTACGCAGCGAAGGCTCGTGCGCCAGTTCCTCCATCGACAGGATCGGACCGCAGGGAATGTCGTGCTCATTGAGCAAGGCCATCGCCTCGAACTTGGTCTTGGTCGAGGTCCAGGCTTCCACGGTCGCAAACACTTCTTTCAGCCTCGGCAGCCTGGCATTGGGCGTGGCGAAATCAGGATCGGTAATCCATGACTCCTTGCCGATGACCTGGCAAATCGCTTTCCACACCGGAGCCTGCGCGATGAAGTACAGGTAGGCGTTGGGATCGGTCTCCCAGCCCTTGCACTTGACGATGGTCCCCGGCTGTCCGCCGCCGGAGGCATTGGCTGCGCGCGGCACTGCCGTGCCGAACTTGCCGTTCGGGTACTGCGGATACTCCTTCATGACATGCGTGCGCTCGAGGCGCTGCTGGTCGCGAAGTTTGACCCGGCAGAGGTTGAGCACGCCGTCCTGCATGGCGGCCAGCACTTTTTGTCCCCGCCCCGTGGTGTTGCGCTGGTACAGCGCGGCCACAATCCCGAGAGCAAGATGCAATCCGGTGCCGCTGTCGCCTATTTGCGCGCCCGTCACCAACGGCGGGCCGTCATCGAAACCGGTGGTAGAGGCTGCACCGCCGGCGCACTGGGCGACGTTTTCATACACCTTGCACTCTTCATATGGACCGGGACCGAAGCCCTTCACCGAAGCGACGATCATGCGCGGATTGAGCTCTTGGATCCGGGCCCAGGTGAAGCCCATGCGATCGAGCGCACCCGGGGCGAAATTTTCCACCAGCACATCGCAATGCTTGACCAGCTTTTCCAGCACCGCCTTGCCCTGCTCGCTCTTGGTATCAAGCGTCACCGAACGCTTGTTGTGGTTGAGCATCGTGAAATACAGGCTGTCCACGTCCGGGAGATCACGCAGCTGTTCGCGCGTGATGTCGCCCGCGCCGGCTTTCTCGACCTTGATGACATCGGCACCGAACCACGCCAGCAGCTGTGTGCAGGTGGGGCCCGACTGCACATGCGTGAAGTCGAGAATTTTTACACCGTCTAATGCCTTACCCATGAAAATTCCCCAGGCTAATCATTTGTACATTGTTTGATTCTTGGTTCCCGGAGCGTACTCGCGCGGATCGACCCAAATATTGATCACCGCCGATTTACGCAGTTTGTGCACCGACTCTCGGGCGCGCTTCAGCGCCGGTGCAATCTGTGCCGGATCACGAACTTCCTCGCCGTAGCCGCCCAGCATTTCGGCAAACTTGCCGAAGGGGACGTCGCCCAGAAGATTGCCGACGTTGCCGCGCTGCTCGCCGTACTTCGCCAGCTGCCCATAGCGAATCTGATTCATCGCCGAATTGTTGCCGATGACGGCGATGTAGGGGACGCCAAACCGGTTGGCCGTCTCCATGTCGAAAGCCGTCATGCCGAAGGAACCATCGCCGTAGTAGCACAGAACTTCCTTCGACGGATTCGCCAGACCCGCCGCGATCGCGAATCCCGTGCCCACGCCAAGTGAGCCCAGGGCACCCGGATCCATCCACTGGCCAGGGTTCCGCGGCCGGACCGCTTGCGCGGAGATGGTGACCACGTCGCCGCCATCGCCGATGTAAATGGTGTTGTCGGCAAGGAACTCATTCAGCTCAAACGCCACTCGATAGGGATGGATCGGCACGCTGTTCGACTTGAACAACGGCATGAGCTTGTCGCCTGCAACCACCTCAGCATCGCTGAGCTGCTTCAGCCATTGTTGGCGAGCCTGCCGCTTGTCGCCTTTGATGCGGCCGCTGGCCGCTGCCAGCACGGCACCTAGAATCGCGCCCGGATCACCCACCAATCCTAAATCGATGTCGCGATTCTTGCCGACGGTGCGGTAGTCCATGTCGATCTGCACCAGCTTCAGATCCTTGCTGATCCGCTTGCCGTAGCCCATGCGGAAATCGAAAGGCGTTCCGACGATCACGAGCACATCGGCGCTGGCGAATGCCTGGGTGCGGGTGCGATCGAAATGATGCGGATCGCCGGGGGGCAGCAGACCGCGGCTGGCGCCGTTGAAATAACCCGGAATATCGAGTCCCCGCAGCAGTTCAATAGCCTCTTTGTGCCCGCGTGCGGTCCAGACTTGCTGGCCGTACAGAATGGCGGGCCGTTCGGCATTGACGAGTAGATCGGCCAATTTCTCGATGTCGCGCGGATCGCCGATCGATTTGGTGGACGCTCGATACTTGCCGGGCTGAGGTAGGACAGCCTTGGTGACATCCACTTCGCGATCGAGAACATCGCGCGGAATCTCCAGATACACAGGACCGGTCGCGCCATTGAACGCCTCGCGCGCCGCCATGGAAATCATGTCCGCGACGCGTTCCGTGCTCGACACTGACGCTGCGAATTTGGTAATAGGCGTCATCAGATCGACATGCGGCAGATCCTGCAGCGATCCCATCTTGTGCTGGGTCAGCGCACCCTGGCCGCCGATATGAAGAATAGGACTCTCGGATCTGAACGCGGTGGCGACACCGGTGACGGCATTGGTGCATCCGGGACCCGCGGTGGTGACGACGCAGCCCAGTTTGCCGGTCTGCCGCGCATAACCATCGGCGGCATGCGCCGCGACCTGCTCGTGGCGCACGTCGATGATGCGTATGCCTTCGTCGACGCAGCCGTCATAGATGTCGATGATGTGACCGCCGCAGAGCGTGAAGATGGTGTCCACACCTTCATTCTTGAGCGCCTTCGCGACCAGATGGCCACCGGAGATCACGCTCGCGTCGCGGCTCTTCCGCTGCAGGGTATCTTCGGCGGTCGTGGCCTTGGGCGGACTCGATATGGGATTTACGGTTGCCATTGTCTCTCCAGATTCATGAATTAGTTTTGTACCTTCAGGTGGTTCGGGTACCGGCGACGCTCGGGGCCGCCGAGGGGAACTCGGCGCGGCTCTTGGCGAAGTGGCGTATCCGCATGGGCCTGAGTACGAACAGGGCCATCAGCGCGGCAATGATGTTGAAGCTCATGCCCAC
>JALYIH010000149.1 GCA_030775865.1 Pseudomonadota bacterium | reverse complement strand
GGTCGAGCGCGAGCTCGGGCCCCATCACGTGAGCTGCGACATCGGCTGCCACTTGTTTTCGATCCTGCCGCCGTTCAACCTCGGCAACACCACCATGGGCTATGGGCTGGGCGCGGCCGGCGGCGCTTCGTTCAATGTGCCCAACCCGCGGCGCGCGCTATCGATGATGGGCGACGGTGGCTTCTGGCACAACGGTCTGACCAGCGGCATTGGCAACGCCGTGTTCAATCGCCATGACGGCGTGACCATCATTGTCGATAACGGCTATTCGGCCGCTACCGGCGGCCAATACATCCCCTCGTCTACAGCCGAGATCAAAGGCCGGCGCGCGAGGAATCGCATCGAGACCGCCGTGCGCGGCGTCGGCGTCGAATGGGTGCGCACGATCCGCACTTACGACATGAAGCAGACGATGGGGGTCTTGAGAGAGGCGCTGCTCACCAAGTTCACCGGGCCCAAGATCGTCATTGCGGAAGGCGAGTGCCAGCTGAATCGGCAGCGGCGTGTCGCGCCGACGATCAAGAAAATGATCAGCGATGGCAAGCGCGTGGTGCGAGAGCGTTTCGGCATCGATGCGGATGTTTGCACCGGAGATCACTCCTGCATCCGGCTGTCAGGCTGCCCTTCGCTCACCGTCAAGACGAATCCTGATCCGCTGCGGCGGGATCCAGTGGCCTATGTCGACAATAGCTGCGTGGGTTGCGGTGTGTGCGGAGAAGTTGCGCATGCGGCGGTTCTTTGCCCCTCGTTCTATCGCGCCGATGTCATTGTGAACCCGAGCGCTTGGGATCGGCTCAAAGCGCGGCTGCGTTCGACCGTCATCGGCTGGCTGGCGTGAGGCGATCACGTCCCATCACCCTGACCATCGCAGCTTTGGGCGGCCAGGGCGGCGGTGTGGTGACTGACTGGCTGGTCATGGCGGCACGGAGAGCCGGTTACTTCGTCCAGGCAACATCGGTTCCTGGCGTCGCGCAGCGCACGGGCGCAACCATTTATTACCTGGAGTTCTTCCCGCGCAGTGACGCGCCGGATGGCTTAGACCCGGTGATGGCATTGATGCCGAATCCCGGCGACGTGGACATCGTCGTTGCCTCGGAATGGATGGAGGCCGGCAGAGCGATCAATCGCGGCTTGGTCACCAAGGAGCGCACCACCCTCATCGCATCCACTCACCGCGACTACACCATCGGCGAAAAGATTGCGCTCGGCGAAGGCCGGGTCAGTTCCCGTGAATTGTTCGAGATCGCTTCAGCGACGACGGCGAAGCTGATCGGCTTCGACATGGCTCAAGTAGCGGACACTGCAGGCGGTAGAATCAGCGCCGTCATCTTCGGCGCCATCGCCGGCGCCGGTGCGCTTCCTTGGGCCATCGAGGATTACCACCACGCGATCAAGGAATCGGGCGTGGGCGTCGAGGCGAGTCTGTCGGCTTTCGAGGCGGGGCGGCAAGCCGCGATCGCCGCGCAAGCGAAACCGCTGACCGCGTCGGCATTTCCGGGAAATCGCGACACCATCGATCCTGCGGACTACACGCTCGAGGCGCTTTCGGCCCGTCTGCGCGCCCGCATCGAAGACCGATTTCCCTCGAGATTGCATGATTTGTTGGGGATGGGCGCCGCGCGCTTGTCCGACTATCAAGATGATGTCTATGCCGCTTCGTTCTTAGAACGGATCGAGCGGATCTACGCGGTCGATGCTGCGAGAGAAGGCGATCCGACGCTCACCAGCGCGGCCACGCGTGCACTGGCGCTTTGGATGAGCTTCGAGGACGTGATGCGTGTGGCGCAGGCCAAGACGCGGCGTGGCCGCGCCGAGCGCATTCGCCGTGAAGTGCGGGCTAACCCTACGGATCTGGTGCAGGTGCGTGAATTCGTCAAGCCGCGGGTCGAAGAGATATGCGGCACGCTCCCCGCGGGCCTTGGCCGGCGCCTGCTGGCTTCCCCGCGTGCGAACCGCGCCCTGGCGCGCTTCACCGCGGGACGACGCATATCGACTTCGACCATCAGCGGATTTGTGCTGCTGCGTAGCCTCGCCGCGCTGCGCCGGCTGCGTCGCGGCACCCTGCGTTTTCAGGTCGAGAATCAGCGCATCGAGGCGTGGCTTACGCAAATCGCAGAAATTGCCCCGCAGGATTATGAGCTGGCCGTGGAAATTGCCGAATGCCAATCGCTGGTGAAGGGCTATGGCGATACTCACGAGCGCGGATGGGCCTGCTTCAGCCAGATCTGCGCCTTGGTGCCCAAACTGGTGGGCCACGCCCACGCTGCAGAGCGCCTGCGCGCGCTGCGCGAAGCAGCATTAGCGGATGACGGCGGCTTGCAGCTCGAGCGTGCCATTTCCCAGCTACCTGAGTCAGCGGCGCTTCCTCACAGCAGATCGCGCAGTTTCGCGTAGCCCGAACGGCTGATGGGCAGCTCAGTCTTGTCGTTGAGAATGGCAACGCGGCTGTCCTTCTCGGACAGCTCTATTTTTGCCAGCCGCGATACATTGAGAATAAAGCGGCGATGGATACGCAAGAATCCTCTCGCCGCAAGCTGCTCCTCGAGTTCGCCAAGAGTTTGTTCCTTCAGATAGCTTCGTCCCGCCGCCCGGATCGAGACGTAGTCGTCCTGCGCTTCAATGTAGTCGATTTGATCGACAGGGATCACATGCACATGGGAGCGGTCCCGTATGAGCAGGCGATCGATTGCAACGCCCTCACGGTGAGTCTCGAGCAGCTCTCGCGCAGGAATCGGCTGGCGCTGGGTGACGCGCAACCGCGCCAGCTGCAGCGCTTCGGCGAAGCGCTCCGGCCCAAACGGCTTGAGCAGGTAGTCGACGGCATGCACCTCGAACGCACGCAATGCGTAGTCATCGTAGGCTGTCGTGAACACGACGCCTGCGGCATCGCGACCGATGAGATCCAACACTTCGAATCCATCCAGCTTCGGCATCTGGATATCCAGGAACAGCAAATCCGGCTTCAACTCGTTGGCGGCCTTCACCGCTTCCAAGCCGTTGGTGCATTCGGCTACGACACACAGGTCGGCATGTTGTTTCAAGTACTCGCGTATCAGCGCACGTGCGGGCGCTTCGTCGTCGACGATCATCACATTGAGTTGCTCGGGCTCACGCATGCGCATTCGCCGGATCGGGAGATTCAAACGGCAAACTCACCTTGGCGGTGAACTCGCCCCGCTCTTCGCCCACCTCGACCCGCCCTGCAGCGCCAAACTGCGATTGGAGCCGCTGGCGCACCAAAGACAGGCCGAAGCCGGCACGCTTGTGGCGCGGACGATCGGGATCGCAAGGGTTGCTCACCTGCACGACCAGCATCGAATACACCTTTTCTGCCTTGATGGTGACGGTGCCGCCTTCGAGCAAGTGCGCGATGCCGTGCAGCACCGCATTTTCGGCAAGAGGTTGCAGGATCAGCGCAGGCACCTTGGCGCTTAAGGCCTGTTGGCTCGTCTCCTTATGCACATTGAGTCTGGCGCCGAGCCGCACCTGCTCAATGGAAAGATAGCGCTCCACGATATTCAATTCCTCCTGCAACGAGATCCTCTGGGCGGCGCCGAGCCTAAGGGTGTCGCGCAGGAAATCGGCCAGCAGCAAACACATCTTGCGCGCCGCAGAGGGGTCGCCGGCCGTCAGCGAACTGATCGAATTTAGGCTGTTAAAGAGAAAGTGCGGATCAAGTTGCGCGCGCAGCGCCTTCAGTTCTGCTTCGCGCGCCAGCAGACCGGACTCGAGCGAACGCCGTTCAGCGTTTTGCGACGCATTCGACGCGATCAGCACATAGTGAAATGCGGTGGCGAGCCAAAACAGCAGTGCCCCCACCACGAAAAGCAGCCACGGCTGCGCCAAATACACCTCTGGCTGAAGGCCGATGTTGAGCGAATCGAGCAGCCGCGCCCAACCCCAGGCAAGACCCACGCATAAGCCGCCGACAGTTGCCGCCGCGCTGAGGTGGGCCGGCACGGCGCGCCAGGTTCGATCTTCCTTGCTGATTGGAAATGCCCGGCATAAGTAATATGCCGACAGCCCAATGAACGCGTAAATCAGCATCAGCGGTAGAAAAAAGACCGCCGCAGTACCCCAAGCGCCTTGATGGCCCAAACCGATGATCAACACAATGCCAATCGGGAGACAACCCAGCAAATACAGTCCCAGCTGCTTCGCATCGGAGAGGATCGGATGCATTCAATTACTGATTTCGACGCCGCCCATGACCACCGTGCCGCGCACCAGGAGATGCTGGGCTGGATTGGAGGGCACCGAGCGCGTCTTGTCATGTACTCCACCCATTAGCGGTACGACTTCCAGCGACACGGTCCAATTGGGCGGAACGAAAATATTGACGCCGCCCATGATGACGAATACGTCAATGACCGCGAGTTCCCCCGAACTCATCAATGCATCGCGCAAGTCGAGTTCACATCCGCCCATAAATGCCGTCGCCTCTGCGCCGCGAAACACGGACTTGCCCCAGCGGCGTTTGCTGCCGCTGAGCAGCGAAAACATCGAGGTGTGCACGGGTTCGCCGGAATTTGGCGCGGCAGGCGCGTAGCCGCCGGGGCCGGTTTGACCCGTTGAGGTTGTGCCGGCCATGGGGCTCGCGGCTCCAGGCAGATCCCTGGATGCGTTCGAGCCGGAACCCTGATTGTGCATCATGATTCTTGCGCCAATGAACACCAACAAGAGGGGCCAGATGAACCCCCATAGGTCGAGACTCACCAGCCCAAGTGTGTTGAGCAAAAGCCAGCCGCCAACGACGATGAGCACCAGCGCCCGCAACGCACTCTGCCTTTCCCCGCGCCGGAGCATGACCAGACCAAGAATGATCAGGGCGGCGGGCCAAAAGCGTAGCAGATGATCGGCCTGAACGAGTCTGAGCTGATCGAGAGCCAGCACGACTCCCATCAGGACCAGAAAAACGCCGATGACAAATTTTGGCGAGTTGCGATTATTGGGTGGCACGGTAATCCTCATCCGAACGTCTGCTGTGATCGCTTAGCCCGCGAACGATGGTCACCAAACCCAATCCGGCAAGCAGCACCGGCACGCTGAATTGGATATAGGCCCAATCGGTCATGGTATTGGCAAGCAGCCAATCCCCCGCCAGGAGCAAACCCCAACCTTGCTGATGGCGCTCCTTGAGCGTGGCAACCAACTGCACGAAGGCTAGCACAATGAAGATCAGAGGCCAGCTGTGGGCAAGGTCGACGGAATGCAGGAGCCCCGCAGACTGCCGCGTTAGCAAAGCGCCTGCCGTGACCAGGGCAACCCCGGTCAGCAAGCTGAATGTGGAAGGATCTTTGATTCGCGCGTTCATTTTCGGTATCTCCCGGTGGTTGTTGTACGGTTTGCATGCTGTCGCAACGCCCGCCCGACATCACTCGATTTTCGGCGAGTAGCCGCCATTTCCCGGTGAACGACCGGCGGCCCGCAAACACGCTGCGCTCGGGCGGCGTTCCTCGTCAGGCACGACGGCGGCCATATGCTTGATATATAAACTATTGACATAGTGGTATAATGAAGCATGAAGCGAATTGTCTGCATGGGCGGCGGACCGGCCGGCCTGTATTCCGCGATTCTGTTCAAAAAAGCGCTGCCCATGGCAAGCGTCGAGGTTTTCGAGCGCAATCGCCCGGAAGACACCTTCGGCTGGGGCGTGGTGTTTTCGGACAAGACCATGGGGAATTTCCTGGAGGCGGATGCTCCTTCGCATGCCCGCATCGCCGATGAGTTTTATCATTGGGACGACATCAACGTGCACTTCAAGGGGCAAACCATCCGCTCCAGCGGTCACGGTTTCGCAGGCATCTCGCGCCGCAAGCTGCTCAGTATTCTGCAAAAGCGTGCCGCCTCCCTGGGCGTGAAGCAATCATTTCAAGTCGAACTCGACGATACCAGGCAGTTCGACGATGCGGATCTGGTGGTGATTGCCGAGGGCGCCAATAGCAAGGCACGCGCATCGCAGGCGGAGAAATTCGGACCCGGCATCGACGTCCGCAAGTGCCGTTACATTTGGCTGGGCACGACGCAAAAATTTTCCGCATTTACCTTTGCATTCGAGAAAACCGAATTCGGATGGTTTCAGATTCACGCCTACCAATTCAGCAAGGACCTCTCTACGGTAATCGTCGAAACGCGCGAGGAGACTTGGGCGGCGCACGGCCTGGACAAGGCCGAGATTGACCAGTCCATCGCATTTTGCGAAAGGCTGTTCGCCGCCTACCTTGGTAATTCGCCGCTGCTGTCCAACGCGCGCCACTTGCGCGGTTCAGCGTGGCTCAATTTCAACCGCGTAATTTGCCGGCACTGGCACGATGGCAACCGCGTGCTCATCGGAGACGCCGCGCACACGGCGCACTTCTCGATCGGCTCCGGCACCAAGCTCGCGATGGAAGACGCCATTTCGCTGGTCCGGCACGTGAGCGATGCCGCGGACGTCGGTAGCGGCCTCCAGTCCTACCAGGCCGAGCGCTGCGTAGAGGCGCTGAAGCTGCAAAATGCGGCGCGCAACCGGATGGAATGGTTCGAGAATGTGGCTCGATACGAAAACATGGAGCCGCTGCAATTCGCTTACAGCCTGTTGTCGGGGAGCCAGCGCATCGGCCACGCGAACCTCAAGCTGCGCGACCCTCCGTTCATCGACAGGATCGAGACGAATCTGGCGAGCGGCAGCGGCGTTCCGAAACCGCGGCCGCCGATGTTTCTGCCGTTTCGCCTGCGCGACATGCGACTCGTCAATCGGGTGGTGGTGTCGCCGATGGCCCAATATCGAGCGGTCGAGGGCGTACCCGGCGATTGGCATTTAGTCCACTACGGTGCGCGCGCGGCCGGCGGCGCGGGGCTGGTGTTCACGGAAATGACCTGCACGTCGGCCGACGCTCGTATCTCACCGGGCTGCACAGGCTTGTGGAACGAGACCCAGCGCGCCGCTTGGCAGCGCATCGTGGAGTTCGTGCATGCGGAATCCCAGGCGCGCTTCTGTCTGCAGCTGGGGCACGCCGGCCGCAAGGGCTCGACGCAGCTGGGCTGGCAGGATGCAGACCATCCGCTCGCTGCCGGCAACTGGCCGTTGTGGGCGCCCTCGCCGCTTCCCTATCTGCCGGGGATCAGCCAGGTGCCGCAGGAAATGACGCCGACCCAGATGGAATCGGTGCAGGGCGATTTTGTCCGCGCGGCCACGCTTGGCGCTGCGACCGGCTTTGACATGCTCGAATTGCATATGGCGCATGGCTACTTGCTGGCGAGCTTTCTATCGCCCTTGACCAATGAGCGAGGCGATGAATACGGTGGATCCGTGGAGAACCGCTTGAGATACCCTCTGCAAGTGTTGCGCGCGGTGCGCGCGGCATGGCCCACCGAAAGGCCCTTGAGCGTGCGACTGTCCGCCTGCGATTGGGCTGCAGGCGGAATCAGCGAGGAGGACGTGATTTTCATGGCGCGCGCGATGGCGGCAGCGGGCGCCGACATTCTGGACATCTCCAGCGGTCAGACCGTTGCGACGCAACGCCCGATTTATGGCCGCATGTGGCAGACGCCGCTGGCCGATATGGTGCGCAACTTGGCCGGCGTTCCCACCATCGCCGTGGGAAATATTTTCGAAGCCGATCACGTGAATTCAATCATCGCGGCCGGCCGCGCGGATCTTTGTGCGATTGCGCGCCCGCATTTGGCGCATCCTTCATGGACGCTGGCGGCGGCGGCAGCGCAAGGGTATGCCGAACAATGGTGGCCCGAACCGTATCGGTCCGCCAAGAGCCAACTCGAGCGCGCAGCGGAACGGAACGCCGCGGGAGGTGCTGTATGAACGGCAACGGACCACTGCAGGGCCGGCATGCGCTCGTGACCGGCGGCGGCCGCGGAATCGGTGCAAGCATCGTGCGATCGCTGGTCAGCCGCGGGGCAAAGGTGAGCTTGCTCGGGCGAACTGCGACGACTCTCGAAGCGCTGGCCGTGGAATTGAGATCCTCGGGTGCGCAGACCTTTTGTGCGACTGCGGATGTGAGCAGGCGCGAGTCCGTGGATGCCGCGTTCGCAGCTGCGCGGACACTATTCGGGCCTATCGAGATTCTGATCAATAACGCCGGCCAGGCTATCAGTACGCCGATCACCAAGCGCGATGATGCTCTTTGGGAGCGCTTGCTGGCGATCAATCTAACTGGCACGTACTTCGGCATGCAGGCGGCATTGCCCGACATGCTCCAAGGCGGCTTCGGGCGAATCGTCAACATCGCCAGTACCGCCGGGCTTACAGGTTACCCCTACGTCGCCGCCTATTGCGCGGCGAAACACGGCGTCATCGGCCTGACGCGTGCTGTCGCCAGAGAGGTGGCGACGCGCAACATCACGGTCAACGCGGTCTGTCCGGGGTATACGGATACCGACCTTGTCAGAGAGGCTGCCGCGAAGATATCCGCGGTGACCGGCCGGAAACTGGAGGACGCACTTCTGGCCATGACAAAATCGAATCCGCAGGGGCGGCTGATCCAGCCGGATGAGGTTGCCAACGCGGTCGCGTGGCTGTGTATGCCGGGCAGCGAATCGGTTACCGGACAGAGCATCGTCGTCGCCGGGGGAGAATTGATGTGAGCGCCGCGGCAGGCCTGGATACCCGGCTGACCGATGACCATCACGAGTCGCTTCGTCTATGGTTGCGCTTGCTGACCTGCACGCACCTCATTGAGACGCACGTACGCAAGGCTTTGGCCGCGCAATTCAAAACGACGCTGCCGCGTTTTGATCTCATGGCGCAGCTGGAGCGTGCGCCGCATGGCTTGCAGATGGGCGAGCTCTCTCGACGCATGCTTGTAACAGGCGGCAACGTGACGGGGATCGTCGACCAGTTGGAGCGCTCCGGCCTGATCGTCAGGACCCAGGACCCCGCCGATCGGCGCGCTTACCTGGTCAAGCTGACGAAGGAAGGCCGGCGTCTCTTTGCCCAGATGGCGGCGGAGCATGAATCCTGGATCGTAAATCTCTTCTCCGGCATTCCGAAGCGCGAGCAGCGCGCATTGAATGAATCCTTGTCGCGGTTGCGCGTGCAACTGACGCGGAAAACACCATGAAACAGACGTTGACCGACTACCAAGCCCGGCATTTTCTCTGGTCCGTGCAGAATCGGGTCGGCTGGATCACTTTGAATAGACCGGATAAAAAAAATCCGCTGACTTTTGACAGCTACGCAGAACTGCGGGATCTCATGCGTCGTCTGCCTTACATGGAAGACGTCAAAGTGGTGGTCATCTGCGGCGCAGGGGGCAACTTCTGCTCCGGAGGTGACGTACAGGAAATCATCGGTCCACTGACGCGCATGAGCATGCCTGAGCTTCTGGCCTTTACCCGGATGACCGGAGATCTGGTAAAGGCCATGCGTACCTGCCCGCAGCCCATCATCGCCGCCGTCGATGGCGTCTGCGCGGGGGCCGGCGCGATTTTGGCCATGTCCTCCGATATTCGCCTCAGCACTCCTCGTTCGAAGACCGCATTTTTGTTCACGCGCGTCGGTCTCGCGGGCTGCGATATGGGAGCCTGCGCCATTTTGCCGCGAATCATCGGCCACGGCCGCGCGGCGGAATTGCTGCTTTCGGGCCGCAGCATGGGCGCCGATGAAGCACTCGCGTGCGGATTCTACAGCCGCGTGATTGCGGCCGAAGAGCTGCACGCAGCGGCCGAGCAACTTTCCCAAGAACTCGCGGATGGCCCGACCTTTGCTCACGGCATGACCAAGATCATGCTGAATCAGGAGTGGAACATGGGCCTGGAGCAGGCTTTGGAGTCCGAGGCGCAGGCCCAGGCGGTGTGCATGAAGACCGAAGATTTTCGCCGCGCCTACGACGCCTTTTCCGCGAAACACCGTCCCACATTCAAAGGTAACTAAGCGATGAGAACGGATACTTTGCAGCCGGCGGAGTGGGCCCGCCCGAAAGGCTATGCGAACGGCATGGCGGCGCGCGGTCGCATGATTTTCATTTCCGGTCAGGTCGGATGGGACGAGCAGGGGCGGTTCACGAGCGACATCCTGGCCGAGCAAGTGAAACAGGCCCTGCGCAACATCGTACGGGTGCTCAAGGAAGGACAGGCGGAGCCGCGTCACTTGGTTCGGCTGACCTGGTATGTCTTGAGTCGAGACGCCTATCTGCGTGAGGCGCGCGAAATCGGCGCCGGTTACAGGGAAGTGTTGGGCAAGCACTTCCCGGTGATGTCCGTCGTGGAGGTCCGGGGATTGGTCGAACAGCGCGCGTTGGTGGAAATAGAAGCCACAGCGGTGATACCCGACGACGAAGCAGTTGGCCGCTTGGCGCCCGTCTGAGCGTATGATCGTCTTCCTGATGTCCGTGGGAATGGCCGGGTGGGTGCTTTGGATAAGGCTCTTTACTTCTCGCGCGGTTCCCGGTTGGGCCTCGTCGGTTATTCCCATCTATTTCCTCGGCGGCATTCAACTGCTATGTCTGGGCGTCTTTGGCGAGTACCTCGCCAAAGGCTACATCGAAACCAAACACCGACCCCGCTATTTGATTTCGGAGACAGCCTGCAATGCGTCCCCTGCCGGTCTCGGCAGCGGCGACGTGTCTGTACCCGCGGAGCCCCGTTGCGCAAAATAGGCGGCGTTCCGTTGTCGAGCCACCGGCCATGAGCAGTATCCCTCCCGGGAGTTCAAACGCGCGTAAGGCGGGATCCGCGGGCGTTTCCGCCAATGCGCACTATCGCCCGGACATAGATGGTCTGCGCGCCGTCGCCGTTCTGTCCGTGCTGCTTTTTCATGCCTTTCCATTGCGCCTTCCGGGAGGCTTCGCCGGCGTCGACATTTTTTTCGTCATTTCGGGCTTTTTGATCTCGGGACTCATATTGTCGGGCCTCGAGCGCGACCGATTCAGCTTCGTCGACTTCTACAACCGCAGAATTCGCCGAATCTTCCCGGCGCTTTTGCTGGTCTGTGGGGCTTGCCTGGCCTGCGGCTGGCTTTGCCTGATGCCGGCGGAATTCCGGCAACTCGGCAAACATGTGTTCGCCGGCGCCGCGTTCAGTTCGAATTTCGTTTTGCTCGCCGAGTCCGGCTATTTTGATGTCGACGGAGTGATCAAGCCGCTGCGTCATCTGTGGTCGCTCGGGATCGAGGAGCAATATTATCTCGTTTGGCCCGTGCTGCTGTTTCTGTGCCGCAAAGGCAAGCGTTCTACCGAATTATTGCTGATCACGCTGGGGCTCGCCTCATTCGGGTTCAGTCTCTACATGACTTGGGCCGATCGCGCGCTCGCATATTATCTGCCGTTCACGCGGTTTTGGGAGCTCATGATCGGCAGTGGGTTGGCCTATCTCGAACGTCATCGGCCGGTCGCCGGCCTTGCGAATGCCAGGGCGAACATCGGCGCCATCGGCATCGCATTGGGACTCGTGCTAATCAATGCGCGACAACCATTTCCCGGTTGGTGGGCATTGCTGGTGTGTGCGGGAGCTGCGCTGGTGATCTCCGCCGGAGCCGGGGCCTGGTTCAACCGGCGTATTTTGGCAAGCCGACCCATGGTGTGGGTCGGTCTCATCAGTTATCCGCTCTATTTATGGCATTGGCCGCTGATTTCCTTCGCCAATATCATCAGCTACCACCCGCCTTCCATCATTACTCGCCTGGCCGCTCTCCTCGCCAGTGTCGTTCTCGCCTGGTCGACGTACCGGTTCCTCGAGCTGCCCGTGCGTCAGTCCAAGGACCGCCCTCGATTGCGTCGCACCACCTGGGGACTTGCCGCGTCGATGGTGCTTCTCGCGATGATCGGCGGACTGGTGGGCAACCGGGTCCTCCAATCGGCATCCGTGAGCGATCCGAGAGTCAGCAACATTTCGGAGGCACGCGCGGACTGGGAAAGCATCGACAATGAGACGGTTCCCGGCAGCGTGCCCAATACCGTTCTGTTTTTCGGCGACAGTCACATGGAGCAATACTGGCCGCGTGCGGAGCTGATTGCTCAACGCGCCGGCCCAAGAAGAACCGTTGAATTTCGCACGACGGGGGGCTGTGCACCGATTCCGGCGCTCGAGCGCGTGGGCAGCCGGTGCGCGGAATTCGTGAGACAGGGTTTCGCACGCGCGGCCGAATCAAACGTCGATACGGTTGTACTCGCGGCTCAGTGGAAGGGACTCGAGACCTACAAGGACTACTACCGGCCCAACCACCGGGCGTCGGCGCCCTTGGATGTGTTGGCACCGGAGAACGCCTGGGTGTTCGAGGAATTTGAGGCGGCGCTGGCGCACCTGCGACATGAGCGAAAGAGGGTTGTCGTCCTGTTGTCCTCGCCGAGCGGGGAGGCTTTCGATCCGAGATCCATGGTTGATCGCCGCGGTTTTATTCCCGTCGCAAGGACTGTCCTGCCGGTCTCTCGTGCCAAACTCGTCGGCGACTTCTTTGCCGTGGATAGCCGCATTCGCGCCGCCGCCGAAAGAGCCGACGCGGAGGTGATGGATCCGATGGATTGGTTTTGCGATGGTCCGATTTGCCCGGTGCAGAATTCGATTGGCCGACCGGTGTCCAGGGATGGCTCGCACATTTGTGCATCGGTGGTTCGCTCGAAAGCGACGGGCCTGGATCAATTGATCGAGTTGAGGCCGCCGGCGGGGGCAGGAGGCGTAGCGGCTCCTGTAACACGCTGAGGCGTGCTGCGCGGTGCGATTCGCGCCGGCCGGAATTCACCGATGATGGTAGCGAAACTCCTGCGTCTTCCCGCCGTAGCCATAGGCTGCTGCGCTGACGTCTTGCACGTAGATGTAGCTTTCTTCGTGCAGGTCTCCCAACAATTCAGAAAATGCGGCGAATGCCTCGCGGATATAGGCCGCCTTCTCGGCCTTTGTGTTGGTTTCGTCGGTGATTTTGATGTCAAAATACACACTGCTTTTTTTCTGCTCGGACAGCGGTTTCCCCCCGACAACCCAATCCTGCGGATCGACATAATCAATGGCGATCGACGTGACTTTCGGATCCTTGCCGAGGATTCGTGTTGTAAGTTCCGCCAGCAGTGCGGCAATCCGCCGGGTCATCTCATTGGACCGTTTCGCGCTTACCTTGACATTGATAATGGGCATGACATCTCCGTTACTTAGCTATGCAACTATATATTGGTAAAAAATCACTCGAGCGCGGAACGAACGCCCCGTATGGTCGCGACGGCGTCGGTGAATTCGCCGCTGCCGAGCGTCTTCCTCAGCTTGGTGGTGACCGCGCCGCTGGCCTCGTTCAATGAGGCCTTGAGGCGAATTGCCCTGGGCGTGGGGTAGATGGAAATCTCCCGGCCGTCGGCGGCTGAGCGGCGCCGCTCGATGTATCCTTTTGCCTCCAGGCCGTCGAGTGCCCGCGTCGCCGTGGGTCGCGCAATGGACAGTGCCTCGGACAGTTCGCTCTGAAGCAATCCCTGCCTGTCCATCACCGCGCGCAGCATGAAGGCCTGCGGCGGCGTCAGCTCGAAAACCGCGAAGGCCTCCGTCCATTCCCGCTCGAGGCGACGCGCAAGCGCCGACGTATTGAAATAAAGGCAGTGGTCGAACATGGCGGCCGCAGTATACGTCTATGTAATTAGCTATGCAACTATACGCAGGAAACCAGCCGGCTCGCCGCCCGTGCCGGCGGTTACCAGCCTACGGCTTCGCCGTCCTTGCGGAAATCAGATCCGGAGCGGTAGTAGCCGGAGACGCGTTTGCCAGAACCCGTTTCGCCAGACTGCGTAGCTCCCGCCTCCGGGACGAACATGATGACTTGAACGCCGCCCACCTCATCGCCGCTGATGGCTCGCACGGTGTGTCCCATCGCCGTGAGCTGGGAGCCGACGGCGTCATACAGTGGCGTCTCCAGGCTCAGCGTATTCGGCACCTGCGAATGGCGAAATCTCGCCATGTCGGCCGAGGCCTGCAGGTTGGCGCCAAGATCCAGAATGTCGATCAACGTTTGCGCATGCCCCTGCGCCTGCATGTCGCCGCCCATCAACGTCACCGTCATCAGAGGCTGGCCGCCGTGCATCACGAACCCTGCGGACAATGTGTTGTATGGCCTTTTGTGCGGTTTGATGATGTTCGGGCTTTGCGGATTGAGCGTGAACAGCGCGCCGCGATTGTGCAGGATGAAACCAAATCCCGGGACCGTGATCCCCGAGCCGAAGGCACTGAAGTTGCTGTTCACCCAAGAAACCATGTTGCCGTCACTGTCCGCGGTCGACAGCACGACGGTGTCGCCCGGCATCGCAAAATTTCCTTCCGGGCCCGGGGTGGAAGCATGCTGCGGATTCACCTTTTTGCAAAGCGACGCCGCGTGCGATTCCGACAGTAATTTTGCCAGCGGCACGGCGACAAAATTCGGATCGGCGTTGTATTGATAAAGGTCCGCGTAGGCGAGTTTCTTTGCTTCGACGAGCAGGTGCCAATATTCGGGATTCGCCGGGCCGAGCGATGCAAGCGTCTGGCCGGGGACCCACTGCGGCATGCACGCCTGCAGAATGTTGAGCATCTCGTTGGCGGCCCAAGCTTGGGCCGGCGGGGGCAGCTCGAGGATGTCATAGCCATGATACTGGGTGTGGGCAGGCTCGACCCATTCTCCCTTGTAGTTCGCCAGATCCTCGAGGGTCATCGTTCCACCAAGCGCCTGCGACTTCGCGACAATGGCCTGGGCAATCTCTCCTTTGTAGAATGCGTCGCTTCCCTTCGCCTGCAGCGTCCGGAATGCCCGCGCGAGTTCAGTATTCTTGAACACCTGGCCCGGCTGCGGCGGCACGCCGTTCACGTACCATGCCTTGATGGAGTCCGGATCCAGTGCGGTACAGCAGGCCTCCAAGGGCAGGGCATCGGGCAGCAGCCAGTCATGAGCAATACGCTCGGAAACCGGAAAGCCGTTTTGCGCGTAGCGAGCCGCGGGCTCCAGCACTTCTTTGAATGTCAGCTTGCCGAAACGCTTGAGCGCAGAGTTCCATCCCCATACGGCACCGGGAACCGTGACTGTCAATATTCCGTGCGCCGGCATGCCGGAGCCCGGCCCCCAATTCTTGGGATTCCAGGCATAACCCAGTTTGTTGTAGCGCTCGACGGTGGCGCTCGTAGGCGCCATCCCGCTCGCATTCAGCACATGGATTTTTCGCTCCTTCGCGAGATAGATGACGGCAAATAAATCCCCGCCCATTCCCACCATCATGGGCTCCGTCACATTGAGCATGGCGGCGGTCGCCACGGCGGCATCAATCGCGTTACCGCCGTGCTGCAGAATCTGCAACCCCGCCTGCGCAGCCAGCGGTTGACTGGTCACGACCATTCCGTGTTGTGCCATCACCTCGGAGCGGCTCTGCGCGGACCATCCCTCGGCCCGGACGCCGCGAACGGCGCCGCAAAAGGCAGGCTGCGGCGTGGATTCGCAGGATTGCATCTGGAGCGCGGCTTGCGCTTGCGCGTGGTGGCTCCCCAAGGCAACGGCGAAGAGGAGAACAGTTGTGCTGATGTTGAGTTTTTGCATCGCCGGCCCTTTTTCCCATTTCCTGCGAGTTGCGGATATTGACACTTTCCCGTGGCGGATTCACGTCCTGAGACTCTCATCACCTTACGCGGGTAATCCCGCCCGTCCACGGGACGTGCGCGCTAGACTTAACGCGTGAGCGCGCCACTATCGAATACCTCTGTCCTGCCGCAGCCTCGGTTCGGTTTGCTGGCGCGTCTGTTGGTGGCGATCGCACTTCTTGCGATCGAAACACTTCTGATATCCGGTTTGATCCAGAGTCCGGCGCTGGATGCGCTCACCGGCGCAGCGAAACTCACACACGAGATTCAGCACTGGGCGTTTCGCTTCGCCATCGCCTACGCGGGATCATTCGTCATACTGCTGTACCTGCGAGGTAGCGGGAGCATGGCGAGCCTAACGGCGATCGCGGCCGATGCGCCGGTGCGCATTACCTGGTTGTCGGTGCATATCGCACTGCTGGCGCCTTTTGCGCTGTTATCCTCGCAGCTGTACCGCGGCGGGGCCCTGCCATTTCCCGTGCTCAGCGCGGGATGGCACGCTTGCGGCCTGGCCGCAGCCATGGCGCTTTTTGCCGGAATGGCGCCGCGACCGGTTTGGGTCGGCGCGCTGCGGCAAACCGGCGCGCTCCCCATCTATTCCTTGCTGCCGGCTGCGGGCGCCCTGCTGGTATTCAAGTTGAGCCAGTTGTTGTGGGTTCCGGCCGCCGCGCTCACGTTTCGGCTCGTCAGCATCGTGTTGAATCCGCTCATTCCGTCGTTGCGCACGGACCCATCGACGTTGACCTTGAGCACCGATCATTTCGCGGTGCAGGTGTCGGAGACGTGTTCGGGGCTCGAGGGTGTGGGTTTGATGCTCGCGTTCTGTGCGGCGTGGCTTTGGTATTTCCGCCGCGAGTATATTTTTCCGCGCGCGCTGATCATCGCGCCAATCGCCGTGCTGCTCATATTTCTGTTGAATACCGTACGCATCGCTGCGTTGCTGCTCATTGGGGATGCGGGACATGAAAAGATGGCGGCGGTGGGTTTCCACTCTCAGGCAGGGTGGATCGCGTTTAACTTGGCCGCATTCGGCGTCGCGTACGCCGCCAAGCACAGTACCTGGCTGAACCGGGCGGCGCACCGGCCCGCTGCCGGCCCGCACGATGCAACACCGGCCTATCTGATGCCGCTGTTGGCGATTCTTGCGGCCGGCATGTTCGCGCGCGCCCTCTCTGCGGGCTTCGACTCTTTGTATCCTTTGCGAATTCTGTGTGCCGTGGCCGCGCTGTGGGCCTACCGCCGCAGCTACGGCAGTCTGGATTGGAGATTCACCTGGCGCGGTGTATCGACCGGCGTGGCGATCTTCGGCGTGTGGACTGCGGTCGCGCACTTCGTGACGACGCCGGCGGCAATGCCCGATGACTTGGCGCGGCTGCCGGATCCGGCGCGCGCGGCGTGGATCGGATGCCGCGCGGCGGCGGCCATCATCACCGTGCCGATCGCCGAAGAACTGGCCTACCGCGGGTTTCTGATGCGCCGAATCGTCAGCGCGGCGTTTGAGTCCGTGGCTCTGCAAAGCGTGCGGTGGCCGGCTATCATCATCAGCTCGGTCGCATTTGGCATGATGCACGGCGGTCTATGGCTTGCGGGCATCGTTGCGGGAATGGCGTATGGCGCACTGGCCGTAAAGACAGGCAAAATCGGCGAGTCCGTCGCCGCTCACGCGACGACGAACACGCTAGTTGCCATCCAAGTGCTGCTCTTCGATCAGTGGCAGCTTTGGTAGAGGTCAGCGCTTCGTGGCAACGCGGCTGCGCAATACCATCACGCCGCCCAACAGCAACGTCAGCGCACCCATGGCCGACGACGCATCGATTTCCGGAGCTGCGACGGAGACCACTGCAAGCCCGACCACGGTGGCCACGCTCGACAGCGACACAATAAGAGCTGCTATCAATTTGATCATTTCTTTTTCAATCCTTTGCAATACCCACATCACGGATGGTACATCACGGCGCGCGCGGCGCCGTGATTCGATTCCCAGTCCGATTTACAATATGTTAAATAAACTACTACACCGATGAACGGAGCGGCTCAGTTTTGATTTGGTTACTGCAACTCAAGACACTGCTGAAGAGCCTCATTCTCCCTCCCGCCGGTCCGCTGTTGCTGGCATCGCTCGGCTTTCTACTGCTCAAGCGTCGGCAGATACTGGCGCGCATCTGCCTGGCGGCAGGCGTAGGCTCGCTGTGGCTGTTATCGACCCCGATGGTGTCCGATGCGCTGACGCGCCTGGTAGAGCGCTATCCGCCGCTGGACCTGCAACAGGCCATGGGCGCGCAGGCGATCGTGATCCTGGGCGGCGGCGGCCAACGCGCCCTTGCTCCTGAATACGCAGAACCCGCCGCCGAGCCTTTCTTGCTGGAAAGATTGAGTTATGGCGCCTACCTGGCGCAGAAGACCGGTCTCCCAGTCCTCGTCACCGGGTTCTCAGTCGAGGCCCACGCCATGCACGACACCCTGCGGCGGAATTTCGGCATCGAGGCGCGTTGGACCGACGACCGCGCCTACGACACCTTTCAAAATGCGCGCAATTCCGCGCTGCTGCTCAAAGCCGACGGCGTGCGCCGCATCCTACTGGTTACGCGCGCCACTCACATGGGGCGCTCCGTGCAAGAATTCACCGACGCAGGCCTCGACATCGTCCCGGCCCCCGTCGGGATTCTGGCGAAACGGGAAGTCGGTATGCTTCGCTACTTGCCGAACCCCGATGCACTGCTGCGATCCTACCTGGCGGTCTATGAATTGTTGGGCGAGCCGGTGCGTATGTTTCTTGCGGCCACGCATTTGCGGCGGCATTGAACGCCGGCGCCTAAACCACCAGGCCCCCGCGTCGAATGACGCTAGCGATACCGCGCCATCAGCTTCTCGAGCGTCGCGCTGCCGGGTGAGAGTTTCTCGAACGGGATGCTGTTGAGAGGGATCTTTGACGTGCGGTTCAGGTTGTGGAACTCGGTATTGTCCGCCTCGTCGATATGAATGAGGCCCGTCACGTATTCATTTTGCTTTAGCTTGTTTTCGATGTACTGGTACGCGGCGGTGCGATCCTTGGGGTCATAGGACGGATCGAGCTTGCGCAGCACCACCCGGCTGCCGTCATGCAAACTCACGGGTATGGACTCGCCCGCGGGATAGTCTACGGCGATTTCCTCGGCGCGCGGCACGAAATCCGCCTCAACTGCGGCGTGATAGTGCTCGCGGGTAAAACCGTAGCTCTTGGTCGAACCCTCGTGATCATTGAAAGTCACGCAGGGCGAGAGCACGTCGATCAAAGCGAAGCCATTGTGGCGCATGCCCGCTTGAATCAGCGGCACGAGTTGCGCCTTGTCGCCGGAAAAGCTGCGCGCAACGAATGTCGCCCCGAGGGTGAGCGCCAGCAACACAGGATCGATCGGCGGCGATGAATTGGTCTCGCCGCGCTTCGCCTTGGTGCCGATATCCGCGGAGGCTGAGAACTGACCCTTGGTCAATCCGTAGACGCCGTTGTTTTCGATCAAATACAGCATGTTCACGTTGCGTCGAATCGCGTGCACCAATTGGCCGATGCCGATGGAAAGCGAATCGCCGTCGCCCGATATCCCCACATAAGTGAGTCCGCGATTGGCTGCATTCGCACCGCTGGCAATCGACGGCATGCGCCCGTGCACGGAATTGAATCCGTGCGAACCGCTTACGAAATACGCCGTGGTCTTCGAGGAACAGCCGATGCCGGACAGCTTGACCAATTGCTCCGGCTGCAACGACAGCCCCCAGCATGCCTCGACGATGGCTGCGGTCACGGAATCGTGGCCGCATCCGGCGCACAGAGTCGACATGCTCCCTTCGTATTGGCGCCGGGTCAGGCCCAATGAATTCGTGGGCAGTGAGGGGTGGGCGACCTTGGGTTTGTTGATGTATGACATGGGAACTCTTTATTTTCCGCGCGGAACAGCTGCCAGCCGCGGCGCTTCGGCGAGCTTGGCACGGATTTCATCGACGATGGGTTGAGCTGAAATCGGCAAGCCGCTATAGCTCAAGATGGAAAACAATTTGGATTTTTCCACGGCGGTTTCGAGCGTCAGCAAGGATTTCAGCTGCGCATCGCGATTTTGTTCCACCACGAAAATCGTGGAATGCGATTTCAAAAACGCCTCCACATCGCTATTGAAAGGAAATGACTTCACGCGCAGATAGTCCACCTCGATTTTCTGCTGCTTGAGCACATCGAGCGCCTCGCGGATGGCGCCGTCGCAACTGCCGATACTAAGGATGCCGACGGCATTGGTCCCCTTGCCGATCAAGACCGGTTTCGGCACATACTTCGCCGCGGTCGTGAATTTGCGCTTCAAGCGGTCCAGCACCACTTGGTATTCCGCGGAATCCTCGGTGTACGCACCATACTGGTTGTGGCCCGAGCCCCGCGTAAAATATGCGCCCTTGGAACTCGTGCCCGGCAGCGTTCGGTACGGAATCGCATCATCGTCGCGATCCAGGTAACGGTAGAATTTCTCCAGTCCGTCCAGTTCCTGCTTCGACAGAATCTTGCCCCGATCCGGCTTGTATGCATCGTCCCACTTCAGGTCCGGGCACATCCAATCATTCATGCCGATGTCCAGATCGGAGAGCACGAAGACCGGCGTCTGCAGCCGTTCGGCGAGATCGAAGGCCTGCGCGGCCATGTAGAAGCATTCCTCGGGGTTGGCGGGGAACAGCAGCACGTGACGCGTGTCGCCATGCGATGCATACGCACAGATCATGATGTCCCCCTGCTGCGTGCGCGTCGGCATGCCGGTGGAAGGGCCCACGCGTTGTACGTCGAAAATCACGCAAGGCACTTCCGCGTAGTACGCCAAACCGATGAATTCATTCATCAAGGAAATGCCCGGCCCGCTCGTGGGTGTAAACGCGCGAGCGCCGTTCCAAGAGGCGCCGAGCACCATGCCTACGGCAGCCAATTCATCTTCCGCCTGCAGAACGGCGAAGTTCCGTTCCCCGGTTTCAGGATCGACGCGATAGCGCTCGCAAAAGCCCTTGAAGGCGTCCATCAACGACGTCGACGGTGTGATGGGATACCACGCGCCCACGGTCGCACCCGCATAGACGCAGCCCAAGCCGGCCGCGGTGTTGCCATCGATCATGATATGGCCGCGAGTCTTTTCCATGTGCTCTACGCGCAGCGGCAGCGGCGAGGTCAATTCCTGCTTGACGTAGTCGTACCCCAGCCGCAGCGCCTTGGTGTTCGAATCGAGCAATTTCGGCTTTTTGCCGTAGCTCTCGCTCAACAAGCCGTTGATCACATCGAGGTCCACATCGAGCAGGGCGGCCAAGACGCCGGCATAGGCGATGTTCTTCAGCAGGATTCGATTGCGCACGCCATCGAAATTCTCATTCACCAGCTTGGCGAGCGGCACGGGTATCACGGTGATGTCGCCGCGCTGCAAAAGCGCGCTGCGCGGCCAAGTCGAGTCATAGATCAAATATCCGCCGGACCGCAATTCGCGAATATCCTTCGAATAGGTTTCCGCGTTCATCGCAACCATGATATCGACGTGGCTGGCGCGCGCGGCGTAGCCGTCCCGGGTCACGCGGATTTCATACCAGGTCGGCAGGCCCTGAATGTTCGACGGAAAATAATTCTTGCCTGTTACCGGCACACCCATGCGAAAGATCGCTTTCATGATCAGCGAATTGGCGCTGGCAGACCCCGTGCCGTTCACGTTGGCGAACTTCACCACGAAATCGTTCACACGGTTGGCATCGGCAATCAGGCTGGGCATGCACGAACCTCCTCATCGATGGCGAGCGGAATCCGAATGGTCGACTTCTGCATGTCCCACGCCGCCGTCGGACAGCGCTCTGCGCACAGTCCGCAATGCACGCACACGTCTTCATCTTTCACCATGACGCGACCGGTTTGCGGCAACGCGGCCGACACATACAGCGCCTGGGACGGATTCGTGGCCGGTGCCGTCAAGTGGGCGCGCAGCTCGGGTTCCGAGCCATTCTGCGTGATCGTGAGGCAATCCACCGGGCAGATGTCGATGCAAGCATCGCATTCGATGCACAGTTTTGCGGCGAACACCGTCTGCACGTCGCAGTTCAAGCAACGCTGCACTTCCAGGGCTGCTTCCTCTGCGGTGAATCCCAACTCCACTTCGATGTTGATTTTCTTGAAGCGTTCGATGAGCCCGACGTGCGGCACCAAACGCCGCTCCACGGCGTTATATTCATTTTTGTACGCCCACTCGTGCATGCCCATCTTGCGGCTGGACAGGGTCACGCCGCGCGGCATGCGCTCCTCGATCGCTTCATCATGGCAGAACTTATGAATTGATATCGCGGCCTGGTGTCCGTGCTCCACCGACCAAATGATGTTCTTCGGGCCGAAGGCCGCATCGCCGCCGAAGAACACTTCCGGCCGAGTCGATTGAAAGGTTTTCGCGTTGACTTTGGGCACATTCCATTTGTCGAGTTCGATCCCGATCCCCTTCTCGATCCAGGGAAAAGCGTTTTCCTGGCCGATGGCCAGGATGACGTCGTCGCAAGGGAAGAACACATCGCCCAATGAACGGGTCGCCTTGATGTCGCCGTTCTCGATGTCGTATTCCAATTTTTCGAACATCATGCCCGTCAGCCGGCCATCCTCGAGGACGAAGGACTTGGGTGCGTGGTTGATGACGATCTCGACCTTTTCGGCCTCGGCGTCCTCGAGTTCCCATTCGGAAGCCTTGAAGAACTGGCGCGGCTTGCGCGCCATGACCTTCACATCTTTGGCGCCGAGTCGCAGCGAACTGCGGCAGCAATCCATTGCAGTATTGCCGACGCCGATGATCAAGACGCGCTCGCCGACGCGCTCGATATGTCCGAATGCCACGGACTCCAGCCACGTAATGCCGATATGAATGCGATCGGTATCGTGGCGGCCGGGCAAATCGAGTTCCTTGCCTTTGGGTGCGCCCGACCCTACGAACACTGCATCATATTCCTCCGCATCGAGCAGCCGCTTCATGCTCTTGACGGGAGAATTCAGCTTAAGGTCTGCGCCCATATTGACGATGTAGCCGATTTCCTCATCGAGCACGTTGGCGGGAAGCCTGAACGCCGGAATGTTGGTGCGCATCAAGCCGCCGGGCACGCCGTATTGCTCGAAAATCGTGACCTCATATCCCAACGGCAGCAGGTCATTGGCAACGGTCAGCGATGCGGGACCGGCGCCGATACAGGCAATGCGCTTGCCGTTTTTCTCGCGCGGCGCCTTGGGCAAGAGCGCGGTAATATCATCTCGATTGTCCGATGCGACACGCTTCAGTCTGCAGATGGCCACGGGCTTTTCCTCGATGCGGCCCCGGCGACAGGCGGGCTCGCAGGGCCGGTCGCAAACTCTGCCCAAAATTCCCGGGAAGACGTTGGATTCGCGATTCACCATGTACGCTTCGGTGAACTCGCCTTGCGCGATCAGGCGAATGTACTCAGGAACGTCGGTGTGGGGTGGACAGGCCGATGGGCAATCTACGACCCGATGGAAGTAATCAGGTTTTGAAGTATCGGTCGGCTCCATGTTCCCTCGTGATTCTATCGCGAAAAAGACATGAGCGAAGTATAGCGGTCGGGACTTAGGTGTTGGCGTGATACAGACAGCGGAAGATCGACAAGATCTCTGGTGATCAGCCGCCGGGCGGCCGACAGCGCCTTGCGGGAGCTAGGAGCGGCGGATAGACTGGGTGGTGCTGCGCGTTTGTTCGACTAACCTATTGAAATTAATGAATATTTCTGGCGGCGACGACACATGATCCTGATTCAGGGCCACGAAGCCACGTGCCCGCATTGTTGGGAACCCATTACCCTGACCCTTGATCTGTCGGTTTCCGAGCAGTCGTATATCGAGGACTGCCCGGTCTGCTGCAAGCCTTTGATCGTCTCGTACAGCGCGGCCAACGGCGAAGTTGCCGAATTCAGCGTAGAAGCCTCCGATTGAAACCGCGGCCCGCTTCGCCACCGCGCGGCACATTCAAGATGCTGCGCGTCCTCATCTTGCTGCTGGTGTTGCTGGGAGTGGCGATATCGACTTGGGCTGACCGCTATCGCAGCACGCGCTGGCGAGAACCGCTGTACGTCGCCATCTATCCCATCGCGGCCGACGACAGCGCCGTCACGTCTCGCTACCTCGCCGCTCTCGACGCCGCACGTTTCGAGCCCATCGATTTGTTTTTCATAGCTGAGGCTGGGCGATATCGGCTAGATGTGCGCGAGCCCGTCAAGATCAGGCTGAGAACACCATTACAGGATCAGCCTCCGCTGCGCGCGCCGTCGGCGGGCATATTTGCGACCGCCCTTTGGAGCCTGAGGCTGCGCTACTGGGCATGGCGCGCCAGCGGCCACGTGAAGGATCCCGAAGACATTCGCATTTTCGTCCTCTATCACGATCCCGCATTGACTCCCGTGGTACCGCACTCGTTGGGACTGACCAAGGGCCTCATCGGGGTGGTTTATGCATTCGCCGAGCCTGAAATGAATGGCTCCAACAATGTCGTGATCGCCCATGAATTACTGCACACACTGGGCGCCAGCGATAAATACTCACCCGGCAACGATGCGCCGCGATTTCCAGACGGTTACGGAGATCCCAACCAGGTGCCGCTCTTCCCACAGCGTACCGCGGAACTGATGGCGGGACGGCGGATGCTTAAGGTCGATCAGTGGCAGCAAGCGGAGAGCTTGGACGAAGTGGTCATCGGACCCGCCACCGCGCTTGAAATACGCTGGCCGCAGCACGCAAATTGAGGCCCGCCCTTGGCGGCCGATCGCCCGCCGATCGCTAGGCGATCGTTACCCCAATGCCGCCGATACCGGACCGTGCATCGGTCCGTTGCTCGCCAGCACGGTGGTCGATTTGAGCGTGATCGGTGTGCCGTTCAATTCCGTGCATCGGCCTCCTGCCTCCCTGACGATCGCCACGCACGCTGCGATGTCGAGAATATTGATGTCGGTTTCTATTACCGCATCGATTTTCCCGGCAGCCAGCAGATGATAGTGCAGAAAATCGCCATAGCCGCGGATGCGGCTCGCTTGCGCAATCATTGCGCCATAGCGCACCCACTGCGGTCCCGTGGCAAGACTTTTCATGTTGCCGGAAGATAGCGCAGCAGCCTCGATTGTCGAGATCTTACTGACCGACACGGGTTTGCCGTTGAGGTAGGCACCGCACCCGCGCTCCGCGTACGCGACCTCGCCATAGACCGGCGCGCTCGACACGCCCAGCACCAGCTCGCCATTGCGCATCAGCGCTATTTGCGTCGAAAACATGGCGTATTCGCGCACAAAAGCCTTGGTGCCGTCGATGGGATCTACCAGCCACAGATATTCGGCATCCTCGCGATGCGACCCGGTTTCCTCGCCATAGAAGCCGTGAGAGGGAAAACGCGTCTCGATAATCTCGCGAATCGCCAATTCACAGCGCACGTCGGCTTCGGTGACCGGTGATTTGTCAGCCTTGATGCGCACTTCGATATTGCGCTGGTACAAAGAGCGAGCGATGTCGGCGGCCTTTTCCGCCGCAGCCAGCGCCGCTTGAAGTTCCGGTGAATGGTTCATGGAACGCCACCATACCAAACCTTGTGCTACCGTCGCACCCTCGAGGGCATCATTGAAACATGGGCAATCGGCTTAGCAAGATTTATACGCGCACGGGCGATGATGGCAGCACAGGCCTCGGGGATGGCACTCGTGTCGCCAAGGAGAGCCTGCGCGTCGAGGCCTACGGCACCGTTGATGAAGCCAATAGTGCGCTGGGAGTGGCCTTGAGCAGCCTTTCGCTGCCGCCGGAAATCAGGCGATGCTTGACTGAGGTACAGCACGACTTGTTCGATCTCGGCGGCGAACTGTGCATTCCCGGCCATGTCATGATCGGCGCGGCGCATATTGAGCGTCTGGAAAGAGAATTGGACGGTTTCAACGCGGGATTGCCCGCGCTCAAGGAGTTCATCCTGCCCGGCGGCGGCCAGGCCGCGGCCGCGTGTCATCTCGCGCGCGCCGTCACCCGCCGCGCGGAGCGGCGTTGTTGGTCGCTGGCACGCATCGAAAGCGTCTCCCCGGAGGCGCTCAAGTATTTGAATCGGCTGTCGGACCTTTTATTCGTTGTTGCGCGGGTGCTGGCGCGCGGCGCCGGAGGCGAGGTCGTATGGCGCCGAACCGACGCGCCGCGGACTTGACGGCCTAGGCCACATTGGCGGAAGGCGGTTTGTGGGAATGCAGCCATTCGGCATGCCATCGTTCCAATTCCTCGATGGCGAGCGGCCTGCAAAACAGGAAACCTTGCACCTGATTCGCCTGCCGGGATTTGAGGTAGTGCCATTGCGCTTCGGTTTCCACGCCCTCCGCCACCGTGGCCAACCCCAGACTCTTGGCCATGGCGATGATGGCGTCGACCAGCGGCGTGTTGCTGCCGCTCCTGGAGACGATGTCGCGCACGAATACCCGGTCGATTTTGAGCGTGTCGATGGGAAAGTGGCGCAAATAGGACAACGAGCTGTAGCCCGTACCAAAATCGTCCAACGCGGTTGCGACCCCTAGATCCTTCAGCGCTTTCACGGCCTTGCTCACCGCGGCGGAATATTCGATGAGGGCGCCCTCCGTGAATTCGAGTTCGATCATGCGGGGCTCAATCCCGGCGGCGTGGATGGCACGTGATACGCGTTCCACCAAACTGCCGTCGCGAAACTGCACTCCGGAGACATTGACGGCCACCTGCCAACCGTGGTCACCGGCGTCGCGCCAGCGGCGCGCCTGGGCGCAGGCTTCTCGCAACACCCAATCACCCATCTCAACGATCAACCCGCATTGCTCCGCAAGCGGAATAAACTCGTCAGGAGACACGAAACCGCGCTGCGGGTGCCACCATCGCAGCAACGCCTCCACGGCCTCCACGCGCATGTCCTCGATCGCCAATCGCGGCTGATAATTCAATGTGAATTCGCCGCGATCCAATGCCTTGCGCAGGTCGGCTTCCATGGACAAGTGCTTGGCCGCCCGCGTGCTGATCGATTGCTTGAAGAACTCCAGTCTACCGTGCCCGGCCTTCTTGCTGTGATGCATGGCGGCATCTGCATTCTTGATCAATGCCTCGGCATCAAGCGCATCGCCAGGGTATATGCTCGCGCCGATGGTCGCCGACAGGGGTATTTCCTGCTGCGCAAACACGAACGGTCTGGCCAATGCGAGTTGCACGCGCTGCGCGACGACTTGCACGCTGTCGGTGGAGGATATGCCCGGAAGTGCCAGCGCGAATTCATCGCCCCCCGTGCGCGCCACCCAATCATTGATGTCGCTCAGCGCGCCATCGTCCTGCAAGGTCCGCTGAGTATCCCGCAGGCAGTGCTGCAACCGATGCGAAATCTCCTTCAGCAGACTGTCGCCGATCGCTTGCCCTTGAGTGTCGTTGATGCGCGAAAAATTATCGACATCGAGCATCAGCACGGCGAGGCCGCGCTGCCGCGGAGCAGCCCATTCCACCTGCTGTTCCAGAATCTGCAGCAATCTTTGCCGGTTCGGCAGAGCGGTGAGCGGATCGTAGTAGGCGAGATAGCGGACCCGCGCCTCGCTCTCGCGCAACTGATCCTGAGTCTGCTTGGCGCGCACCAGAAACTTGACGCGCTCCGCCAGCAACATAGGATTGATCCCCTTGGACGAGAAATCGGTCGCGCCCGCGTTGTAGGCGCGCTGCACCGACTCCATGTCATCGAGGCTGGTCTGCATCAAAATCGGCACATGACGGGACTCCGGCAGCGCGCGCAATGCGCGGCAGACATCGAAACCGTTCATGCCCGGCATGACCACATCGAGGACCACGCAGTCGGCGGGGTTCAGGCGAAACTGGCTCATCGCACTCTTGCCGTCCGCGGCCGTGATAACGCGAAAGCCTGCGATTTCCAAGGCGCTGCCCACCAGCAACCTCGCCCCCGGGTCATCGTCGACGACCAGCACGGTCGCTGCGGCATTGATCAGATTGTCGGTTTGATTCATTTAATTCTCTCGTCGTTAGGCCGCGCTCTCTGATCGCTCTTGCATCAGCGCGCCGCAAAAATCCTGATATTCCCTGCGAATTCTTTGCGCCGTCGGCGCCGCCTTGGGCATGCCGCCCTCGCGCAACTGCACTTCGCACTCCTTGATGAGGGTTGCAAGGCGCAAGCCGCCCAGGTTGGCCGTGCTGGACTTGAAGGTGTGCAGCGCCTCTTGCAGCACCTCGACCCGACCGCTCGCCACCGCCAGCTCGATCGCGGTGATCAGCGGTGGCGAATGCTGCAAGTACAGCGCGATCATCGAATCGAGCAGTGCCGGCCGGGCCAGCGCCGCGATATTGCGCAACACGCCGGCGTCGATTAGAGGCAGCCGCGAGCCCTCGGGGCGGCCCGATTCGGGCCGCAAGTGCAGCGCCAACCAGCGTTTAAGCAATGCCGCCAATTGCTGCAGCGAAAAAGGCTTACTCAGGAAGTCGTCCATGCCGGCGGCAAGATAGCGCTCGCGGTCTCCCTCCATGGCGTTCGCCGTCAGCGCAATGATCGGCAGCCGCGCGCCGCCCGCATTTTGTTCTCGTCGGCGCAATTCGGCGGTCGCCGTCAGGCCGTCCATGACCGGCATATTGCAGTCCATCAGCACAGCATCGTAGGCATGGTTGTTGATCGCTTCGAGCGCCAATCGGCCGTTCTCCGCCGCGTGCGCCACGCAGCCCAGGGTCTCCAGCATGCCGACGGCGACTTCTCGATTCACCGGATTGTCTTCGACCAGGAGAATCTTCGGCACGAAAGCCCGGGCGGCGGCGGCCGGCACCGCGCGTATGGCCGTCTCTTCCATATTCGGCTCGGGCGCCGCGGTCATCGCACGGGTCACGCAATTCAAGAGCTGAGAACGACGCAGCGGCTTGGCCAGGATCGCGGCGAACAACTGCACGGTGTCGGAGTTGTTCTCATAGGTGTCGTGCGCCGTCAGCATGACGAGCCGCATGGCCGCAAAGCGCGCATTCTTGCGAATGCGTTTTGCCAACTCGATGCCGTCCATGCCGGGCATTTGGTCGTCCAGCAGCGCAAAATCGAATCGTGCACCTGCCGGCGTGTCGAGCACGGCGAGCGCGTCCATGCTGGATTCCTTGGCGACGACCTCAACGCCCCAGGACTTCAGATGCTGCGCGAGGATGTCGCGATTGCTGGTGTTGTCGTCCACGATCAGGGCGCGCAAACCGACCAGCCGCATTCGCGGCAGGCGTGTGAAGGTTGGCGTCGCTTCGACGATCGGCTCGAGCCGCACTTCAAACCAAAAAACCGATCCGCGCCCCACCACGCTGTCCACGCCGATCCGGCCTCCCATCAATGTGGCGAGTTCCCGGCAAATGGCAAGCCCCAATCCCGTGCCGCCATACTTTCGCGTGGTGAAGGAATCGGCCTGACTGAAGGCGTTGAAAATGTCCGTCTGTGCTTCCTGCGAGATGCCTATCCCCGTATCGATCACTTCAAAGCGCAGAAGATTGCCGTCGCCGATGACCTTGACGCGCACGACAACTTCGCCTGCGTCGGTGAATTTGATGGCGTTGCCAACCAGGTTGATCAATATCTGGCGCAGCCGCATGGGGTCGCTGCGCACTTTCGCAGGCACGTCGAGGCCGACGTCGCAGGCCAGTTCGAGTCCCTTGGCGTGGGCGCGCGCGGCGCAAACCTCAATGGCCTGCTCCACCGTTTCCCGCAACCCGAATTCGATGCATTCCAACTCAAGCCTGCCGGCCTCGACTTTCGAGAAATCCAAGATGTCGTTGATGATCTGTAGCAGGGCTGCGGCGGACTCAGAGATGGTTTTTGAAAGGTGTCGCTGCCGCGAGGTGAGCTCCGTCGCCTGCAGCAACTCGGACATCCCCATGACGCCGTTCATCGGCGTTCGGATCTCGTGGCTCATGCGCGCGAGAAATTCACTCTTGGCGCTGCTGGCGCGCTCCGCCGCCTCTTTGGCGCCCGTGGCTTGGTCGATCACCACCCGCAGTTCGCGATTGGCATTGCCTAAATTCTCGGTTCGCTCGGCGACCTGCTGCTCGAGGAATTGGCGATACTTCTCGAGGCGCGAATCGCGATGCCGGATCTGCCCGAGCATCTGGTTGAACCCATCGATGAGGGATCCGATCTCGTCTTCCGAACTGCGCTCGACCCGCAGGGTGTAGTCCTCCTCGGTGGACACTCTCTGCATGGTTTGCGCCAAATTGACGATGGGCCCCGAGATATGTTTCTGAAGCCGGGCGGCGAGCCAATACGATATCAAGATTGCTGCAGCGATCGCTGCCAGGCTGATCAAGGCGTAGCCGCGCCAATCAGGATAAAGCGCGGCGAGCGGAACGAGAATTTGGACGTATCCAAGCGTCGCGCCTTCGTGCGTGGCGGGAACGGTGATCTGGAATTGATTGTGATGTGCCGATGAAGGCTGGCTGCCGGTGTTCAACACCACGCCGTTGGTGGCGCGATCGAAAGAGGCGATTTTTCGCCCATCGGGCAAATAAACTTCGGCGACGTCCACCATGGGCTCATCGTGAAGCGCGTCCAAGGCATTGATCGCCGCCACGGTGTCGCCGCGGTTCATCGCCTCAATGCTGTTTACTCCTGCCGCGCGTGCGATGCCCGCCGCGCGTTGCTGCATATCTGCGCGCAGATGCAGCAAATTCGTCGCCACATGCGTGATCATCGCTATCGTGAAAGCCGCCATGGCGGGAACCGTGATAACCACGCGCAGCTTGCGTTCGATGGGGAGGTTCGCAAACCAACGAATCAATAGCCCTCCCCTCACCGTTATGGCGTGAATTACAACTCACCCAATTGTCGGCTTATTAGCGGAAATCTGCTGGAATTGAACGTGACAAGGTTCACGTTGTACCCAGGAGCCTGTCTGAGCATTCCCCGTGGCCGCGAGCGGGACGGATTTGCCTTCAGTCGAGGCGGAGCCGACGAGGTTGGGTATATCCCAATGAGGAGGCGACAACGACGAATGGAGGCAAATCCGTCCGCTCCCGCAGGGTTGGCTCTGCAAGGGGCGTCTGCGGCGTTGCGCGGCTTGGCCGTGGAATCAACCACGGCCGGCGCCGCGCGCCTTGCATCCGCTCCAGAGCCAACGCGGCTCACGCGGAATACTCAGACAGGCTCCTAGGCGGGCGGCGCGCGTATACTCAACATGATGAAGATTGCGCCCCTCATCGTGAGTGTCTGCCTCGCCGGCGCCCTCCTCGCCTGCGGTCAAAAAGGACCGCTGGTCATGCCGGACGCGCAAAAACACAAGCGGACAATTCCCACTTTGCCTGGCACCTCCGCCAAACCGGCAAGCGGCAGCGGTGCGCAAAAGCCCGCAACCAGTGACGGGAGCGCGACCAGTCCAGCACCTCCCGCGCCGGCGCCCGCACCGCAATCGCCGAGTACTCCCGCACCGCCCGACTCGACGTCACATCCTTAAGCTTAGGCGGTGACCGCATTCATGAGCGCGCGCAAACTCATTTTGGTTGACGGCTCCGGCTATCTGTATCGCGCATTTCATGCGCTGCCGCCTCTGACCAACTCGCGCAGCGAGCCCACGGGCGCCGTGTTGGGCGTGCTCAACATGCTGAACAAAATGATCAAGGAGGAGGCGCCCGACCGGATCGCCGTTGTGTTCGATGCGCCCGGCCGCACCTTCAGAGACGATCTGTTCGATCAGTACAAGGCGCAGCGTGCGCCGATGCCGGATGACTTGCGTGCGCAAGTCCAACCCCTGTATGACGCCGTGGCGGCCATGGGCGTACCGCTGCTGCGCGTGCCCGGCGTGGAGGCTGACGACGTGATTGGAACGCTGGCGAAACAGGGAGCGGATGCCGGCTTCAAAGTGTTGATCTCCACCGGCGACAAAGACATGGCGCAATTGGTGGGGCCGAATGTTGAACTGCTGAACACCATGAGCAACACTCGCCTCGACCGCATCGGCGTCAAGGCGAAATTCGACGTGTTCCCGGAACAGATCGTCGATTACTTGGCTCTCGTCGGCGATACGTCGGACAATATCCCCGGCGTCACCAGCGTGGGGCCGAAAACCGCGGCGAAGTGGCTGGATCAATACCAAAACCTCGAGGCCCTGATTGCGCATGCCGCGGATATCAGCGGCAAGGTCGGGGAAAATTTGCGCAACGAACTTCCCATGCTGGAATTGTCGCGCAAGCTCGCGACCATCGACACCACACTGCAGCTGGAAGTCACGCCCGAACAGCTGAGCCCGGGCGCACCCGACGTGCCTCGCCTCAGAGAGCTGTACTCGCGCCTGGAATTGCGGGCGTTGCTCAAGTCCTTGGGGCCCGAGGCCGAGCCCGCCGCCGCGGAGGGCAGTACGGAGATCGACCTCGTCATCGCGCAAGGCCTGGGCCCAAGCGGTCCGCAGGTGGCGGCGGTGGTTGCCGTCATCAACACGCCCGCGCCGCGCGATTATCACAAGGTCCTGTCGGAAGAGGCCTTCGAGGCGTGGCTCGAGAAGCTCAAGGGCGCGCCGCTCATTTCATTCGATACCGAGACCGACAGTCTGGACTACATGAAGGCGCGCATCGTCGGCGTGGCATTTGCGGTTGCGCCGCGGGAAGCGGCCTATGTGCCGCTGGGCCATGATTACCCCGGCGCGCCGCATCAGCTCGATCGGGACAAGGTCCTTGCGGCGCTCAAGCCCATCCTCGAAGACCTGACCAAGGCAAAGCTGGGACACCATCTTAAGTTCGATGCGCATGTGCTGGCGAACCACGGCATCGCCCTCAACGGCCAGCGCTTCGATTCCATGCTGGAATCGTATGTGCTGAACAGCGTCGCCACACGGCACGAGATGAATACGACGGCCGAGAGATATCTCGGCGTCAAGACCATTCGCTACGAAGACATCACCGGCAAGGGCGCGAAGAAAATTGCCTTCAATCAAGTGGACGTCGACCAAGCGGCGGAATATTCCGCCGAAAATGCGGACGTAACGTTGCAGCTGCATCAGGCGATCTGGCCGCAGATCGAGGCCAGCGCCGGCCTGAAGTCGGTCTATGAAAATATCGAGCAGCCGCTGGTGCCCGTGCTGTTGCGCATGGAGCGCACCGGTGTGCTCGTGGATCGAGCGCTGCTGCGGGCACAGAGCGCGGAACTGGCGGCGCGCATGCTCGAGCTTCAGTCGCAGGCGCATCGCGAAGCGGGCGGCGTTTTCAATGTGGATTCGCCGAAGCAGTTGCAGGAAATCTTGTTCGGCAAGTTAGGGATTCCGGTGATGCGCAAGACGCCCACCGGCAAGCCCTCCACCGCAGAGGACGTGCTCGAGGAGCTTGCCGCGACCTATCCGCTGCCGAAACTGATTTTGGAATATCGCGGCATGGCGAAGCTCAAGTCCACGTACACCGACAATCTGCCGCTGCAAATCAATCCCGTGACCGGACGTATCCATACTTCCTATCACCAAGCGGTTGCGGCCACCGGAAGGCTGTCATCGCAAGATCCAAATCTGCAGAACATCCCCATTCGCACACAGGAGGGGCGGCGCATTCGGCAGGCATTCGTGGCGCCGCCGGGCCACTCTTTGGTTGCCGCGGATTATTCGCAGATCGAGCTGCGCATCATGGCGCACCTGTCGGGCGATGCGTCTTTGCTGCGTGCATTCGCCGAGGATCGCGACGTTCACCAGGCCACGGCGGCGGAAGTGTTCGGCATCGCGTCGGACGCCGTCAGCGCCGATCAGCGCCGCTCGGCCAAGGCGATCAATTTCGGTCTCATGTATGGAATGTCCGCCTTCGGACTGGCGCGACAGTTGGGCATCACCCGCGGCGATGCGCAAAAGTACATGGATCTTTATTTCGAACGCTATCCCGGCGTGCGCCGTTACATGGAAGAAACGCGCCGCCAGGCGCGCGAAACCGGCTACGTGGAAACTGTTTTTGGACGCAGGCTCTATCTGCCGGAAATTCAATCGCGCAACGCCGCATTGCGTCAATATGCCGAACGCAGCGCCATCAATGCGCCCATGCAGGGGACGGCCGCCGACATCATCAAGCGCGCCATGATCGAAGTGGACGCGTGGCTCCTCAGTTCTCGCGTGGCGGCACGCCTGATCATGCAAGTGCATGATGAATTGGTGCTCGAGGCGGCCGACGATGCCGTCGAGGCGCTCGTAGGACAAATACGGACGCACATGATCCGCGCTGCGGATTTATCGGTGCCTTTGAAAGTGGATGTAGGGGTTGGCCGCAACTGGGATGAAGCACATTAGCGCGTGCGCCGGGCGAAAAACGGGCGCAAAATGAGCACATTCGCAGGTATTCGTGCCTTTTTGGAAAAGACGGGCAGAGCGGAAAAAACGGCTTTCACAGGGACTGGAACTTTCGAACATCATCCCCATCTAACCAAATGAGCGTTGAAGACGCTCCCCGCTCTTCTCCCTGAGCGGGCATGACCCGGTTTGTCATCCCCATGCCGGGTTGGTCTGCCCCGATGGTTGCCACAAGCGCCCATCGGGGCTTTTTTTTATGCCTGATTCAGCCATCGGTCCATGACTTCGCGCGCCTCGTCGATGCCTTGTTTGTTGTGCGCTGAAAATAGTTGCGCCGATACCGCAGCATCCGCGCCGGCCGCCACTGTTTCCCGCAAAACGCGCAGTGAGTCCTGACGGTTGAGTTTGTCTGCTTTTGTCAACAAGACGTGTGCGAAGCGATCGCGCGCCAGTATCCACTCGAGCATCGCCACATCCTGAGCGCCCAGCCCGCGGCGGCTGTCGACGATGAGCATCAGGCCCACGAGCGATTCGCGCACATTGAAATAATGCTCCATCAGAGCCAGCCAGTGCAGCCGTACCCGCTCCGGAACCTTGGCGAATCCGTAGCCCGGCAGGTCCACCAACCGCCTCTCGGGCGTCAGCTCGAAAAAATTGATCAGCTGGGTGCGGCCCGGGGTGCGGCTGACACGGGCCAGCCCCGCACGTTGCGTAATGACGTTGATGGCCGTGGACTTGCCCGAGTTCGAGCGCCCGGCGAAAGCGATTTCTCTGCCCAAATCCGGGGCGAGCTGATGCGCCTCTGCCGCGCTGGTCATGAATTTCACATTGGAGTAGGTCGTCATGGCCGCCGGCGGACGCAGATTATTGGCTCTAGTGTACAATTTAGGGTTGACATCGGGTCACAATAAAACGGGGTGTTAGGGCGTCATGAAGCGGCTTTGGATTCTCTCAGCAACAATTTGCAGCACTTTCGTTACAACCTCTGCCCTCCCCGCGCCCAGCGTCGAAGCCGGCGCCACCAAGGCCGCAACGTGCCAGGCTTGTCATGGTGCCAATGGCAACAGCACGAATCCGGAATGGCCCAGCCTTGCAGGGATAGGCGCCGATTACATCGCGGAGCAGCTGAATAATTTCAAAACCGGCAAACGCGCGAGTCCCGTCATGATGCCGATGACGGCAAATCTGACGGCGGCTGACATGGCGGATTTAGGGGCGTATTTCGACAGCTTGACCAACACCGGACTGGAGGCCGATCCCTCCTTCTGGCAAGCGGGCGAAAGGCTTTATCGCGGCGGCGACCAAACCCGTGCAATCCCGGCCTGCATGGCCTGCCATGGCCCCACGGGCCGTGGCAATACACCTGCGAAGTTTCCAGCGCTGCGAGGCCAGCAGCCAGGTTACGTCGTGAAGCAGTTGAACGACTATGCGTCGGGCACCCGGGCGACCGGGCCCAACGGCATCATGCAGACCATCGCCAAGCGCCTCTCGCCCGACGATATTCGAAACCTGGCTTCCTACGTGGAAGGAATTCGCTGATGCGTCTGCGCGGGGCGTCCTTGCTGCTGGGACTCGGGATGTTGCTGGCATTGGCTGCCTGCGGTCGACAAGAACCGTCTGGACTGGCGCCCGGAAAAGCCCCTGCGCCGGCTACTGCGCCCACGGTGCAATCGACTGCCCCGGCAACGCCCGGCAAGACAGCGGCTGAGGGCGCGAAACCGTTGACGATGACCCACTTGAACGAAGACGGCTCCGAAACCGTGGAGGAAACACCGGGAGATACGGGTTCACAGAATAGGCTGCTCGCAGCAGTGGCTTCCACGGTGGCGGCCGCAACATCGACGGCCGCGGCAGCCACGCCCAGCGGAACGCAATGGCAGGAAGGCACCAATTACACACGCTTGGTTCCGGCACAACCCACCAACGTTCCCGCCGGGCAAGTGGAGGTGCTGGAATTCTTTTGGTACGCCTGCCCGCATTGCTACGCGCTCGAGCCAACCGTCGCGGCCTGGCTCAAATCCAAACCGGCCTACATCAGTTTCTCGCGGGTGCCGGTGTTGTGGAACGAAGGCCACCGATCCTTGGCGCGTCTTTTTTACACGCTGGATAGCATGGGCAAATTGAACGATGTTCACAGCGAAATCTTCAAGGAAATTCAAGTCAACGGCGATCCGTTGATCGGACCGGATCCCAACAACGCGGCGGCGGCAGAGCGCGTTCAGCTTTCCTTCATTAAAAGGCTGGGAATATCGGAGGCCGACTTCGAAAAGGAATACCACGGATTTAACGTGGAGACCGCGATGCAAAGAGCCGATCAACTGGTGCAGCGCTATCGCGTGACCGCGGTGCCGATGTTCATCGTGAACGGCAAGTACATCACCGATGTGACCATGGCCGGCGGTCCGGATCGCCTGATCTCCTTGCTCAGCGATCTTGCCGCGCAAGAGCACAAACACTAGCGAGTATCGCGAGCCGGCGGCCTGAGACTCAAGCGCCGCCCTGCAAAGAAGACATAACGGGAAAATCTCGGTGCGTTATGTTGCGATGCGCTGGCGCACTGCCGCGACAGGCGCAAATATGTGATGGAGGTCGCGCCTCGGCCTTAACGCGTTGGGTGATGCTGGAGAGGCTTTTTGGCAGCGATGAGGGATCATTCAGCCATGTTGGGAATCGGACCGGTCAAGATCGCTGGTCAGTCGGAAACGCGCTGCAGCCATGGACGCGAGAGCATGTTGTTGACGTGGGTCCTCTATGGCGTCGTTCGCGCAAGCCAAGCGCTCGCCGGCGAACAGACATCGCACACCGATTCTGCGCTTAAGGATGGCGCAAAAAATTCTCTGGATACTCAAACGGGAACGTCGATGTTCTCGGCGCCGTTCGCTTTCGCGAAACCACTTGCCGACGTCGAAGCATATTCACAAACTGAATTTCGGCCGCGAACACGCAGCCTCGACAAACTGGACGCCGCGAGAAGCGAGGGTTCCATCATTGACGCGCCGATGCTGAAAAACACGTCCGTTTGGCAACAATTGGCGCAATACAGATCCCAAGATCGCGTGCGTTTGTTGACACTGTGGCAGACCAAAGGCAGTTCATTGTCATTGCAGGCCGGCAAGCGCGGCGCCCCGTCGCTGCAGTGGAGCACCCCGTGGGTGCACCACGAGGGCGCTTCGCGCGGCCTGCTTGACCGCCTGCTCACGTCGCGACCGCGCTTGGGCGGCAGCAATTCGCGCGGCAACGTACCGCACCCAACGATCACCCAGGCGCCGGCCAAGCCCTTGGACTAGGCATCACGGGGCTGCGCTTTCCGCATAGCGGCGGAAAAAACTGTCCTGTTTCCATTGAGGCCGCTTGGGATTGTCGGCGACCTCTATCAGCAGCGCCCGAATGACTTCCTCGTAGCCGGCGGCGGTTGCCAGATCCACAGGCTGATCGGCATCGTCCGAAGGGGCATGGTAACGCTGGGTGCGCCAGGTCTTGATCGTCGCGGCCTCGGGCGATCCGGGCACCGCGCCCACATCGATCATGAGAGACGGTACGCCGTGGCGCACGAAATTGTATTGGTCGCTGCGGATGAAGACGTTGAGCAGCGGCAGCGGATCCGGTTGCACGTGCAAGTTCAAGTGATCGCCGACCTGGGTTGCGCGGTCCCCAAGATCGGACTCCGCAAGTCCGTAGACCGTCAGAACCTTGAGCGGCACGATGGGCAGGAACATGTCGGTATTGATATCGGCGACCATCGATTTTGCCGCCACGGTGGGATGCTCGGCGAAATACTTCGAGCCCAACAGGCCTTTCTCCTCGCCGGTAACCCACACCAACAGCACAGAGCGCTTGAGCGTGGCGTGCGTCTGTTTGAGCGAACGCGCGATATCCAGCAACAGCGCACTTCCCGACCCATTGTCCATGGCGCCGTTGTAGATTCGATCGCCGTTGATCGGTTCGCCGATGCCGACGTGATCGATGTGCGCGGATAGCACCACGTATTCATCCTTGAGCTTCGGATCGGTGCCCGAGATCTTGGCGACGATGTTCGTCGACTCGACATTCTGCGAGTGCGTGGCGGTTGTGGCACTGACGGAGACCTTCAAAGGAAAGTGCGGCAGGGGTTTACGCTCCTTCCCCAAAGCGGCGAGCTCTTCGAAGGTGTGTCCGGTTCCCTCCAAGAGCAGGTCTGCATTGGCCGGATTGAAAGCCACCGCGAGTTTGGCACCGGCGGTCTCATCGAATTCCTGGCCAATGAGATCCATGCTGGCATGGTTGCGATTCAAAGCCATCCTGGACCAGGGCAGGTCCATCGAAGCCGGATTGGGAATTTGGATGACGCCGATGGCGCCGGCGGCTTTGAGCGCCTTCCATCGCTCGGCACGCGACTGATAGTGGGCGCTCAGTGCGGAGGGTATGTCGGCCGGTGACCCGGTGAGAATCACCGCCACCTTATCCATGAGATCCAGACCTGCAAAGTCGTTGTAGTTCTTTTCAGGAATATTCAAGCCATAGCCGACGAACACCAGCGGTGCGTCGACTTTCGGTGCCGGTGGAAAACGGGTGCTGAAAAAGGCTTGCTCTCCAAGGGTGAGCCGTTGTGCATGCCCATCGCGAACCAGCGAGAGCTGGCAGCGGGCCTCATCGATCTCCAGCGTTCGCAGCTTCACGCTCTGGTAGAAGCCGTTCGAACCCGCCGGCTCGACACCCAGCCCTTTGAGTTTGCCGACCAGGTACTCTTGGGCTTGCCGCTCACCCTTGCTGCCGGTATCGCGGCCCTCGTACTTGTCGTTCGAAATTTCCTTCACCGTGTCCCACCATGTTGTACCGTCGAAATGCTCTGCAGCCTGCGCGGTACCGGTGACGATGATCAACAACAGTGCTATCGATTTTCGCGACATGAAATGTTCCTAAGGTTCTTCTTGTGATCTCCCTAGCTTATACCGCGCACGCGTGCCAATTCCAGCTGCAGACGGGGCCTGTGATCGGGTGCGGGCCAATGCGGCATTCGGCGCCTTGCAAAAATGTCTTCCCCGCCTGTCGATATTGCGTCTTCCCGATCGTCATAGTCTGTGTGAGCATGGCACCGGCTGTCCCGCGGGGTTCATGTACCGCTACAACCTTAGTTTGGAGCACGCTATGAAAAAGTTTCTAGCCATCTACCTGGGTACGCCGGCTGCGTTTGAGAAGGCCGGGTGGAACAAAATGGATGAGGCGAAGCGTAAGAAGCTCGAAGCGTCCGGCATGAAAGCCTGGGGAGATTGGATGGTTGCTCATCAGGCGGCCATCGTCGAACAGGGAGGTCCTCTGGGAAAGACGAAACGCACGGCTGCGCAGGGTGTTTCGGACACCAAGAACAACATGGCCGGGTACATCGTCGTCCAAGCCGAATCCCACGACGCTGCCGCCAAGATGTTCGAGCATCACCCGCACTTCTCGATATTCCCCGGCGAGTCGATGGAGATCATGGAGTGCCTGCCGATTCCGGGGCAGCCGCAAAGCTGACGGCAACGCCACACGCCAGGATTGAGCCGGCCGAGACTTCAGCCGGCGGTTGGCTCGATCCTACGGTGCGGCGACAACCAGAAATGCTGCGCTCACGCGCTCACGCGGCGCTTCTGAAGATTGGGCGTGTGAGACACGTAGGCCCGCCTTCACAGGCAATGCATAAGGCATCGGCCTCGAATGTCTCGACCGAGCAGCCCGCGGCCTGCATCGCAGCTTTGGTTTTTGGAAAACCGGCGACCGCAATCAGTTTCTTCGGTTCGGTGGGCAGCACATTGAGGCTCAAACCGTTGCTCGCGTGGAACTCATCGGACGGCGCTTCGATGAGCCGAATGCCGCGGCCCTTCAGCAGCTGGTAGAAAGCCGCCGGCATCAAGGGGGCGAACGCCAGGGCAACATCGGGCGCGAGCGGACTGATCACCGACATCAAATGCAGGCACGCGTCTTCACCCTGCCAAAGCGGCAGGTCGAAACTCGACACCGAAATGCCGTGCCCTCGCAACATCCGCGCCAACTGGTTGATGCCGTCTTGGTTGGTGCGCACGCCGCGACCGACGATGAGCGTGTTGGCGTCTAGCCACAGGCAATCGCCTCCCTCGACGCTGCCTGGCGCCGCGATGCGCCCGAGGATCGGAATGCGGGCGTCGCGATACGCCTCTTCGTGCAGCCGAGTCTCGGGAATGCGGAGCGCCTTGCCCATGCGCAAAAGGATGGCGCCATGATCTGAGACGAGGGATGGATCGTGCGTGAATATGGCGTCGGCAAGGCCGTCTCCGGAATCATCCAACCACAAAATTTCCGCACCGGAGTCCTCGATCAATCGGGTGAAGTGCCGGTGTTGGTGCTGGGCCTTCGCGGCATTGAACCCAGGGCCGTAGTGCCATTCGGCTGGATCGGCGGTCTCCAGACTCGCGCCGGGCCTTCGCATCATCACGCGCCGCAGGCGACTGGACATGTCCTGTGAACCGAATCGGGTCATCGAGTACTCCATTTGGCAGCGCGGCGGCGTCGAACCCTTGGTTTTTTCTGTCGTGGGTTCGACTTGTTGACCACTAGCGGGTTTCTGATCACCGGCAACTTTTTTTAAATGAGTGCGCCCGGCGGGATTCGAACCCACGACCCTCGGCTTCGGAGGCCGATACTCTATCCAGCTGAGCTACAGGCGCATTGTAGGGGTGGCGATACTACTCGCCGATGGCGAGCGCCGTCCAGCCTCACGCGCTCCCTAGCCCTGCGCGGCGGCCTGCAATTTGAGGACGGTCGCCCAATTGCGGGTTGTGGCGCTTGCTCCAGCCTTGCGGGCAAAAGCCAGGCTTAACTTGCTGTCCAGTATACCTGTCGAACACCAAAGGTACGCGGCGCGCGAAGTGATCGCGAGCGCGTCGGGGCTCCACGTTTCTTTCAGCATCGGGCGCAGGGGGGCGAGGAGCTTTGGGTGGCTTGCGAACGCGACCAAGTGCCTGGAGGGATCGGTTGCGACCTTCAGCAGGGGATTTTCGTCGATGATGAATGCCAGCTCTTCGGCTGTGATGACTGTCACCATTGCCGAGAATCCACAGTTGGCGGCGATGGCTGCCTCTATGCTCGAAGAAAGCTTGGCAACGTTGGGGCGCCGGTTTTGGAAGAGCACATTCCCGTTGTTCAACAGCGTACGCACATTCGTATGGCCTAAATTGCTGACGAGGTCGCGCAAGTCGGACATGCTTACGCGTTTGCCACGACCAACATTGACGCCGCGAATCAGCGCGATACATTCGCTCACAAGCTAAGGTCTCCTCACAACGGCATCACAGGAACGCACAATTTGCACTCGAGCATTCCGGTCGCCGGATCGTAGTTCGAGCCCACAGGATAGAATTCGAACATTGGTCGATTATCGAGCTGAAGTCCGCTGGAAGGAAGCCAATCGCGCAGCAGCGACGTCCACGCGGGTTCAAACTCCTTTGCCACGCCCCTGAAGCTGAGCGCGGCGTACTTTCCGCCCGGAACGAGCGTCTTGTGCGCATTGCCGAGCGCGATAAATGTTTCTGGGATTTCGCACCCGGCGTCGCATCCAAGAACTGATCCAGGTGCTGATCGATGTACTCGGTGACCCGATGCATGCGATCGACATACACATCGCGGCTTTTGAGTGTGCTCATCGCTGTTGCGACGCAACGTGAACTTAAGGTTCGGCCTTATGGCAGACGGCTTCCACATTGTGGCCATCCGGACCGATCACGAAGGCGCCGAAATAGTGTGGGTGGTAGATCTCGCGGAGTCCGGGCGCTCCGTTGTCTGTGGCGCCAGCGGCAATCGCCGCCGAATAAAAATCGTTTGCTCTTCTCGTATCGCTGGTAACCAATCCGATGTGATCGATGATCATGGCAGCTCCGATGCAGCTTTTTGCCGCGTATAGAGAGTCATTGAATCGTTCTGCACCCGTTCGGCTTCCCTGAGTCAGTCGGCAATCGGCAAATTCTCGAAGAAATCGACCACACCCGTTTCCAGTGAGTATTCGGCGCCCACCACCATCAAGCCCGCGTTTTGGACCAGATTCTCAATAATGTCGGATCCATGCCGCAAGTGATTGACGGAAGCGCGGATGTTGGCACGGCATGCCTCGTGCACCAGCGCATCGTGATCATTCTTCAGATCGGTTGCCAACAACCCCTCGATACCTGGCCTGATGAAATCGACAATGGAATGCAGATTGTGAGACTGATTCTCTACCGGCCGCTGCAATTGCTTCAGCGTGGTTTCGATTGCACCGCAGCGAGAATGCCCCAGCACCACGACCAATCGGGTGCCGAATTGCTCTGCCGCAAATTCGACGCTGCCGATCAGCGAGGGCGCAACGATGTTGCCGGCGACTCGAATGACGAACAGATCTCCCAATCCTTGATCGAAGACGATCTCGACGGGAACGCGCGAATCCGAGCAGCCCAGAATGACGGCGAAGGGTTCCTGGCCTGCCGTCAGTTCCAAGCGTCGTGCCCGGCTTTCGAATGTGTCCCGACTGGAGACCTGCGAAACAAAGCGATGGTTTCCTTCCCGCAGCAGGGCGAGCGCGTCTCGAGCCGAGATCATCGGTGAGTCATCGGATGCATCCCAGCAGGATCTCGGCGGCTAAAGCGGGCGGCGGGCCGAGCTATCGCGATACCCAAGAATGCGCGCGGGCAGAAACAGGATCGCCCGCACCAATGCGAATATGGCGTCGAATGAAAGAGCAACCGCGCGAAACGGCAAGGAGAGGAGCCATATCAGTGGCCAGAGAATGATGGCAAGAATGGCTATCGGCCAGCACAGCACCAACAAAACACACCACAAAAGCAAGGTCTTCATCGGGATCTCCCCTCAATTCCTGGGCATAACCTTATCACACCCTCAGTGTTGTGAGTTGGCGGGCGGCGCCGGCTTAGGCGGCGGGCGCAGGAGATCCATCTGCCTTTCCGGGTTTGCGAACGAGGTGAATCCAAACATAGATGCGCTAATCGAACATCAGTCGAGAATTCGATTGACGTCATTGTTTTTCAACAGCCTCTTGGGTTTCGGGCGCACGGCGGCCTTGCGTTTCGCCATCATCGCCTGCCGGTCGAATTGCTTACGCTCGACTTGACGTATTCCAAGCGTCTGAAGCGCAGCGCCGACCAATCCTCATCGATCGCCACCTGTCGTACGGACTCGAAGCCGGCGGCTCGAATGATGCCCCAGCCGGAATCACGGTTGAATTCGCAAGCGTAAAGCTTGGAGGTTCCCTTCGGGTAAGCGAACCACAGCACGGCGTCGCCCTCGGATGCCGCCGCGAGAACCTTGGAAGTTCGATCCAGTCGCGCCTGAGTGACGGCAAACGCTATTGCGAACTTGATTGCCTTCGGCTTGCCTGGATTGCGGACTATTTTTACGCCCTTTAGCCGTTTCAATTCCGCCTCGAAGGAATCCGGTGCATCGAACAGCACGATTTCATCGTGGGCACCCAGATTGAGCTTTTTGAACAAGGGCGTCAGGGCACCGTCCTTCATAGTTTCAGGGCGCATTGCGATGTGAAATTCATCGTTCGAGATGGCTCAACACCTGAGGCCACGCCTGTGCATGAC
>JALYIH010000148.1 GCA_030775865.1 Pseudomonadota bacterium | reverse complement strand
CGCCAGCCTTGTCGCCTCAGTTCGTTTTGCAACATGCTCAGGCGTTTGACGGCGACCGGCGAGCGCTGCGCTTCTCGTCTTAAATGGATACCCGCGCTTGGTTTCTTGCCAGTCCATTTGCCGATGTGACTGACATAGATTGCATACATTGACGTAGTTGGTCGCCAACGTTTCGGACCAATTCTGGTTGCGAACCAAGGCCACTGCGCAATCAAGACATGACCGTTCTCGGTGCTCTCCTATTCGCCATTTAGCGTCGGGTCTTTTCCGACGCGCATAGCATTTCTTGCATTCATATTGCCTGGAGCCGCGTAACGCTTCGCTCCAATTTTCTCCTATCGTCAGAGCATCCCCGCACTGACGGCATTTCCTGATTTTGTGAACCATAGTCGCTCCCTTCTTCTGGGAGCAGACTATGGCACAACCCCAATAAAATTCCTAGTATCAGGAACTTGATTGCTGGAGATACTTGATTGGGTGCGTTCCGGCATCGACCAACTGACCGTCCCATCGCTGGAAGGCGAGGAAGCCGACCTGGTTGAAATCTGCGTAACGTTCCGTCAGGCGCAGGATCTGTACACCCGCCACGCGGCGGATGAAGTAGTTCGAGAAATCGCCGAACAAAACCGACTTCGCCGAAGCTGCCGGAGCCGCCATGTCCTGATTGATGACATAGGGGAAGGAGTTGATGGTGTCGGGCTCCTTGACCGCGAGACCAGCCATCCAGAGCGGTCGACCGATGCCGTCCTTCAGCTTCTTGATGACCTTGAGAGCGGCGTCGGACATCATGAATCGCGCGCTCTTACGGTACGCCGGGTCGACCGAGTGCTCAAGTTCAACGAGATCGTCATAGGTGATCGACGCCGTTTCGCCTGAGGTCGTCGAGTTGCCGGCCGTATAGCCGAGAGTCGAACCCGTCACGACGCCGCCGGGCTGGCTTGCGCCCGTGCCGGTGGTGAAGTGCGCGTTGGTCGCGCGAGCAATACGCGTGCCGAGCTTGCCGGAAAGCCACGCATCGAGATTGAATGCAGTGTCCTGAAGGAGCTGATTGGAAACCAGCACCAGTTTGGACGTATAAACATAGGCGTTCATCGTCACGGCGCCGAATGTGTTGTCCTGCGTACCGACCTGAACGTTCTCGCCCAGAATCGAGCCAGAGTTCGTGGTGTCATTATCAGTCGGAATCGGCAATGCGTTTCCGCCGGCAGTATCAAACACGAAGGCCGCGTCGACCATGCCGCCGTAGGCCTTCTGGGCGTCAATCAGCTTGTCATAGAAGCCCTGCGGTACGGTCGCGCCGCCGCCCGGATCGGTGCCTACCCCAAGCGCCGCTTGCGGACGCGGAGTCAGCCGCCATCCGGCCGGGGAATCAGTGCCGCCATTGGCGGGTGCCTCGAAGCATTGCGTATAGATTGGCCGCTGCGCTTCATTGAGGGCACTGGCACCACGACGCATCCATGTGTTGAAGGCGCTGTCCACAAGCGCGACGCGGTCGCGCTCTTCGTCGGCGCCCGTTCCGTTACGATCGGCCGCGTTGCGCAGCGACTCAAGCTGCTCTGCCGCCAAGTCGTCGGCGCGCTCGATGCGGTCGATCTGAGCCTTGAGGCCGTCTGCCTCAGTCATCATCGCATCGAACTTCGCGGTATCCTCCGCACTCGGCGCGTCGCTGGAAATCAACGCGCGCGCGTCCTCAATCAACTTGGCGCGCTTCGCGCGCAGTTCCTTCGACTTCATAATATTTGGCTCCATCTATGGGAATGCCGCGTCATCACGACGGTGGCGAGTGCCTTGCCGAAGGGCATTTTGGTGAAATGACAGATCGCCCGGCGGGCGAGTGTTTGGATTAACGCTGCGGCCATCGCCACGAGGGCGAGCCGGACGCGCGATTGATTGATAGGACCGGATAGGGCTGACCCTCTCCCGGCATTAGCATGACGTTGACAAGATCGCCGTCCAAAACCTTTGTGATGGTGGCGGCGTGCTCGTTCTGACCTGCGATAAGACCGACCGTCTTTACGATAACGGCCGCGCCAAGGTATGGCGCGGGATCGGCACCAGCCGCAGGCCTAGCGCCATCAGTGGGTTTCACTGCGGGCATCTGGGCCTTAGCGGGCGAGGATGGCAACGTTAGCGTCGGCTTCGCCATTAGGCCGCCTCAGCTTCCGCAAGTCGAAGGCGGCGGCCACGGTCAGATGCTGAGATGCGCGCGGCATCGTCCACCGCAGCCTTCGCTGCTATCTCTGCCGCAGCCTTGGCGGCAGCGCCGTCTTCGTCCATTCCGGCACCGTTGAGCGATTCGATGGCATCGGTTAGTGCGCCCATCGCTGATTGGATCAATCCAATCGCTTCTGCAGCGTCGTCATCTCCATCGCCATCAGGGTCGTAAGCAGCGCGTACCTTGGCTGCAACCGTCCCGGACCTAGCTTCTACCTTGACTGCAATACTGGCTTGGGCCGGTTTAGGTGAGGTTAGGACAATATCG